>JBBRME010000013.1:0-37363 GCA_038230995.1 Gemmatales bacterium
AACTGCTTCAACGTCTTCAGCACCTTCGGCACCTCGACCAGTGGATCGCCCCCGGCTTCGTACTCCAGTGCCACGTAGCCGTGGTAGTTGCCGGCTTTCAGTAAGCCGATGAGCTTCTTCAGGTCGGCTTCCTGCTTCTTGCCACCGGGGAACACTTCCGTTTTCAGTTGGCACACGATGCCGTAGGGGATGATCTTTTCCACGTCGGCATAGGGGTCGGCGGTTTTGAAGTTGCCGGTGTCGATGTTCACGCCGAGGTAGGCACTCTTGATCGGTTTCACCAGTGCCAGCAGTTGTTCCGGCGTGCCGGTGATGCCACCATGGTTCTCTAGGGCCAGGATCACCCCTGCTTTCTCGGCGGCGGGCAGACACTTCTCGATGCTCTCCACGACTCGCTTCTGGGCGTTTTCCAGTGTGTCGCCCTTCGGCAGATTCCCGGCGAAGATACGGACAGTCTTCGCCCCGAGGGCCGCAGCATGTTGTACCCATGTGGTCACATGGTCAATGTCGGCCTGCCTTTTGGTATCATCGATCTGGCAGAAATCGCTTCGCACTGGCACGCCAGACACTTTCAACTTCAGCTTGTCGGCGTGGTCACGTAATTTCTTGATGTACGCTTCGGTCGTCTCGGCGAAATAGTAGCTGGTGAGTTCCACAGCGGGGATGTCCTGCTTCACTGCGAAGTCGATGAACTCGAAGAGTGTCATCGTCGGCTTCTTCAAATCAAGTGCCTTGTTGAAACTGTAGGCTGCGAGGCTCAGTTCGAGTTTGGCCGTCTTGCTTGGTCGCTTGATCGGCTCAATGGCGTAAAGCAGCGGCGCTGCACACAAGACCACGGACGACTGCAGAAAGTATCGACGTGCGTGCATGAATAATCCTTCTTCGTGAGTATGCGGAGCAGCGTTCCCTCAGAATACACTAAGCACATGAACAAAACCTACGACGCAATCATCATTGGCGGTGGACACAACGGCCTGACCACGGCGGCGTACCTCGCCAAGGCGGGTAAGTCGGTGCTGGTGCTGGAACGGCGCGACATCCTGGGCGGGTGTTGCATCACCGAAGAGACGTGGCCCGGCTTCAAGGTGAGCACCGCTGCCTATGTGAACAGCCTGCTCCGCCCAGAGATCATCCGTGATCTCGAACTTAAGAAGCATGGCTTCGAGATGATCCCACGCAGCCCGAGCAGTTTCACGCCATTCCCCGATGGTCGATCATTGCTCATGGGGCCGGACAAGGAGCAAACGTACCGGGAGATTGCCAAGTTCAGCAAGAAGGACGCCGAGGCGTATCCAAAGTTTGAAGCGATGCTCACCCGCGTGGCGGACTTCCTTGAACCACTGCTGGATCAAGTTCCGCCCGATCCGTTCGGTGGCCTTGGCGACTTGTGGAACCTCGGCCAACTCGGCATGAAGTTCCGCAAGCTGGGTCGAGACATCGGTACGCAGGCGGTGGAGATCATGACCGGTGCGGCAACGCCCATCTTGAACCGTTGGTTCGAGAGCGAAGAACTCAAAGCGACTATCGCCACTGATGCAGTGATTGGTGCTTTCGTTCCGCCCAGCGCCCCCGGCACGGCGTATGTGTTGTTCCATCATGTGATGGGAGAGTGCAACGGCGTGCGCGGAGTATGGGGGTATGTGCGCGGCGGTATGGGCATGATCTCGCACAGCATCGCCCAAGCAGCACGAAGTTACGGTGCAGAGATTCGCACCAACGCACAGGTCGAACGCATCCTCGTGAAGGATGGCCGGGTGACGGGTGTTGCCTTGGCGGATGGCACCGAGTTGCACGCCAAGCAGGTGGCCAGTTGTGCCGATGCGAACATTACCTTCCTGAAATTGATGAACCCGAGTGACCTGCCCGAGGACTTCAAGGCTGCCGTTAAACGCATCGACTACAGCAGTGCCACGGTGAAGATCAACGTAGCCCTGAGCGAACCCCCGCAGTTCAAGTGCCTGACCACAAGCGGTGTTGGCCCACAGCATCATGGCACGATGCACATCTGCCCGACGCTGGAGTACATCGAGCAGGCCTACGACGACGCCAAGTACGGCAAGCCCGCCACCAACCCGATGATCGAAGCGACAATGGCCACGGCCCTTGATGACACTCTCTCCCCACCGGGTCAGCACATCCTTAGCATGTTCGTGCAGTACGCACCGTACGAGTTGAAAGGCACGACGTGGGACGCGGAGAAGGACAAGTTCGCTGATCGCGTGTTCGACATCTTCAACGAGTACGCCCCGAACTTCAAAGCGAGTGTGTTGCACCGACAAATCATCACGCCACCGGACATGGAACGCCTGTGGGGCATCACCGGTGGCAACATCATGCAGGGCGTGATGGGCTTGAACAGCCTGTTCAGCTTGCGACCAGTGGCCGGGTACGCCAACTACCGCACCCCCGTGAAGGGGCTGTATCTGTGCGGTGCTGCCGCCCACCCGGGCGGTGGGGTCATGGGTGCCGCGGGGAGGAATGCGGCGAGGGTGATGCTGGGGTAGGTATCAGGTATGATGTGTACAGACAGCGAGGCCGCGTGATGAAGAATCCATTCCCCGGAATGAATCCGTATCTTGAAGCCTACTGGAGCGATGTGCATTCCGCGCTGGCAATGTACATACGTGACAAGTTGAATCCGGGCTTGCCGAAAGACCTCGTTGCACGCACCGAAGTCTATGTAGGCCTGTTCGTCGAAGAGCAGCGTGAAGCGTCGTTTGTACCAGATGTTTCTGTAGCTGAAACCGATGAATATGATTATGACACAGAGAGCGGAGGTGTAGCCACTCTCACGCAGAACATGACAAAACCTAGCCTCTACAAGGTCAAGTCCGTTCCCAAGAAGCAAAAGCGAGTGGTCATCCGTGAAGCGAAGGATGATGGCCAATTGATTACCGCAATCGAAGTTCTCAGCCCAACCAACAAGGGAAGCGTGGCCGAGCAAGAGTTGTACATCCGCAAGCGACACAACTACTTGAGCGGTGGTGTCAGCGTGGTGGAGATCGATCTTCTGCGTGGAGGGACTTCCGTGTTGTTCATCCCGGCAGCGGAACGCCAACGTCGTGATCCGGCAGACTACTACGTTTCCGTCGTCCGTGGTTGGAAACCATCACAAGCCGAGGTCTATCCGATCCAATTGGCTGATCGATTGCCGACGATCGCTATTCCTCTGCGAAAGACAGACCCCGATGCTGCTCTCGATCTCCAGGAACTGATCGACATGGCGTACCTGAATGGTGCGTACAGTCGAAGCATTCGCTACGGTAAGGAGGTTGTGCCACCATTGACTGCGGATCAGATGGAGTGGATAAAAAGTCTAACGAAACAATTGTGAGCAGTCATATGCATAAATAATGCAATATTGAAGATATTTGATCCGTCTACAAAAAGAATATTTAGTCAAAGTATTTTCAATTTCAGTGTAGTCACTCTGTAACTAAATCTTGTCTCATTCTAAAGTCTACACCAGCTGGCGGTTGCACAGCAGAGATTGAAGCCATCGCCGTAGGAGTTGTATCTAGGAGAATAATGAGTCTTTTATAAGTACGGATTTCATAAGTATTAGTTGATGGATAAACTGTATATTTCTCAATGCGATTAAGCAATAAAATCGGTCCGAGCAGTATACATCCAACATTGTTCAGCGTATCGATTACACTAAAAATAAATTAGTCTAAACTGGTACAATCAACAGATTCAAGTCTAAGTGTGTATTTTCTAGATTTTACTTTAGGAAGTGGCTTGATGATAATGCTCGAAGCTTTATCGCTGCTGCTATTTCCGCTCCATCTGTCATCCCGAGGAATGTTATACTGCATGAAAAACTCCAAGACTTCAGCGAATAGTGAATAAGTGTAGTTCCGACAATATAGTAGTTAGCATTGTCCTACACCCCCGCTCGCTTCGTGTGCCACTGGGTTTGGGCTTCGTACATCCGGGCGATGCGGAACATGCGGTCTTCATCGAAAGCTGGCGACAGCAATTGCAACCCGACCGGCAGGTTGTTCTTGGTGAAGCCACACGGGATGCTCATGCCAGCGATGCCCGCGAGGTTGCACGAGATCGTGTAGATGTCGCTGAGGTACATCGCCAGAGGGTTCTCGGTCTTCTCGCCGAACTTGAAGGCCGGTGTCGGACTGGTTGGCCCCATGATCACGTCGCACTTCTCAAAGGCCGTGTCGAACTCGTTCTTAATGAGCCGACGCACCTTGGAAGCCTTCTCGTAATACTTGGCCCCATAGCCGGAACTCAATGCATACGTGCCAAGCATGATGCGGCGCTGTACTTCCTTGCCGAACGCTTCACCCCGGCTCTTGCTGTAGGTCGCAATCAGGTCTGCCTTTTGCTTGGTACGGTGGCCATAGTGCATCCCGTCGAACCGGGCCAGGTTGCTGCTGCACTCAGCGGTGGCCACGATGTAGTACACCGCGACGGACATGCTGCTGCCCATCGGCAAGCTCACCGGTACTCGGATAGCCCCCATCGCGTCATACTGCTTTAGGCTGGCTTCCACGAGAGCAGCCACTTCCGGGTCAAGGCCATCATCGAAGAACTCTTTCGGGATGCCAACTCGCAGGCCCTTCACCGGTGTGTTCAAACTTTTGGTGTACTCCGGCACCGGCTGATCGACGCACGTGGCATCGCGTTTGTCGTGCCCGGCGATCACTTCCATCAGCAGTGCCGCATCGGTCACATCATGCGTGAACGGGCCGACTTGATCGAGACTGCTGGCAAAGGCAATCAAACCATACCGGCTGACCCGACCATACGTCGGCTTCACACCCACGAGGCCACAGAGCGCGGCAGGTTGGCGAATGCTACCGCCGGTGTCGGTACCCAGGCTCATGGCCGCTTCGCAGGCGGCCACACTTGCGGCACTACCGCCACTGCTACCGCCTGGGATGCGTGTAATGTCCCAAGGGTTGGTTGTCTTCTTATACGCGCTGTTTTCAGTGCTCGAACCCATGGCGAACTCGTCCATGTTCGTTTTGCCGAGGATGACAGCGTCCTCGGCCTTTAACCGCTCGACCACATGGGCGTCGTAGGGTGGCACGAAGTTTTCGAGGATCTTGCTACTGCACGTGGTGCGAAGACCTTTGGTGCAGAGCACGTCCTTCACAGCCATGGGTACACCGGCGAGTTTGCCGAGTTTTGCTCCGCTCTTGCGTTTTGCATCCACGGCAGCGGCTTGTTTCATCGCACCTTCCGCATCCACAAGCATGTAGGCTTGGATCTTCGGATCGCGTTGCGTAATGGCCTCTAGGAAGGCCTGGGTGATTTGAGTGGCGGTGGCCCCACCGCTGGCTTGCAGATCAAGGAGTTCAGTGGCCGTCTTTTCGATAAGTGACATAAATGGCTCGGAAGAAGTTTCACCGCAGAGGGCACAAAAGAGCACGAGAGAAAATCATTTTTGTTATTCAATCGGGGAAGTCGCGGACAATCCGCTTAACACCATCGACCATGCGCGTAACGTTAAAATTTAAGAGCAAGCCTAAATGGAGTTTCGTCAGCCTGAGATAAGTGTGTATCTGAGCTTCGTGAATTTTGTCGAACCGCTCCACAGCTTTGATCTCCAGAATCACGTTTTGGTTTACTCGCAAATCTAGCCGATAGCCGCATTCAACATTGATTCCACAATAAATGACAGGCAGAACGACTTGTCTTTCAACATGAAAGCCTGCGTTGAGCAATTCGACTTCTAAACAAGCTTCGTAGGCCGATTCAAGTAGCCCTGGTCCAAGTTCACGATGGACACGGATAGCAGCACCGATGATCTGTTCACTCAATCCATTCAGTTCATCTTTGCTCATGTTTTTTCCTCCCGTGCTCTCCTGTGCCCTCTGCGGTGAATCCTTCATTAATGACTTACAGGCTCGTCGCTGTCGAATACGGCAGGCACACCGAAGAAGTCCGCCAAGCGGGTCGGGGCATTCTGCAGTGCTGCATCAACGGATAGGCTCGGCACTGGCACATCCTCGCGGAAGACGTTGGCCAGCGGCAACGGATGGGCCAACGGCTCGATGCCGTCCGTGTTGACCGAAGAAAGTTGATCGACATAGCCAAGGATATTGTTCAACTGCTCGGCCATCTTGTTCAGATCGGCATCACTCATCTCGAGCCGAGCCAAAGTAGCCACTTTCTTCACGTCTGCAATCGAGAGCGACATAATCAAGTTCCAAGAATACACCAAGTCGCGTGTGACTCCGGAGAACCGGGCACATCGCGACTTGGAGAGTGTAGGACTTTTTGTGAGAAACCTAGACGTTGACAGTGCTAAACGGCTCACGGCGGATCGGCTTAACGACCAAGCCACTCTTGATGGCCTGTGTACTCACCCAAACGCGAACGACTACGCCATCGACCATGCAGCGAACTCGTTGGAGGTTCGCCTTGAACTTACGCCGGCTAATACCGGTGATTTTCTTACCAACCCCGCCCAGGTACTTGGCCTTACCACGGTAGGTCTTCTGATTACCGTAAGCGTGGCCTTTGCCAGTGAAAAAACATGTCTTCGCCATGATCGTCTCAGCTTGCGAAACAATGGAAGTTGGAAGGATACCAGTCGAGTGATTCTTGACAAGGCAACCTCCCTGCAAATTAGCCTACTTCGGGTCCATTGGTTTCTTGGGTTCTGGCTCGGCTGGCTTCTTTGGATCCACTGCTGGCTGCACAGGCTTCTTCGGGTCTGACACTGGTGCTGGAGTTGCAGGTTCCATCGACTTCGTTGTATCCATCGGCTTTGCTGGTTCAGGCTTCACCGGTTGAGCAAGGAGCTTGGCCTTCACGGCTTGTGCGCTGTTGTCACGCAGGCAGATCAATTGGCCAGATTCGGATGCAAGAAACAAGCGATCTGTCTTGTCGTTAGTCACTGGCACAATGAAGTCCGGCATTGAAACGGAAGCAAGTGGTCGTGCTGAAACGGATCGGCGGTCGTTGGTCAGTCCCTTTGCGAATTGATGCAAGTTGCCACGACGATCTTTTGCGTAAACCGAATCAGCCGTGATGGCTACAAAACGATCAACGTCCGCTGGAGTGCGCCAGTCGACTTCACCCGTGGCAGCGTTGATACGAGCAAGGCCGGAGTTATCGCCACCTACGTAAATCCCATCTTCGGCAATCACAGGCTTACGGTTCAGCGTGCCGCCCACGTTCGTGCGGAACTCGTATTTAGGGTTCTCACTCGTACCTCCGTTCAAATCAATGCCTAGAACTTCACCACTCTTCAGGCTGAGCACTCCGAGGACCAAGCCCTTGCTGAACGGGAATGGCCCGGCCATCGGAGCAGCAGGGCTATCGTCGATCCGCCAGATTTGCTGGACGACATCATCTTCGCCACGGTCACGCGATATTGCTTGCAGTTTGTTCGCATCAACACTGATCCAAAGTCGACCGGAACGTAATGAGCTAGCGGGTGTATAAACTGGCTCGCTGTAAACCTTCGCTGCCGTATAGGTGATCCAGCGCACCTTTGGGGTGAAAGCAGGCGGACGCAGATTGGTCAACTCATAGAGCCTTGCGATGGATGGTGGCATTGCAGAAATCGATGGCGAAATCTGGTTGAACTGCATGTAGTCCGGCTTCAACGTGTAAGGTGCCTTAAGCGAAGGCAACATCGAGACGGATACGACTTTGTTGAGTCCACCAGTTGTGTAAGGCGGAAGCACGGATTGCAGCATGGAGATAGAAGGCGATGCTTGCGAACTCGATAGTTCCGCTGTGCCATCAAGGTATTGTTGCGACACGTTGATACGGTCGATTTCCGGTTCCTTCACGTACTGAGTCGTGTTCCGCGACGCATTTCTTTGCACGACGGAATCCGCTGGGTTACCAGCGAGCAAACCCTGCTCTTTGGCGATCTGTTTGGCAACAGAAGAGGTGCGATAAGACGGTGGCAGTTCGTAACTGGCGATCTTCGCACCAGTATAAGGGATGAACAAAACTTCATCATCGACAACCGGGCCGGAGGCAGGCGATTCCGGCAACGGAATTTCAAATTCCAGGACACCTGTGAAACGCTGATGGCAATAAAGACGAGAGACGTTCACCGAATAAACGAATTGCTCGTTGACGGCTACGGCGTAACCGTCGGACATCTTCGTTGGGTACAGATACTTCCACAGTTCGCGGCCAGTCTTGGCATCCATACAAAACAGAGCGCCGTTTTTGGTCTGAACAAACAGTTGGTTTTCATCAACCACTTGAACTTTGTGCAAGCCATCCTGACGGCTGGCGATGGGAATATTCGCCGTCCACTCGGACTTCAAATTGAGCCTTGCCAGAGCCGAGGCATTCGTTGTGTTGGGTTGTGCTTGAACCAGAGCAGGAATGATGACGACGCCAAAAGCCATCGTGGCAAGGAACTTCCGCAACATGATGTGTCACCGTGGTCGTGGTGTTATCGTACCACGCAGTGCAAGCGTTTTGCTGTATCAAATCACGAGAGATGACCAACGGGAGCCAGCGATGCACGATCGTATCAAATGTGCCGGACGAGACGAGAAAGCCGAACGCGGCGATGGCCGCGTTCATTCGGATTGAGTTATCGATCCAGCTTCTGCTGCATTAGCTTTTGCATCATCCCTTCGAGGCGTTCAAGACGCTCCTCGACGTTTGGCTTGCGATCAGCTTGTGGTGCAGGTTTTCCGCCGGCTGTTCGCATTTTCGTCATCAGCTTCTGGAACATCTCTTGTTCGTCTTTCGTGAGGGCGTCCATTCCAGGGAACGAGTTGGGGCTCATCATGCCACCACCTCCGCTCATGCCCATTCCCATGCCACCACCACCCATTCCAGCCATCGGGCGTCCTTGGCCTTCGCGTGGTGGGCCACCCATCGGGTTGAACTGATTACCGCCTTGTGGGCCGCCGGAACCACCGCCAAACTGCGGTCGTGGCTCATCGCCGCGACCAGGCTGCGGAGCGCGACCATCACGCGGTGGGAATGGTTGTGGTTGTACGTCAGCTGGTTTGCGATCACCTTCACGACGTGGTTCTGGCTTCTTTTCTTCCTTCTTTTCTTCCTTCTTCTCGCCCTTCTTCATTTCTTTTTTGTCGTCTTCTTTTTCTTCCTTCTTCTCGTCTTTCTTCTTGTTCGATTCGTTCAACTTCTGTTCAAGTTCTTTGATGCGGTTGGTGAGCTTTTCGATGACTGCCCGTTGTTCGTCTTGTGGCGATGGGCGTTCGCGATCACCGCCACGGCCGGGTGGTTGAGCGAGAACTGGCAAAGCGAGGGCGGCAGCGAGAAGTGTGGAGAGTGCGAATCGCATGACAAGGCCTCGAAGGAGTGTGAGCAAGTGGGGTTGCCACTGATCACACTTTAACTCCGAGGCCGTGATATGGCCATGAGAGGTTGGTTACTGTTACACTTTGACAGCGTGCTGCTTAGCTTGATCGGGGTGCAGGTTCTTCTTGGCCAGTTCGACGAGTTTGTCAAAGGTGACGGGATCGTGGATGGCAATTTCGCTGAGGGCTTTGCGGTCGAGCATGCAAAGTGCCCGTTGCAGGCCAGCGATAAACTCGCTGTAGCGCATCCCACGCATACGACAGGCGGCATTGATCCGGATAATCCACAACTTGCGGAACTGACGCTTCTTGGCTCGGCGGTCGCGGAACGCGAAAGCCCGTGCTCGAAGAAGTGTGCAGATCGCTTGGCGGTACAAGTTGTGTCGGCTGAGGCGGAAGCCCTTGGTGAGCTTGCGTGTGCGACTTCGACGTTTGGCGGTTGTCTTCCCGCTACCGGCGCGAACCATGGTGCTAAGTCCTTATCTGTGTGTGTTGGAGGTGAGACGAACAGTAGCGGGTTACTGCTGGTTCATGGCGATGAGGTAGCGTGCGGAAATCTTGGCGTTACCCAAAACGCCAGCGACACGCAACTGACGGCGACGTTTCGCCGTAAAGTGAGCATTCAAGTGGCGTTTTCCGCACTTACTGAACTTGATTTTGCCGGTACCCGTAACTCGCAAGCGTTTCTGCACGCTCTTGTTCGTCTTGTTAAGAGAAGCCACGAAAATGCCTCCAACAGCGTGGGATGCAAGGGGGAGGCGATAATCGCCCCACTTGGTGCCCCGACCCCGACACACACCTAAGCCACATGGCCCAGGCGGAATCCGAAGCAAAGTTCGGAAGGCAGAATGATAGGAGGAGTCATTCCAAACGGAAGGGGAATCTGATCGAAAGTGGTGGCAGAGTGGTCTGGCTTTTCAAACCCATCTCATCGCTAGCATTCGAGAATCTGGCCTGAGACATGTCAGGCGTGCTATACTCTCCATCATTGTTCATCAACGAGGTGACCGGTGAGTGTCTGGGATCGCTTGCGACCATATCAGGCGATGATCGACACCGCATTAGGCGTCTGGCTCGACGCGGCTACTGAACATGGCCCAGTCAGTTTAACGCAAGCAATTCGATACAGTTTACTGTCACCTGGCAAGCGATTACGACCATTATTGTCACTCCTTGCGTGCGAGGCCATCGGAGGCAACGTTCAAACAGCTCTGCCCGCTGCGTGTGCTGTGGAGATGATCCATACTTACAGTCTGATTCACGATGACCTTCCCGCAATGGACGACGACGATTTGCGGCGTGGGTTGCCGACAAGCCACAAGAAGTTCGGCGAGGCGATGGCCATTTTGGCGGGCGATGCACTGCTGACGATGTCGTTCGAGGTGCTGGCACGTGGTTACGCGGCCACCACCGCTGCTGCTTGCACCCTCGAGTTGGCACGCGGTGCCGGCCCGGCAGGTATGGTCGGTGGGCAGGTTCTGGATCTGGTAGCCGAAGGTCGAATTAACAACCACGATATCAAGCCGGAGTTGGAAGCCATCCACCGGGCGAAGACGGGGGCGCTCTTCCGCGCCGCGATTCGCATGGGTGTTCTGGTAGCTTCCGAAGGAGACATTTCCCATCCGGCCATGGATGCCATGACCCGTTTCGCGGAGGCTTTTGGCCTCGCGTTTCAAGTGACTGACGACATTCTCGACGTGCAAAGTTCAAGTGAAGTAGCCGGGAAACGGGTGGGTAAAGATGCAAATCGAGGTAAACTCACCTATCCTAATCTCTTAGGCCTCGACGGAAGTCGAGCAAAAGCGCAACAATGTTGCCGCGTGGCTGTCGAATCACTCGAAGTCATCGGCCCGAAGGGTCAGACGCTCTGCGATCTGACCACGACCTTGGTGAATCGAGACCGATGAGCGAACCGAAGGATCGACCCGAACCGACAACCCAGTGGACTGCACCCATGCCTGCATTGTTGCCAACCATTAAGAGTCCACTCGACATTCAACAATTGAGTGATGAGCAACTGCAGCAATTGACCCAAGAAATCCGTGATGAACTTGTCCACGTTATGACCACGCGTTCGGCTCACTTCGCCAGCAACCTTGGTGTGGTAGAACTGTGCCTTGCTTTGCATTTGAACTACGACTTCAGTAAGGATCGCTTAATCTGGGATACCGGGCACCAGATCTATCCGCACAAACTGATCACCGGGCGATATGACAAATTCCGTTCGATCCGCACTAAAGGCGGGTTAATGGGCTTCCCCAATCCCAACGAGAGTGAATACGATTTATTCATGACTGGGCACGCTGGGGCGAGTGTATCCACCATTTCCGGCCTGAAAGCAGGCGACGATCTACTTGGACAAAATGAGCGCCAGGCTGTGGCCGTCATTGGCGATGGTGCCCTCCCCTGTGGCATGGTTTTCGAGGCGTTCAACAATATCTCCGGGATGAACCAGAATCTCCTGGTGGTGCTCAACGACAACAAAATGGGCATCTGCCCACGAACCGGCGGGTTGGCCAAGCACCTTGATCGTTACAGGATGACCGATTTCTACCAAGGTGGCAAAAAGGCACTGAACGACATTCTCAAGTCGATTCCGCTCATTGGTGAAGCAGCTCGCAGCGGCTTGGAGAGCTTCCGCGATGCCCTCAAGGTGTACTTCAAGGAAGGCATGCTGTTCGAGGAGTTCGGCTTCCGCTACTTCGGCCCAGTCGATGGGCACGACCTCAAGAGCCTGCGCCGAATTCTCAAAGACCTCAAGGGGCAAAAAGGCCCGATCCTGCTGCACATCTTCACCAACAAGGGCCACGGCGTTGCACAAGCGGCGGACGATCCAGTCACGTTCCACAGCCCAGGTGTCTTCGAAGAAGTAGGGCTGGACAACACAAACATCAAGGTGAAAAAGGGCAGCGCCAAGGCCTATACCGACATCATGAGTGCGGCCATCGGTAATGCGCTCAAGGCCGACGCAAAAGCGTGCGTGCTGACCGCTGCCATGTGCCAGGGGAACAAACTCGAAACCGTGCGGGCTGACTTCCCGAAGCAGTTCTTCGATACCGGTATTTGCGAGAGCCACGCCGTAGCTTTTGCCGCTGGGATGGCCAAGACCGGTGCGAAGCCGATTGTTGACATCTACAGCACATTCCTTCAACGTGGCTTCGACAACATCTTCCAGGAAGTTTGCCTGCAGAACCTGCCAGTTGTGTTTTGCGTAGATCGAGCCGGCGTGGTTGGCCCCGATGGCCCAACGCACCACGGCTGCTTTGACATTCCATACCTTCGACTCTTCCCGAACATGACCAGTCTCGCCCCGGCGGACGAAGCCGACGTGGAGCCAATGCTGCAATGGGCACTCAAGCATTCTGGCCCGGTCAGCATTCGATATCCGCGTGCTAACGCTGAAGTACTGCCGCGTTCCGCGCCGCATCAAGCAATCGAGATGGGTCAGGCTGAGACACTCCTGCACGGCAAAGATGGCGTTTTCCTGGCTTTTGGCACCATTGCATCCTCGTGTGTGACGGCAGCAAAAAACCTTCGGGAAGACGGTCTGAACATCGGCGTGATCTCCGCTCGATTCGTCAAGCCGCTGGATACCAAGACGATTTTCGCCGCAATACAGAACTCTCCGTTCGTCATCACCGTAGAAGAAGGCACTCAGGATGGTGGCTTTGGTTCAGCGGTGCTGGAGGCTGCAAACGCGGCGGGGTTGGACACCCGCAACGTCATCCGTAAGGCCTATCCGGATAAGTTCATCGAGCATGGCGACCGCAACGAGTTGCTTGCAGACATGGGCTTGGATGCCACAGGGCTCGCGGAACTTGTACGCAAGACGCATGAACGATTTCAGAACAAAGCCACTGAGATCGCAACTGCTCAACGCTGACAAATCGCCAACTGGCGTGTATGCTGACGGTTAACTTTGCTCATCCCGACATCCTTTGATGGAGTTCTTGGTTATGCGGAAACTTCTGTTCGGTGGCCTCTTCCTTCTGACGGCTGGCCTGATTCTGGCCCAAGACCCCAAGGCCGCACCACCGGTAACACCACCAGCTCCTAAGCCAGCACCGGCCCCTGCACCAGCCCCTGCTGATGCAACGACATCGGAATTCTTCCCGCTCGTCAAGGGTTCAAGTTGGACCTACGCCAGTGGCACGAATGAAATCGTGGTGAAGGTGAAAGAAGTCACGGGTTCCGAAGCCAAGTTAGTCACCGAATTCAGCAACAAGGAAGTGGCCAACGAAACCATCGTGATTAAGGCCGATGGCATCTACCGAACCAAAATCAACGACACCGCGATTGACGGTGGCGGCGTTAAGATCCTAGCTCTCAAAGACGGCAAGCCTACCAAGGATGAGAAGTGGGCCGTGGCTTCGAAGATTCAGACCAGTGAAGTCAAAGGTGACTTCGTGACCAAGGAAGTTGGCGGCAAACTGAAAGTAGCCGCAGGAGAAATGGTCGATGTCGTGTTGGTCGAAGGTGCCAAGTTTACCATCGCCAACACGGAAACCAGCGTGAAGTACTGGTTCTCACCGAAGTTCGGCATCGTGAAGCTCGAGTACAGCATTGGTGGCAACCCAAGCCCAGCGCTGGAACTCAAGCAATACAAAGACAAGTAAGTCGAACTGATCGAATCATGCAGACGGGGTGCCTTCAGGTGCCCCGTTTGTCGTTGATGGGCTACATCGGTTCTTTCAATAGCCAGCGTTGTCTTTAACCCGCTAGCCCGCTACGCCAGCAAGGGCCAAATGCTCTTGCATTCGAGCCAGCGGCCCTTGCTGGCGCTGCGGGCTACATCGGTTCTTCCAATAGACAGCGTTATCAACAACTCGCTAGCCCGCTGCGCCAGCAAGGGCCAAACCACTTCAGCGGATCGACTGCACCGGGCTTAAACGTTTCTTCGCGCGGGCCAGGTACGCTGCGGCCACCAGCACTACCAGCAGATGAACCGACACCAACTCGAACGGCAATAACGAGTTCTTTTCGCCAGCACCCAAAAAGCTCAAGCCGAGTTCATTGACACCCGGCAGCGGTTCATCCACAGTCACACTCGGCTTCGCCAATTGCAGGCTCGCCAACACAATGGCGACGAACAACGCCACCGATACCAACGCACCAATCACCAGTTCGATCCGCTTGACCGGCAGCGTGGCAAACGGGCCCTGGTTAGTGATCATCACGCCGAACACCACCAGCACCATGGTGCCGCCGACGTACACCATCAACTGCGTGGCGCCCAGGAACTCTGCGCCCAGCAGGAAGTAGCACCCCGCCACGCCGATGAGCGAGAACAACAGCCACACGGCCCCACGCACCACCGACCGCGACACGGCCACACCCACGGCCGACACCGCTGTGATGGCGGAAAGAATCGCAAACACAACGACCGTCACATTCATGGCCGACCTTGGATAGAATGACGCACACCGCCGAAGTGAACCTATCCCAGCGTGCATGGAAGGCAAGCATCGTGATCGACGCCGATCCTGAACTTACTGCACTTCTTGCCGCGTGCCGGGCACGCCCGGCGGATGATCTCGCGCGGTTGGTGCTGGCCGACTATCTCGAAGAACGCAGTCAGCCCGAACGTGCGGAACTGATCCGCTTGCAGGTGGAGTTGAGTCATCCATCGTCGGACATCGAGCACCAACGGCAGTTGACACGGCGGATGAACGAGTTGACCAAGCAGCATGGTTCGTCGTGGATCGGGCAACATCATCTTGAGAATTCACCTCATTTGCGACTCTCGATGCCGTATTTGTCGATCAAGCGTGGGTTGATTCATGTCGCACTGAATCGACCTCGTCTTGACCTGACAGCGGAATATCTCGAATGGCTCAACAGCCCCTACGGCGACTGGCTTGAATCTGTGCAAATGCATATGTCGCCGGACGAGTTCATCCGTCTCGACATCCCGGACAAGCTCGACGGGCGAATTGATCTGGTGATGGACGTTGTGCAACTGCGTCGGCCCAACGCACTGGAGGAGTTTGCATTTTCGTCGAACGCCACGATGTTGCGTGGTTTGGAAATCCGTGGCTCACTGCGCGGCTTACCGCTACCATCGGCGAATCCGCTTGATGTGTCGAAGCTAGTTTCACTGGTGGTAAACGCGAACCCGGAAGCCGTGGACTTTGTAGCGCGAGAAAAGTTCAGCAGCCTGACCACGCTTGATCTTGGCCAACTCTCCACCTCAGGACTTAAGAAGCTTTGCCAATCGCCGCACTTGCAAAACCTCGTTGCATTAAACCTTTTCGGCAGCCCGATTGGTGATGAAGGGGTCGAAATTTTGTGTGCAGCGCCGATGGCCGAGACACTGCGTGCCGTGGCATTTCCCAACACGAAAATGGGCAATCGTGGGCTGATGGCGCTGCTCAAGTCGCCGATCATCCAGCAGATGCACGGGCCGAAGCTCAACCTCATGATGAACCGCATCAGCGACGTTGGCTTGTCAGAGTTAGCAGATTGTCCGCACCTGGCCCGTTTCGATGAAGTGGTGCTGCGTGAGAACGACATCGGCGATGCGGGGGTCGAGGCTTTGGCACTTTCACCACATATGCAGAACGTGCGCTACCTCGACCTCTGGCGGAATAGGATCACCGATCGCGGGGCTAAGGCTCTTGCGGCCTCACCGTACCTCAAGTCGATTGTTGATCTTTCAGTCAAAGAGAATCGCCTGTCGCAAGCCGGGGCCAACGCCCTGATCAACCGGTTTGGGAACTGTGTGAAGGTGTAAGTTCACCCCGCAAGCGTAGCAAGCACTGCTTGGCGAACTCCTTCCAGAAACCCCACGCAAAGCCGAAGTGGATGGCTAGGAACACAAACGGTATTCGCACACCCACCGCAAAGGGTTTGGTCAGCGCGAGCTTGGCCGATGCCGCGCAGACGGCCAATGCATACAGGGCGAGTAAGCCGCCATACAACCACCACAGCACCGGTACGGCCAGACAAAACATTGGGCCCAACACCAGCCACGCAACCCAACACGGCGGAATGAGTGCGGGGATGGTGATTGATTTCGGATGCTTGAAGGCAAGGCGTGCCCGCCCGCAACCGTAACGACCCAACTGAAAGAACAGTTTGCTCCACGACCCACGCGGGTGGTACATCACCTTCAACTTTGGTTCAAAGAAGCACGTGAGTTCCGCAGTATAAACCCGTTGATTGAACTCCACATCTTCGCAGGCATCAAAGGTGTGATCGAAGAAACCGATCTTGTGGAACACCTCTCGGCGGTAAGCAATAGCGGTGCTTTGCGGCTCCACAAACTTGGCTTGATCCGAAAAGATGTCCGAGTCCGGATTGTGGCCGAGCTTGCTGGCGCGAGCTGCACTGACAGCTTCCTGAAACACCGTTGGTTTCTCGGCTTCCAGTGGCTGCGGTCGACCCAGTGAATCCGCGCCGGTCGTCTCGAAAGCATTGACGAGGTGACGCAGATATTGCCGATCCGGAATGTGGCAGTGTCCATCCACCACCACGGCGTACTTGCCGTTCATGTGGCGAAGGCAGGTGTTCCGTGCCGCACTGCTGAAGCGAGCCGGGTTGAACAGAAGTTGCAGGTTCGGATACTCGGCTTGCAGCTTGCGTACCGTCGGCACGGTTTCATCGGTACTGAAACCGTCGGCCACGATCACTTCAAACTCATCGGCAGGGTAGTCCTGATTCAACAGCGAGCGCAGCGTCGATTCAATCGACGCTGCTTCGTTGCGGATCGGCACAATCACGGATACGGTGGCCATCCTGGCTTCCCCCCACTGGTAGGCCGATCTCGCCGAGATCGGTAATCCGACTTCACTCGTAGGCCGATCTCGCCGAGATCGGTTAACCGACTTCGGCGAAGTCGGACTACTCTTCGCCGGCCGGTTTGTTTGGTGGACGCTGATACAGTTTGCGCAGCCCCACGACTTTCAGTGCCGTGCAAGCCAGACAGTACAAGTCCGTCCCCAGACCGATGCGGCTGATGTAAAACCGGTCGTAGATCAGCTTGTTCTTCACCGTGAGGATGCTGCTATCCGGTGGCAGATGCACTTGGGCGAAGCCGGTGATGCCGGGCAACACCGTGTGACGAACATCGTATCCGAAGATCGACACCTGCAAATCGGCTACGATCTCCGGACGTTCCGGGCGTGGGCCAACCAAGCTCATATCACCGCGAAGCACGTTCCACAGTTGAGGCAGCTCGTCGATATGCAGCTTGCGAAGCCACTTGCCAAGCGGCGTGATGCGCGGATCGCCTACCATGCTCCACTGGATGCCACTCTTCGATTCGCAGTTGTGTTCCATGGTGCGGAACTTGTAGATGGTGAACACCCGACCGCCGCGTCCGACCCGTGTTTGCCGGTACAGGGCCGGGCCGGCGCTGGTGCAGCGGATGAGTAGCACTGTGAACGCCATGACAGGCAAAGCCAGCACCATCAACCCGACGGCCATAAGCAAATCCATCCACGCTTTGGCCTGGTACGTTGGTCGTACCGCCAACGGGAACGTACATGGTTCCATCTCAGTAAGTACTGGGTGCAGTTGCTGCAACAGCGGCCTCGGCAGCGTCCGTGCTGCGATGCTTGGGGATGTTGGCATTGGGTTCAAATCAATCGCTCCGCGATGGTTCGTGGCACGGGCATCCTGCCCGAGACTGTGAGACACGGGCAGGATGCCCGTGCCACGCTACTTCTTCTTCACCAACTCGCTGTACTGGCTCATGGTGGTGGTGACAAATTCCTTGACGGCTGGGCTGTCATTGTCAGGTCGTTCGCTCAGTTCCGTGCTGTGGGCCGTAACGATGTACAGCTTGAAGAGCTCTGGTTCCTGTAGGTATGCAAAGCGAGGGTTGCTGGGCACATCCCAGGCACCGCCAGTACTCCAAGCCCAACGGACGCGTTGGCGAACATAGCTGCTGCTGGTGCGTCGTTCGAAGTCGGCAACGAGGTACGTGGCCTTGGTTCCATCGGCCAAATCAAGGGTTTCCTTGCGTGGGGCCTTCACGGTCTTGTAGCCGCTACCGGGATAGCAGACATCGGGTGTATGCGTGGACACCGCACCGGCTGGGCCAGAAGTCATCGACACCGCGATGGGTGGCAGACCCGATGGTGAGGTGTAGTTCTTGCACGTGACAATGCTGCGTTCCCACACTGGCATTTCGCTTGGTACGTCGCTACTGCTGTAGTCGGCCAACGAAACAGTGTGAGCATGCATGGCCGCAGAACGGGCCGGGCTGGGGTTCAGCATCGACCACCGGTGTGTGGATGCACCGTGAACCACTGCGGCCCCAATCACCACTACCACACATAAACAGGATGCGATCCATCGCAGCATGATTCGATCTCTTTGAATTCCACCTCGCACCGTTTAGGGGGAGAGGTTGAGCCTGCCTGCGTGAGCGGCAGGAGTTTTCATCGTTCCACTCCTGCCGCTCACGCAGGCAGGCTCAATACTCTCACCCGACCTTCGGCCACCCTCTCCCCCAAGGGGGCGAGGGATTTAATTTCACATCAACTAGCACAGTGCTTCCTTCGGCGTCGCCCCGATGTACACCACGCCGCTGTAGGGCACTTCCATGCTGCTCACTCGCTCGGTGGCTTTCTTCAGCATCGGCATTTGCGTTTCGCGGTACTGGGCACACAAGATGACCACTTCGGATCGTCGGGCCACTTCCACACTCTCGGCCACGGTGAGCAGGGCATGACCATGCAACACCACGCAATCGAACGGTTCCTTCAAGCGGGCTAGCAGTGATTCCAGTCGGTCGCCAACAGCAGCGAGGCGGGCTTCATCGCTCCACTTACCAGCGGGCAAGAAGTGCAGGCTGTTCGGCAGAACTTGAATCGTGTTGCGGAAGTCGGACTCTCCGCGAAGCAGCTCGCAAACACCCACGTTGTTGGCCAACCCGGCGTACGGGTGTAACGATGGATTGCGAAGATCGAAATCCACCAGCAGTGTCTTGTACCCGGACTGTGCCAAACTGCTGGCCAAGCCGAACGCGATGAACGCTTTGCCTTCATCGCCCAGGGCACTGGTCACGGTGATGGTGGTGGCCCCACGGGCCAACCACGATTGCGCCACATAGCTACGGAGTTTGTCAATCGCTTCACTGACGTCGGCCCGCTTGATCGGGTCACGGGCGGTGGCATCATCCGGCATCCACGGCACCACACCGACGACCGGCACCTGAGTGGACGACTTCACTTCATTGAGGGATGAAGCCTTGCGTTGCATCATCTCGTAGCCCACCAGCCCGGCGGCCACTAGGACAAAGCCCATCATCCCGGCGGCTGCCGCCATGATGTACTGCTTGAGTGGTTCCTTTTGCATCGGTGTGCTGGCTGGAATTGTCGTGATCCGCGTGGGGCTGTTGGCGTTCAACTCGGCCACGGTCAGTTGGCTCACCACCTGTGAATAGATTTCACCGGTCTTGGTACCATCAAGCGTTTCCGCCGTCACCAACTTCTCGTTCGCCATCTTCTCGATCTTCTGTAGTTCCGTTGGTGCCGGTGGAATGCTGCGCAACTCAGCCTTGTAACCGTCCAATCGCTTTTGCACTGTACCGCGATCCGTTTCCAGCAGAGCAATGGTGCGTTGGAACTTCTCGATGTCGCGCGTCATCACATCGGTGCGGAGCTTGCGATTCTGTTTCATGGCTTGTTCGGCTTTGTCGTCGATGATCCGGCGGGCTTCCAGTTCTGCCGTTTCAATCTCACCTTGCATGCTCACCAGGGCGCTGGGGTTCTTGACCGTAGCGCTCTTCTGCTCGAATTCGCTCGTCAGGTACTTAGCCTTGGCTTTGGCCTTCTTGTAATCGGCATCGTTAGTCTCGATGGCTTTGCGGAGTTCCTCCGGTGCTGGCTCTTCAAGCACCTTGACCATGTCCTGCTTGATGCCCTCGATCTCGGCTTTGGCCACGGCCACGCGGCGCTCGAACTCCGGCATCGTGTTGGTCTCGATGCTGAAGATCAACGAACTGAGGCTCGGTGCCTTGAGTCGACGGACATCGTCCTTCTCGTTCACCGGCTCTGTGGAGGCGGCTTGTACCACGCTGCCTGGCACGATGTTTGGCAGGTTCTCCGGTGGCAGGTTCTTCAGCGGGGCCTTCTCGGCCAGCATCGTACCTTGTTCTGCATTCTTGGGGAGTTTGCGTTTAAGTGTTTCTTCGAGTTGTGATTTAGCCAGGACAAGTTGTTCTCTGCGGGTTTTCCAGTCGTTGCGTTCTTTGTTGATAACCTCGTCTTCGTACGCTTTCACCATGGCATCCAGAACGACCCGAACATCATCGGGGTTGTCGCCTTTGATGGACAACGTAATGATTTCCGAGCCATCCTTATTCGTGACTGTCAGGTTTTCTTCGAGCCACTTGATCGGATCACGCTCTTTACTGAGCGTAGACAGTTCGCTAATGCGGAGCTTTTCATTTCGCAGAGCCGAGCGATACACGAAATCCGTTTTCACCAGTGATGCACTCGTCTTCACGTAGGTGTTGAACTCGGATCGGCCACGGTTCGGGTCGCCCATACCACCGACGGTGTCCGGGTTCTGGGCCACTCGAAACATGGCATATGATTCATACTTCGTCGGCAGCAGCAGCCATGCAGCGTACCCGAGGGCAGCCCCCAGCAGTGCCCCGGCAAACAGGATGGTGAGCCAGTGCAACCGCACATAGCCCAGCACGCGCATCGCCACGTTATCCGTGACGGGTGGTGCTGCGGGGCGAGCCGGGGCGGCGCTCCTCAGCATCGCGGGGCGTGCCGTGGAGGTCGTGGCCGAAGTATTGGCGAACGTGGGTCCGTTCATGGCCGGCATCCGTGCGGGCTAAGGGGCATGGTAAGTTTGCTGTCTACGGGGCCACGGTCAGCGTGGTCATCTCAACAGTAGGCATTGGCGTTGTCGGTTTCGGTTGGACGATCAACCGGTTCAAAATCCACAGTTCCAGCAGCAGGAACAGCACGCCAACGACAAGCATGGCGTAACCCAGACCATCGTGGAAGGCTTCCTGCTGATGCTTGTCGGTAATGAACGTGTAGGCCACACCGGTACAGGTGATGCGCAGGATATTCGTGACCACGGCGATGGGTACGATGCCCAACACGATCAGGAGCTTCTCAAACCAAGTCCGCTTCAACATCAGCACAGCGGCTGCACCGATGGCTGCGAAACCAAGCAGCATCTTCAACCCGCTGCACGCATCGACGATGCCGAGGCGAACTTCATCGATCAGAATGGTGTTACCTTCAGCCACCGCAGGGTAGCCTAGCGTTTGTAGGAGAAACGTGCTGCTGATGGTCGCCACGGTCTTCAGTGGCCCGCCCACGTTCTGTTCCATCTCGTAGGTCAGCGGGATCATGAACAGCAGGAACACCAGACCCTGCCAGCAGTTCTTCAGTAACGTCCAACCGCCGATGGCCAGCACCGTTGCGGCCACGCTCAGCACCAAGGCGATGGCATCCAGTTGATTGAACAGCAAGCCGCCTGCGATGAACCGCATAACGGCGACAACAGCGAAGGCACCGAGCGCCGGGAACAGTTGCGGCTTGCCAAACCAAGCGTGGATCGAGTCTCGTTTGAGATAAATCATCAACATCGAAACGAGGGGCACGAGAAAGCCGTGCGAGTAGGAAGAATCTTTCGTCCAACGGGTGACGAGCCAATCTAGGGTCGGGTAGAAAGCCCAGAAAAGAATCGCTCCAACGGCTGGGAACAACCAGATATTCGGCTTCGGCACGGCAGGCATCGGAGCCACAACTGGAGCCGAGACAACCGCAAATTGTTTGGGTGTTGATGTAGCGACGGCAGGCGTAGCGCGATCCAAAATCATTCAATCACCGTTCCGTGGTGCGTTGCCATGTCGATCCTGACACGGCTATTCTAGGTGGTCAATCAAGTACGGTCTTGCGAGTGGCGAAATTGTGCCGGTTGCGCAGGGCAGTTGCAAGTCCAAGTTGGGTTCAGGTTGAAAATATTTCAAGAAGTCGGACATCATCGTTATTCGTTGGAGTCGTTCGCATGGTTCGATCAGTTGTGATTTTGCTTGTATTCGTTGGTTTTGCCGTGGCTCAGGAAGCGAAGCCTAAGAAGCCTGCGCTCGGGCAGTTATCCGAGAAGTACGAGTCGGGCGGAAAGGGGCCGGGAACCGTCTCATCAGGCAAGGGCGACCCCGGTGGCGTGTCCTATGGCACCTATCAATTTGCCTCGAAGCTCGGTCGAGCTGATGAGTTTGTGAAGAAGTACTACCCAACGGAGTTCAAGGATCTCAAAGGCGGCAGCGACGAGTTCACCAAGGTTTGGCAGAAACTGGCGAAGGACGACCCTGCCGCCCTGCACAGGAACGAACACGAGTTCATCAAGGCGACTCACTACGATCCGCAGGCCAAGAAGTTGCTGAAGGACGTATCGCTGGACATCGAAGATCGTTCGGCAGCATTGAAGGACGTGGTCTGGAGCACGGCGGTGCAGCACGGCCCGAACACCGGCCTCATCGCCAAGGTCGTGAAAGAGCTCACCAAGGAAACAAAACTGGCCGACGTGACTGACGAAGCCATCATCAAAGCCATCTACGCCGAACGTGGGCGGAAGGACGACGAGGGCAAACTGGTGTACTTCAAGAAGGTCTCCAAAGATTGGATCAAGCCGCTGTCGGATCGCTTCATCAGCGAGTGTGCCGATGCCCTGCAACTCTTGAAGAAGAAATAGTTTTTCGGCTCACCGGGAGGTTCGCCCTCCCAAGATGCCGGTTTTTGGGAGGGCGAACCTCCCGGTGAGCCGCTTAGAGATTTCCCCTATGCAGCCAATGCAAAAATTCCGCCACTGCCCCAACTGCGGTGCGGCGTTGACCAAGCTGGCCAACCCCCTGCACTGCCCTAGCTGTTCATTCCGGTACTTCTTCAACCCGACCGTGGCCGCCGGGGCGTTCATCGCGAACCCCAGCGGCGAGTTGCTGTTTATCCGCCGGGCCAAAGATCCGGCCAAGGGGATGCTCGGCCTGCCCGGTGGCTTCATCGACATCGGCGAAGGTGCAGAGGAAGCGTTGAGCCGCGAGATCGCCGAGGAAGTGGGGCTGAAAGTGACGGACGTGCAGTACCTCTGCTCCTGCCCGAACGAGTACAACTATCAGGATGTGACGTACCCGGTGTGCGATCTGATCTTCACTGCCATGGCCACCAACCCGGACGAAGTCCAGGCCTTAGATGGTGTGGCCGGCTACGAGTGGCGTCTACTTCAAAGTGTGTCGGAATCCGAACTTGCGTTTCCATCGATGAAGATGGGTTTAGCAATGCTCAAAGCGAAATGAATCTTGCGAGCCGCGAACGAAGCGTAGCTAGAGAGCGCGATTTGTTGGTTGTCCGCTCGCCTACGGCTTGCTCATGCCCACAAAGCTGCCGTCGTTCTCCCGGCTCAGTGACCATAGAAACGCCCCCACTTCCGGTGACTCGTAGAAGAAACCCACCGAGTTGATCTTCACCTTCTTGGCACCGGAATTCCAATCGGTTTTGAGGGTGTTACGCAAGTGCTTGGCCAGGGCATCGACACGCTGGTTGTCGTTGAAGAACTTGTCCTGCTCGGCAGTCACGCCGGGGCCGCTGGTCGGCAGGCCATCAGAAAACAAGTACACGGTATCGAGGCCGGTGGTCTTCAGTTTGAAGGCGAGGTCGAACGCCGCGTGCAGGTTGGTATCGCTGCCCACCACGGTGTCCTTGAGGGCACCGGTGACCGCTTTCACGCTCTCCTCGCCGTTGTATGTCTTCCACTCCTCGGACTCGAACAAGTACCTCGCACTTCGGCTGAACACGATGACCTGAAACTTCTCCAAGTCCGGGATGCTACGCATCACCTTGCCCACGGTCTCCACCACGGTGGGCCACTTGTTTACGTCCGGCGTTTTCTCATCGATGAGTTTCATGCTGCCGGAGATGTCCACCATGAAGACGACTCGTTTGCCCGTCATGGCGATTCCTGCGAATCGACTATCGCTGTCGATGCGCAGCTTGTCGAACTTGTCGGCCAGTTTCTTCTTGTCGCCTTGTAGGTCGATAATGCTGGCGTTGGAGTCGTCGAGTTGTTTCTTCAGTTCGCTCATCGTCTTACGGGTGGAACTCAGTTCTTGTTCAGCTTTGTTGGCCATGGTGCGGGAGGCACTCAGCTCCTTAGCGTCCTTCTCCAGGTTGCGGTACTTGGCATCGAGGTCGTTCAGGCTTTGATCCGCCTTCTTCTTGGCAGATTCCAGTGCGGCGATCATCTGCTCTTCCTGCCGGAGCAACTTCTGCAAACTCATTTCGCTGGTGCGTGCGGCGTTTAGATCGGCAGTGATGTCACTCGTGGTTTTGTCCTTCTTCTTCATCTCCTCGATGAGGGCCATCACGCGATCCGCTGCCTTGGCGAGGTCGTCCTTCGTGGCCAAAAGAGTGTCGTCTTGCGTCAGGAGTTTCTTCTTCGATTCGTCGAGATCCGTCGTGGCAAGCGCAAGGGCCATCTTGGTATTCGCCAGGTCTGCGTTCGCTTTGATCAAAGCCAGTTCTTTCGCGTCCTTCTCGGCCAGCATGGCGGAGAGTCGCCCACGTAGGTCTTCGATCTCCGAGTTCAATTGCTTCTTGGTCGAATCCAAATCGCTGCGTGTGGAGATCAGTTCTGTACGAGTGCTGCCCAAATCCTTCAGTGCGTTCTTCGCCTTACGGCTCTGTTCCGAGGAACTCAACGACTCCAGCACCCAAAGCATGATGACGCAGCCCAAGGCGCAACAAAAGACATCGAGCATCCACATGCTCACGAGAGTCGGCGTCTTGTGCCGGGCGCGCATGAGTTACTCTTTGGCTGTGGATTGTTTTGGAAGGGCCGGGCGACTGCTGGCCCCACGGCTGGGCAAGGCTTGTGTGGTGTCCACTCGCTTGAGCGGGTGTTCATGAGTAATGGTGGTATCCAGATGTACCAGCGGTAGTTGACCAGCCAACCAGCGTGGCACCAGTGCTGCGGCGGCTTCTGCAAAAGCCGTGGCGGGCAGCAGGCTGAGTTGGGTGGTCTCGGGGCTGTGCTTGTAGATGCGGGCAGCCAGGCCGGGCAAGCGGGCCGCTGCCTCGCTCATCCACACGGCATGGGGTGGTTGACGCAGAGCCGCGCTGACGAGGAATTCCTTCAAGCCGTCGATGGCACCTCTGCAAACCGGGGCCACAATCTGTTGCAGGTCTTCCGGCGTTAGCGTGATGTCTTGGTACCAGTGTTCCGATCGCAATGTGAGTTGCACCCATTCGTTCTTGCGGGCACGATCCATTGCCCCGTCGAGTTGCAGGAACAGATCTTGTTCCGCTTGGGCACTGTCACGCAGATCACGGCGACACAGGCGAACGCAGCGGTCGGCCAACCCGTTGATGAGTTGTTCCTTCCACAAGCGCGTCGCAGCCTTGGGGAAAGCCATGCTGTCCACGAGGCGAACTCCGGTTTCCTGAATGTTCACCAAGGTGGCACTCATTGCGAATTCGTCGGCGTCGATCAGCAGGATGGTTCGTTCTTCGCCGCGTGAGCCAAGGCCAACAGTGCTGGCGCGATGACTGGCCACGGCCAGCGCTGCGGTGGCGGTGCCACGCACCGGCCAGCGGGTGCCATGGGTGAGTTCCTGCAAAATACGGACTTGTGATGGAGTCAGGTACGAAGGCAAAACCAACGCTGCGGCATCGGACTCGGCACTGAGCAACGCTGCGGCTTTGTGCATCACCACGGCCATCGCTGATTCCGGATTCAGCGTCAGCTTCGCCCCGCGCCACTCTTGTGGTTGACCCAGCACGCCGAGGAAGTTGCTGCACACGGAATGCGGCGACACGCGGCATGCGGCCAACCCAGCGTGGCCCACGTCCGGCGTGCGACGATCCATGGTCACGAAAAGCGGAAGCACATCGTGTGGGGCATCCAGCGACACGTTGCGCACCCGCTGGTTACCCACGGCCACGGCCCGCAGCAAGCTGGAGTTCAATTCAACACCCAGCAGATGCCAGCGGTCGGCCCGGGCAGGTGTGGTGGTGGGCGCTTTGCGTAGGCCGAAACCAAACATAGGCGTTACCGCACCAGTTCTGCAGGTTGGGTATCGTACAGCCGAAGCAGCAGGTGTTCCTGACAGTAGGCCTGACAATCAATGACCAACGACTCTTCGGCCCGTTGCACCGCGTGCAGGAAGTACATCAGCACCAAACTCAGGGCCAGTGCCACGAAGGTACAGTCGAACGCGGTGCCGAGATGATCCTTCACTTGGTCGATGTATTTGTCGATGTACTCTTGAACTTCTTGATCTTTAGCACGGTTCTGGCCCATCGCCCCAGCCAACCCACGCACCGTGCCCAAGAAGCCAATCGCCGGGATGGCCCACGCCAGATAGTTCACCGTGTTCATGGTGGTGACGAAGCGACTGGACTCCACATCAGCTTGGTTCCGTACGACCTCGGCCACGTCCGGCCCGCTCTTGCTCACGGCATATTTGTTTAAACCTAACCGCACCATGTTGGTAAGGATCGACGCACCGCGTGTGGTGGAAAGTTGATCGACCTTGCGGCTCAGCGGGCGGGCATCCTCCGGCAGAATGCGTGCCCCTTCTTCTGTTGGGAGTAACTCCATCTGGAAGGCTTGTCGCTGACGTCGAACTTCCATGTATCGCCGAAGCAAGATGAGCGATGCCCAGGTGAAGCAGATGTAGCAAAGGCACTGCTCCGGCCCCAGTAGTAGCTTGCCGAAGCGCTGGGGTGTCCATTTCGCGAGGAACTCTTGCTGAGATTCGCTGGATTGCGTGGATTGCCAAAGTGGAACAACGACGACCCCCACAATGACCAAGGCAATCGCGAGCAGCACCCATTCGCGGGGAGACCGAAGAGATGGGCGTTGCGTCATACACAATAGTTCGATGGGATAACGTGTTCATTTTCGCATTGATGCCGCGTGAGTCAACAGGCTAGAGCAGATTCGTGACGAATGTCGGCCTTCAAACCGTCAGCCGGATCGAGTGTATCCTTCACACATCGCCCCGTTTACGGGGAGAGGTCGATTCGAGCGATGTGAAGAATCGAGTGAGGGGTCTTCTCCCTCAAGATCAACCCCTCACCCGGCCTTACGGCCACCCTCTCCCCGGCGACCGGGGCGAGGGCATGTCTTCCTCTGTACACTGACACTTTGTTTCATGGATTCTCAACATGCTGAGTATCAATCTCACGGGCAAAGTCGCCTTGGTCACGGGCGTGGGCGACTCGGACAGCTTCGCTTGGTACATCGCCAAGACTCTCCAGGCTGCCGGGGCAAAGGTGGTGCTGTCGTGCCATCCGCGCGTCATGGGCATCGTGGAAAGCTTCCTGACCCGTGATGCGGATCGTGAAGATCGTGAACTCCCCTACACCGGTGGCGAGTTTAAACCGGTGAAGTTGTTCCCGTGCGATGCCAGCTACGACACGATGGACGACGTACCTGCGGAAGTGAAGAACGACCGACGCTTCGCCAAGTTCCCGGACTACAGCATCCACGGCATGGTGAACGCCGTGGGCACTGAGTTCGGCGGTATCGACATTCTCATCCACAGCATGGCCTTCAGTCGCGAGATCACCAAGAGCGCCAAGGACACCACCCGCAAGGGGTACATGGAAGCGCTGGGCATCTCGGCGTACTCGTTCACCAGCCTGCTCTACGCTGCTGAGAAGTACATGGAAGGCCGCGAAGGCGGAGCCAGCGCCTTGGGCCTGACGTACCTGGGTGGTGATCGCGTGGTGCCCTACTACGGCGGTGGCATGAGCACAGCGAAGGCAGCATTGCAGATTGATGCCAAGCAACTGGCCAGCAACCTAGGGTCGAAGAACATCCGCGTGAACCTGATTTCAGCCGGGCCATACGCCAGCCGGGCAGCCCGCAGCATCCGTCCCGGTGAGATGGAAAAGAGCATCGAATACGCTGCAAGCCGCAGCCCACTGCCACGGGCTATTCACCCGCAGGAAGTGGCGGACTCCACGGCGTACCTGTGTAGCCCATTGGCCAGCGGCATTACCGGGCAAATCCTCTACGTCGACTGCGGTTACAACGTCATGGGGGTTTGACTTTTGGCGAACCGGCGACGTGAGTCGCCTGGTGAAATCAACCCGGCGACTCACGTCGCCGGTTCGCCAAAAAGCATCAATTCGGCACGAGATACGTACCCAGAAGTTTATCGTGCGGGCCTTGGCTAGGGTTCCGCACGGCCAACACCAACATGACTGGCAACATCAGTAAGGCAACAATGAGTAACCCCGCTCGCAGACCGACAGCCTCTGGCCACTTGAGTTGAACAAACAAACACAACAGGAGAACAAGACTCAATGGCAGCCACGCCAGGAAACTACGCACGGCAATACGCCAGCGAGCAGCAGGCCTTCCACTTTTGCGAACGATGCTGACGCCACTCAAAACGTAGGCCAGCCCACCACGGAAGGCGAACGCAAACGCAGGCCAAACAATGAATGGCCAAGTTAGGAGTAGAATCGACAACGGCCAAAAGGCGTTGAAGAGTTCTTGATCCAGTTCTTCAATTCGTTTGTCGGCCTCAGTGATGAGCCTACCATTCACTTGGACACGCATTCCACTTCTCGTTTCGATCTGCTCGGACGACAACAGTACTGCGATTTCTTCGGCAGGAGCAGACGACTTGTTCCCGAGATCAAGAAACGCTTGAAGCACAATTCGCTCAACAGGATTCAACCGCTGAGACATTTTTTGGCGTGTTGCTTCTTGATGTTCGACAACGTTGTCAAGCGATGCCAACGTGTTCGACACGTTCTCTTCCGCCAACGCTTTTTCAAGAGTAGCCAATCGAGCAAGTCGCTTTGGCGTCGTCCAATTACTTCTCGCATCGGTCAACAATTCTTCTCGTTGCTGCGGCGTGGCAATCGCTTGGCGCACCACCGCACATTTGTCGTAGAACTGCAAAAAACCATACGTGATGAACGGGTGCAAGAAGCCAGCGACGAGGAACATGACCACGATGCCAAACGACATTAACAGGCCTTGTGCTGAATTCTGCGCCAGACGTTGGGAGGCCGTGACTTCCTGAGATTGCTCCCGTACTAACTTCAGTTC
This sequence comes from Gemmatales bacterium, assembly GCA_038230995.1. Taxonomy (GTDB): domain Bacteria; phylum Planctomycetota; class Planctomycetia; order Gemmatales; family Gemmataceae; genus JALHQU01. Next base: position 29,325 of record JBBRME010000013.1, read on the forward strand.
TCGATGGAATTCACTCAGTTTTGGGTCGTTGTCTTCAAGCAATTGAGCCAACAACCTCCCAGCTTTCGGCGGCAACGGGGCAGCAATCGGTTGCTTCGTGGTGCGCGGTAGGCCTTCCAGCATCAGCGTGGTGCATTGCTTCAAGAATTTACCAGCATCGGCTGTTCCGCGCGGATAACGTGACCTCGTCTCTCCGGCCAACACGGCTTGCCCAGTCGGGATCGGGAAATCGAGCAACTGGACTCGGCCATTCGGCTCCACCCAAACCTGCTCCGCTGTCAGGATCGCGGGATTCGAGAACGTGGCCTCGCCTTCGACGAGTTCATGAACCAACTGATCGATTAAACCCACGGCATCGGCCCAAGGGATCGGGTGCTGCGGTGTCACAATGTCGGTTAGCGGGGCACCCGTTGGGGCCACATAGGCCACCCACGCACGATCGGTTTTGTTCCATGGCACCAAGCCGTGGCCTACGGCACGCAACCGCGAAGGGCGCACGATTGGTTCGTCGTAAAGCGAGTCGTCACCCATGCCAGGTGATTCGACACGTATCAGCACACGCCGACCCAGCGAACTATCTTCGCCGAGCCAGATTTCGCCGCCATCGTCCACATCGCAAAGTTTGCCCTTCACGCTGAACATGCCGACAGCCTCTGGCAGTGGCGTGCTGCTGGCAACGGTATGCTCGAGAGGTGCTGGCTGCTTGCTCACGAAGGCCGCCGTCCTTGGTGCCAGCGCCTGGGCCACGGTGCGAGTACCACTGGCAAAGTCGTGAAGCCCGCGATAGCCAAGAGCTGTTCGCCGGATTTGCATGAGCAACAGGAGTACGGCAGCAACCCAACCCAAACCGCTCATCCACCAACCAAGTTTAGCTAAACCCAGCACCGAACAGATCAAGTAGAACAGCGGCGGAATCAACCAAATGCCGTTGTAGACCAAGGTGCGAAGCGTCGCCCAACCTAGGCCCGGTGGCCCGCATTCCCCAAGCCGGCGGACGCGTAAACGCATCAGCCGCTTACCCGGAGTCGCACCGGATAAGCCTTCAAATAGCGAGAAATAGAGGAGTGTGATGATCATGTGTGGCCAGTTCGAGAGTATCGGGTTCTCGAAGTCATAGGGCTGTCGCAGCACAACACGGAGCAATAACTCGAAGGCACCATAGAGCAGTTGCAACAGAAACACATCGACCAAGTAAGCCAGTATGAGGACTCGCAAACGTGATGGTGTTTGCGCGCTCGGGACCTGATCCTGTAATGCAGAGCGAAGTTCTTCGAGCGTACCGTAACGTCGGCTGCGGTCGCGTTCCAAACCCTTGAGGATAATCTTCTCGAGCGCGACTGGAACTTCGGATCGCTTGGCCCGGAGCGACGGGGCCGGTTCAGAAATCACCTTGGCTAATACGGCAGTGAGGCTCTCGTGCTGATGCGGGGCACGCCCCATCAGCAGGTAATAAAGCGTGGCACAGACCGCGTACACATCGGAGTCATATCCTACAGGTTCGTGTTTGATTTGTTCCGGGGCTGCAAACAGTACAGTACCGAGAAACGTGCCACTGCCAGTGAGTTGTTTCTCGGCTTGTTCTCCGGTCAACGATTTCGACAGCCCGAAGTCGCCGATCTTCACGCGGCCGTCATCTGCAAGAAAGCAGTTCGACGGCTTCACATCGCGGTGGATCACACCCAGGCGGTGGGCTTCAATCAACCCCTCCACCACGTCAAGCATGTAGGCCACTGCTTCCGCAATCGGCAGCGGCCCACGTTGATCCACGACGTCTTTCAACGTCTCGCCGGGCATCAATTCCATCACGATGAACGGCCGACCATTGTCGGTATCGGCACGGATGACGAACACACAGCGTGGGTGGGTGATCTGACTGGCCAGCCGACCTTCCTGCCGGAAGCGTTCGTTTGAAGACGGATTACTAGCTAGCTTCTTTGACAGCAACTTGACCGCAACGCGTTCTCCAGACTCCGACGAAACCGCTTCATACACGTTGCCCATGCCGCCGCCGCCGATGAACCGCAGCAAGCGATACCCAGCCACCTGCGTTGGTGCTACTGAATCTTCAATGGTCGCTTCGGTAGCTTGCGCTGGACTTAAAGTGCGTGTTGCAGCGAAATCAATGGGTGCATCTGGCAGTTCCAGAAGTTTTCGCAGCGGTGCCGGCAGCAGTTGCGTAGCCTCGCCATCCGATACGACTTTACGGAGCTTTTGCCCGCAGTACATGCAGAATAAAGGTGCGTCATCACCAACCGTGATGGAGATCTGACGCGAACAAGTCGAACACGACAACGACATAAATGAAAAAACTCACCGTGTGCCAGATACTTCGCTCAACAGTGATGAAAATTAAACGGAAAATGAGCGCACAACACAAGGTGAACAGGCGGAGACGGCTACCACACCCAAGAGACAGGGCGTTTTGATCAGCACAGAACTCAGGAACGTGGTAAGTCAATAAATACTCGTTCAAGGCGATACATCGCCAACCGTTCTTCGTACTCAGTACGTTCATCATGCGGTATGAGTGAAACAACTGTCTGCTGGTGCTTCACCGCTTGCTCGAATCGGCCGAGAGCCGCACACGCTGCCGCCAGGGTATCGAGATACATCGGTTCCTGATGACCGGTGAACTCGCAAGCTTTGCTCGCCAACTCAAAGGCTTTGGTGGGATTGCGGAACACTTCGTTCGAAGCCGTAGCGAAGATCCAGGCCATCGCGTTTGTCGAGGTCAGATCGAATTCATCGATGGAAGATGCCTTCTCGTAATCGGCAATCGCTTCTACATACCGACCGAGTGACAAGAAAATGGATCCGCGCAGATTAATGGTGGCCGCGTCGTTCGGAGTTAAGAAAACGGCTTGGTGGGCATCTTTGAGAGCCTCTTCCAATTGGTTTTCACGTCGGTAGGCGTTCGCTCGGGCGTAATAGCCGCGGGCTTGGGTTTTGTCGATTTCAATAGCTTTGGTGAAGTCAATCAACGCGGAAGCATGGTCGAGCAATGAACAATTCGCATAGCCGCGTTGCAGGTAGGCGTCTGCTTCGTCGGGTCGAAGAGTGGTCACGGCGGAGAAGTCAGCCACGGCAGCGTCGTAGTTGCGGGCTTTGGCAAGTGCCAGGGCGCGGTTATAAATCGGCTCTGGATCATTGGGGTTTAGCTTGATCGCTGCAGTAAAGTCGGCCACAGCCTTCGTGTGCCAGCCGAGTTCGGCGAAGCAAACTCCACGTTGGTTCAGCGTGGCTGCATCCTTGGGGTCGTGCTTGAGGACCCAATCGAAATCGGCTGCGGCCTTGGCGCTGTACCCTAAATCGAACTGCACGCGACCACGAGCGCGGTAGGCGTCCACATTTTTCGGTTGCAATCGCAAAACGGTGCTGAGATCCGCGAGGGCCGCTTCAGGTTTCTGCATGGCATTATAAATCTCGGCTCGCAACAGATACAGCTTCGCTGCCCGTGGTGCCAGTTCGATTGATTTGTTGACATCAGCGAGTGCTTCTTCATGCTGACACAGATCGAGGTGCAGTTTCCCTCGGTAGTAGTAACCACGGGTGGAAGTTGCTGCGAGTTTGATAGCAGCTTCGATGTCTGCTGAAGCGAGATCGAATTGCCCCAATTTGCGGTAGAGATCGCCGCGTCCGAGGTAAGAATCCGGATCGGAATTGTCGTTCTCAATTGATTGCGTGAAATCAGCAATCGCCTCTTTCGTTTTTCCTACTTCGACACGTGCCATGGCCCGATTGTGCCAAGCCGAGAGATGTGTTGGCTTGAGTTCGAGAACACGAGAGAGGTCTTCGATGGCTTCGTGAAACTGGCCAAGAGAAATGTAGGCACTGGAACGTGAATAAAGAATATTCACGTCATTTGGCGTCAGATCGAGCGCACCAGTAAACAATTCGACGGCTTGCGGGTACTCCTGCCGTCGGGAGTACGTGCGTGCTCTTTGAACTAAATCTTTGACATGCGGAGTCGGAGTTTCAGTCATATTCTCAACGTAGGACACGCCGTTGCACCAATGGCGTACTCGCTTCAACTTTTTTGTTTGAGCGGGGCCGGTTGTGCCGAAGATGCGGACGGTCGTAACCAACCCCATACAGCGAGTGTCGTGGCAACGGCTGCGTACAGGCCCAGTGCAACGAGTAAAATGTCCTTCCAACGAGCTGTCATCACGGGCGTCGACTCCGGCTGAATGATTGAGGACGAGGCCGGGATGGAAACGATGAGTGGCACGCCAAGCGGGGCCGCTTGCACATCTTGCTCAAACTTCGGCATTTCCTTCGTGGGGCTTTTCGACTGCGCTCGTTGTGGATTGATCGTGCTCATAGCACATTCGTTGTCAACCGCCGGGCCACTCGTGAGGGCATCCGCGGAATCATCCACCAGTTCACGCAGGTAGGAAAAATCCGGTGTTTTATCTGCAAACGGATTCGGTGTAGCGTCGTTGGCACACGCCGGGCATACCGTCACGGCCGACTTGCTGTGTGCAGCAAAGGCTTGCCCACAACGACTACAAACGAGTGCAACTGCTGCCATGACCGAACCCTCTGACCACACGGAAGTATGGAGCAATGATCCATCATCGACTGGGCGAAAGCGCTACATCTTTTGACATCGGCATCTGTTGATGTCTCAAAAATATCGCTGTGTCTGAAATCGTCTTGAAGCCAGACACAAACTTCAAAGGCGTTACTACTTCTTGACCGTGGGTGATGCATCACCTTTGGCTTGGTTTGTTGCCCAAGCTAAACCACCGAACAGGTGGGCCTGAAACTTCTCATCCTTCCACACTTTCTTGTCATGCCCAAGTGCGGTGTAGAACACCTTGCCTTTGCCTTCTTCTCGGCACCAACTGATGGCGTAGTCCTTGTCGGTCCGCAGATCCTTTTGTTTGCCATCCTTGGGGAAGAACTCCGACGCGCTCAGAATGATATGCAACTTCTCCCGACTGTAAGGCACATCAGTGAAGACGTAGATTTCGTCCTTATACTTCAGCCCGTCCGTCAGGCCCACAGCGGCTGGGTGCTTGGCGTCTTCCACCTTAACCACGATGTCTTGAAGACCTGGTGGGTGGGTCTTGAAGTACCCGCCGATCAGTTCGCCGTAGCTCGAATCGTACATCGTGTCACTGGCACAGTGAGTACCGGCAAAAGCCCCCCCGGCTTTCACCCAGGCAGTAAAGTCTTTCAGTTCATCTTCGGTCATGACGCCGATGTTGCCCTTCTTCGGGCCGCTGCCGGTGGTGAAGAACAGCACCACATCGAAGTCTTTGAGAGTCTTGGCGTTGATCCGTCCGCAGTTTTCCTTTTCCACGGCCTTGCCGGTCCGGGCGCGGAAATCGGTGCTGTACTTCTCCAGAGCGGAGACTTCCTTCTCACCATCTTTGGTTTTGAGCTTCACCTTGGCGTCCGGGTCACCGGTGAAACGCCAGCAAGTGACGTCGTACCCCTTCTTGGGGCCGAGTTCCTTGAGAAGGTCTTCAGCCATACCCACGGAATCGTGGATGAAACCACCGCTATGGGTGATGAGCAACAGTCGTTGTTTTTTGTCTTCAGCTTGTGCGAAAGTGCCAACGGCCAACAGGGCCGCCAACAGGAGGAGAGTACGAAAACGCATCATCGGAACGTTCACCCGGACGGGAAGAGGGGTAACAGGGCGAAACTGTAACGCCGGGGAAGATCGAGTGAAAGAACTTTCTTCACAAATTCGAGAGGAGCTTCGTCGGAGACTGAAGCGTGAGCGAAGGAATGGGGTAGCAGGAATTGGTGGCTTCGGGGTCCACCGGTTCGGACTTGGCCGTGTCCCACAGGTCGAGGGCGTACCTCGTGGTGCCGGACACCTTCGTCGAACCCGCACCGGAACTCGTCCTCGTCCAGGTGCCTGCACCGGTCAGCGTGCCCACCTCCTCCTGGTTGGCCGTGTTGCCCGCGAAGCTGCCGGTGTAGCTCTCCGCCCCGGTCACGCTTTGGGTGAACGCCCCGCCGCTGGCGGTGCCGTTCTCGCTCAGGGTGTAGGTGTCGTTGCCCTGTTCGTTTCGGCTGGTCGCCCCGGTGACGGAGTTGGTACTGCCGGTGTGTGTCCAGCTATCCACACCCCTCGCCACCAGGGTGTACGCCGGTGTCCCGCCGCTGACACTCAGCGTGGCCGTGTCCGTCGAACTGCCCGTCTCGGTGACGCTGTTGATCGCCACCCCGGCGTAGCCCTGCGTGGTGGCGGTGTACCCGCCCGTGCTCGATTCCGTGACACTGTGGGTGCCCGTGCCGATCACGCCCCGCTGTGCGAAGTTCGCACTCCGGCTGCCCGTCGAACTCTGCACGTACACGCCGGCCCCGGCATTCGCCCAGCCCGACAGGCTCGACGAATACCCCAGGATCTCCGTGAACGTCGCGTTGTTCGTGCCGTGCTGGTTCGTCTCGATGGCCGTGCTGCTCGTACTCACCGTCCCCGTGGCCGTGGACAAGCCGCTGTCCCCGTCCGCCGTGCGGGTGCTGCCCCGCGTCGTCCCTTCCGTCTTGTCGATCGTGTAGCCGTTGGCCGACCCGTTGCTCCCCGACTGGTGCAGGCTCCCCGTACCCGTATCGCTGTGCGTGTTGGTCGAGAGCCGGTTCGACGAGTCGTAACTCGCACTGTCCGTGGCCGTGCTGCCGGAGAGCCAGAGCATGGTGTAGCCCGCACCCGGTGCACTGCCGGTCTCGCTCACCGTCTGCGTGGCGGTCGTCCGCACCCACTGCCCCGAGGTCCCGGCCACCCCGTTGAACCAGTTGCTCCCCGACGAGGTGTTCAGCGACAGCGTGGTGTCCGTGTACGTCGCCGTGGCATTGCCCCCGCCCACCGACACCGTGGCCGTCTCCGTGGCCCCGTAGCTCCCGCTGCCCGAACCCACATCCGCATTGCCCGTCGACCCGCTGGTAATCGTGATCGTGCTCGAACGCACCCCGCTGTACGCCCCGCGGCCATCGCTCCCGCTGATCGGCACCGTCAGCGTGGTCGTACCACCACCCGACTGCGTGTACACCCCGCTCAGGTTGTTCCCCGTGGTCACGTTCGTGCCGGACTGCACCGTCGTCTGAGTCTGCGTCCCCGGCACACCCTGGTTGGTGCCCAGTGCAGGCAAGAAATCACATTTTAAGTCGGATCAGGCATCAAACATCGATCCAAAAAATCTATGATAAGTTGAGAACCAGTTGATAAATGTATGGTAGACAATTCGTCTGCCTCAACAATACAAAAACTGTCATCATACATATTAACGCGATGCAGTATAGCTATTGGCAAAACTTGAGGTACTACACTGTGCTCAATATTAAATTTCGACATTATGCCATGCGCCCAACGGATCGCATCAGCGGCATCATGGCAACCGTGCAGCATATAAAACTTAATGCTATTCCTGTAATAAGACGTAACATGTGTGACATTTATAGGAAGCATCCTGGCGTATCTCGTGGAAAACAAACTAAAAACGACTAGGCAAATGCATATTGCACAGGCTGTAATTTCGACTATTTTTTGAGACGCTTTGCAGCCAATGGTGGCTCAAGACCATTCTTAGAATCTCGTTTTTGCCTTTCAGCCAAGTCACTGTAGTATTTATTTATCGCAGCCTTTTCAGAGGAATTGTACCATATCCTCTTAATGGTGCGATCGCCGTCATGAATGTCATCATGTATGATATCAGGATCGGTGTTCCGAGACTGTGACATTTTTTCGAGTTCTGCCTTAGATGATCGAAAAACACGATCATCAGTATATTCCTCCATGACCTTTTTTTTGCCTTCATTATATGTAATCATATACACTTTCCTATAGCCGTGCTGACCAGATTTGTCAATAATCTCAACAAAGCCAATTTCACGAAAATCTGGCATTGCATCAATTTGCGGAGCAAAAAAGGGGACAGTCACGAATGGCACAAAGTTAAGCCTCTTCCACCGTCATTTGTAGTCGTTTTTGCAGTTCTTGGCGGGGTTTTCTGAGCAGGTCGTACTCTTTGGGTCGGCGTTTCCTCGCCCGAGGTTCCACCCGGTTCGGACGGTGTGGATTC
>JBBRME010000014.1:0-36322 GCA_038230995.1 Gemmatales bacterium
CGGGTGGTGCTATCTGAAGCCGGCGCGGAATTACTTGCGAAGATCGACCGACTCAACTACTCAACAGAAGCAAACCCTCCGCCGGATGATCCTGGCCGCATGCCTGAGCGGGGTGCCGTTGCTGGCCACGTGGGGTGGCGTGATGTGGATGTACAACTGGGTGGATGTGCTGGCCCCCGGCGATGCCAACGCCCGTCCGCTCACTCAGGCCATCTCGGCCTTCGGTTCAGCCGTGGGCAGTCTGCTTGCGGCGTTACTGGGTGGGTCGTTCCTAGGCCGACGCAAAACCTACGCCGTGCTGTGCCTGGCATCTGCGCTTACCCTGTACGGCTTCTATTCGTGGAACACCAGCTATGGTACCGTGTTCCTCGTGAGTGCCGGGGTGCTGGGTCTGGTCACTTCGTCGTTTTACGGGTGGCTCCCACTGTACCTGCCGGAGCTTTTCCGCACCGGGCTGCGGGCCACCGGGCAAGGCTTCGGCTTTAACTTCGGGCGTATCCTCGCGTCTATCGGTTCCCTGCAAACCATGGCCTTGCTCTCTGCCTTCGATGGCAACTACGCTACGGCTTGTTCCGTTGCGGCCGGGGTCTACCTCGTGGGCTTCGTGTTGATCTGGTATGCCCCGGAGACTCACGGCCGACCATTGCCGGAGTAAGATTGCTTTCATGAACCAGCGCTTCGATCCTTTCCTTCATCGCACGGCAAACAGTTGTGTGCTGGCTTGCCCGGCCAAGGTGAATCTGTTTCTGGAGTTGAACCACAAGCGGCCGGATGGGTACCACGACCTCGCCACGTTGTTGATGCCGGTGAGCCTGTACGACACCCTCGAACTGACACTGGCCGAATCACTGACACTGCGTTGTCAGCAAGATGGTGTGCCAACCGATCAGCGCAACTTTGTGTGGAAAGCCGCGATAGCACTGGCAACCAAGTTCAACGTGAAGCAAGGTGTGTCGATCCACCTCACCAAGCGGATTCCGCAAGAAGCGGGGTTGGGCGGGGGATCGAGCGATGCCGCGATGACGCTCCTCGGCTTGAATCATCTCTGGAAGTTGAACGCATCCATCCACACACTCGCCGAGGTGGCAGCAACGCTTGGGTCGGACATGGCGGCGTTTCTGTACGGGCCAAGTTGGTGTACCGGGCGCGGCGAGGTGGTTCAACCGGTGGAAACGAAGGTTCCACTGCACCTCGTGATCGTCAAGCCGCCAGTTGGCTGCAGCACCGCTGATGTTTATCGACGGGTGCAGTTGCCAGCGGTGCCAACCACTGATTCGGCCATGAAACAGGCATGGCAAAGTGGAGATGTACTGGCCATTTCCGCTGTGATGTACAATCGCTTGCAAAATGCCGCATTCGACTTGCAACCGTTGGTGAAGCGGTTATACGACGCCATTCAAACCACCCAACCGTTGAGCACGATGCTCAGCGGAAGTGGGTCGTGCGTGTTTGCCTTGGCCCGCGATGCGGTGCATCAGGCAGGCATGGCCCGACAGATGGAATACGAGAGCCAACACGGGGAACTCCGTGGCTGCCGGGTGTATGCCGTGCAGACGTTGGCCTGATTTGCGAGTTGCAAAGGAGTGCGCCGTGACGATCACCGAAGTTCGTGTGAAATTGTGTGAGCAGAACTCCGAGCGGTTACTCGCGTTCTGTTCAGTTACTTTTGACAGCGCCTTTGTGGTGCGTGATCTCAAGATCATCGAAGGCACCAAGGGTGTGTTCGTAGCGATGCCCAGCCGCAAGCTGATGGATCGCTGCCCGTGCGGGTGCAAGAACCACCTGCGGGCACGCTTCTGCAACGGTTGTGGCAAGAAGCTCGACGACACCCGCGCCATGCGAGACATGGACGGCCGGGCCAAACTCCACGCCGACATTGCCCACCCGATCCACGCGATGGCCCGTGAACTGGTGCAAGCCGCCGTGGTGAAGACCTACTTCGATGAGAAGGACAAGTCGATGCTGCCAGGCTATGTGTGCCGATACGACGAACACGACGCAGGCGACTACGAAGACTCGCCGATGAGCTACAGCCAGATGGCCAGCGAAGTCGCTGGCAAACGCACGGCAGTGCACTCCGGCCATACTCCGGCCCCTCGTGGCACGCACTTGGGCCAAGCCGCCCATGTGTCCCGCGATGAGTTTGCTGAAGGCATTCGGTAGCAATTTGATGAACCAGCGGGATCAACCCGCTGGCTCGTAAAACACTGCCATGCATGTTGCGCAGTTCATCCATCGTTATCCACCGGCCTTGGGCGGTGCCGAGAGTTACGTTCATCGCCTCACCTCGTTCCTCCAGGAACACGGTCATGACGTGACGGTGTGGACGACCACGGCCAAGCACCTCACCGATTTCCGCAAACCACAAAAGCACAGCTACGACGATCCACCGCACGTCCGGCGTTTTGCTCCCATCGGCTTTCCGTTGCGTCGATACATGCTGAAGGCCCTTTCGTTCTGGCCGAACGAACTTTGGCAATTGCTGACCATGCCCAGCAGCCCGACCTGCCCGGCGATGTGGCGGGCGGTGCAGCAGTACGATGGCCCACTCGATGCCGTGCATGCCGTGGCCTTCCCGTATGGCTTCCACTTGGCCTGTGCGTGGGCGTTGGCCAAGCGCCGCAAGGTGCCATTTCTGCTCACGCCGTTCCTGCACTGGGGCGACCCGACCAATCCCAACGACAAAACCCGCAAGCAGTACACCCAACCGCCCCTGCGGTGGATGCTCAACCAGGCCGATCATGTCTTCGTGCAGACCCAAGCCGAGTGGAACCTCGCCAACCAACTGGGCGTGAGTGACAGTCGATTGACACTGCAAGGCCTGGGTGTTGACCCGGCGGAATGTACCGGTGGAGATCGTGCCAAGGCCCGTGCCGAGTGGAGCGTGACAGACGACACGCTCGTGGTGGGTCACTTGGCGAATTTGAGTTATGCGAAAGGCTCGGTGGCTCTTACTGCAATCATGGAGAAGATGCCAACAGCTCGGCTAATCCTTGCCGGCCCTTCCATGCCAGATTTTGAACAGAGCATGGCATGGAATTACATGAAGAACGATCCAAACATTACCCGGCTCGGTGAGTTGACCGAAGACCGGAAGAAAGATTTCTATGCGGGTATCGATGTCTTCTGCTTGCCGAGTTGGACGGATTCTTACGGCCTCGTACTACTGGAAGCTTGGGCGAATGGAAAACCCGTCGTTTGTCTTCGCGCGGGTGGGCCGGGTGAACTTGTACGGCACGGAGTTGACGGTCTGTTAATCGACATCAAAAAAGATCCGAACTCCAACAGAGACGAACCGATTCGATTCCTTCAGCAGACAACTCCGGCGATGGGTGAAGCTGGCCGCATCCGCGTGCTGCAAGATCACCGCTGGCCGGACAAGTTGCAGAAGGTGTTGGATGTGTTGTTGGAACAGAGCCGCGCACGGAGCGAAGCGACGTAAGCGGTCTTGAACCAGACGAATCAAACCACTTACTTCGCTTCGCTCCGTGCGTGGCTCTTTTTTTGCCACTCAATCTTGTGGCCAGGTCACCCGGTACACCAACCCCCGCGTCTGCTGACCAATCGGCCCCAGCTTGACGATGTTGACGATGACAAAGAACCCCTCGTCTTCCAGCATCCCCCGGAACGGCCGGGCACTGATGCGGTCGGCATCGCCAATGAGTGCGACACCATCACGGGCCAAAGCAGCTTTCAGGTAGTTCACCATCGGCTCCAGCATCCGCGCTTCGTACAGCACATCCGCAGCGAGGATGACGGGCCAAGTCCGCTCCGGGGTGCTTCGCAAGTCGATGGCTTGGGTTTCAAAATCGTGGTAACCGTTGAGCCGGGCGTTGTGGGCGGCCAGTTGCACCGCTGCTGCATCCACATCCGAGAAGGTCACCCGCAAACCGTATTGCAACGCCACGATACCACTGAGGCCCAGCCCACAACCCAACTCCAACGCTTCAATCGGTTCGTTGTTCACCCGCCGGGCGTCCCATGGCTCCTTGATGATCGATTCTGCCAGCAAGCTTGCCGCAGGCCAGAGGTCCGCCCAATACGGGATGTATTCATCGGCCTTGAAGGCTTCCTGCACCGCCGGATGATCGAACAGTTTTTCCAAACCGGTGGGTCGGTCGTAGAGGTACTCGCGCCCACGAATGGTCACACTTTGGCGGACAGTGTCACCGAGGGCTTCGGACGGCGTATTGTGGATGCGAGCTGACATGGTAATGCTCAGGATAGCACGTCACGCATCACCACCACTTCACGAACGCATCGAGTGCGTGCTGCACCCGCTCCTCACCGATGCCGGTTGGCCCGTCGATCGTCGTTCCTTCTTCTTCCGTCAAACAGAAGTTGAGCTGGACGTCTCGACCACCGGGGAACTCGAAGGCCGGACTGACGAAGAAGCCAGCGCCGAACTCTTTCTGAAACGTCTGATGCAAAAGATGCAGCAGATTATCGTTGCGGAACATGTTGGACGACACCCGCGCGTTGTACAGCCCCTCAGGCACACCGGTGAGCCACTCTAGGCCGAGGCTTGTCCAACTCGGGTTCTTGTCCGACGGATGGGTCAGCAGCCGTTCCGATTCGCTCAAGCCATCGCGGATTTGCACGATGGCCAACTTACTCACATTCTTCCTGATCCAATCCATGTGATTGAACAACCAACTGGCAGCAAGGCTCACGCCGTAGTTGTCGTAGTACCCGGCATCCACCACCCGTCGGCGTGGATCCGTCGGTAGCGGCACGGCCGGGAACACATATGGAAAGCTCGCATTCATCCGCGCCGCCGTGGCGACTTGGAACTCCTTGGCTTCGGGGTACAAACGGAAGAACTCGACCCCTTCGCGGGAGAGCAATTCTCGTGGTTTCCCGGCTTCAAACGCCCCTTGATTGTGGACGATCTTCTGCAAATCGAGATTGCTGATGAGCAACTGCCGACCGTCTTCGATCATCATCGGCGAGAAGATCATCGATGGACACCAGCCGGCTTTCTCCCGCTGGCGCAGGTCGAACAACGGTGTGCGCAGATGACCCATCGCTTGCGTGAGGGCGAACTCCAACGCCTGCCCACGGTCATAGTCACGGAAGTACGGCGTGATGCGTGGAAGGAAGTAACCCGGAATATCGCGGGTGATCATGGCGTGGACGACGGGCGTGAGGAAGTCACCACGGATCAAACGATTCAAGTGATCGCGAGTGCTGTCATCGCGCGATTTCGGCAGTTGCAGTCCATCCGGTGCCGTGAGATGCGTCACGTAGTGAGCCATACCCACCATGCCACCGGAGGCCCCTGTGATCAGCCGGGTGTGATACGGCAGCGGGCAATCGGGAGTCTTTGCCTGAATGCGTGCTTCAAGTTCCGTGAACACTTTCAATGTCCATGCCGCAGCCCGTGATCCACCACCGCTAGCGCACACAATGACCATCGGTCGTTTGGTGTTGCTGTTCCAACCCTGCCAGTCCTCGGCGGTCAAGAGCGGTGTCGCCGCATCCGTCTTCATTTCGGCATACTCGCGGCGAATCGTCTCCCCGTAGCCATCGAGGCTCTTGAGTGGTTGACCTTTCGCACGCACGTTCTGGTGCCGCAGCTTGTACTGCCGGGCCATCAATCCACCAAGCAGCATCAAGCCGAGGTACAGCAACTGTGGATAGGGCAGGAAGTAATCAAAGATGGTTTGCAAGAACAGCACGATGTGCAACAGGAAGATCACTCCGGCTGCGGGTGAGAAGAACTTCGCCACTTCGGTATGGCCGCGCAGCCACCGCACGATGTTCTGTGCAATCCGTGGATCGCTGATGAACCAGAGATTCACCAAACTGGACAACACAAACCCCATGACAAACAAACCGATCACCGGGTAGTAGCGGGCCAACGCGGTTCGGTTATCGTCTTGCTCGACAACTTTCATGCGTTGCAACTCAACTGCGGAGGGGATGACGTCTTCACTTGTCATCTTCTTCCACATCGCGCTACGTGCGGAGGAATTGCCGTAGCCTGCATTTGCAACCATCCACTGGCCGATGTCGGCTAGCCATTTTTGGTGCGGTTCCTTTGCCGGGGCCAAGGTGTTTGGCAACAGTATGTAGGCGTTAGCAACCATGCCAAAGTAGCCCAGCACGATGCCTAAGATCATGAACGCGATGGGTGGCAGCTTCGGGCTGGGAACAGGTGGTGGTTTGTATTGGCCAAGCGATTTGGTGAGGTACTCGTAAAGCATCATCAAGCTGCGGATCAGTAGCACAAACAGTAACAATGCACTACCCATCACGACGGCACCGACGGCCACCGCCCCGGTATACGACACAATCGCCAGCGCCGACGACGGCGGGAAGATGTACCGGCGTTGATCCGGTGTCACCGTGGCTAGGTCGCTAAAATCGGGATTGTCGAAGCTCCATGGCGAGGCGGTCGCGTTCGGTTTGTGTTCGCAAAACGGCGGGCGATCCGCTGTGTAGTTCGTGGCGAACTCTTCAAACAAGAAACCAGCCAAAAGCGATTGCCAGATCAGCACGCCGACACCGGCCCCCATCCACAGTTGATCCCACCAGCTTTTCTTGCGGAAGAGTTGCGGTAGGCCCAACCCACGGCCCATATTCAGGAAGATGATGGCAAGCGGCAGGAGTACCACCATCGGGCGAACCAAGTTCAAACAATACCCGTTGAGGAAAACTCCCCAGGCCCAATCGCGGGTGATCGTGGTCAGCCAAGCTGGCAAGATGATGGACATGATTCCCCTCGGTGCGATTTCCTATTGAGGATGGAGTATCGCGCGAACAGGGGCGAAGTGTCAAACTCATTCGCAATTGTTGTAGCGTAATTTTGTTGAATTGTTCTTTCGGCTTCTCAGCTTTGATTCACAACCCGAACTCGGCCTCGGCTTGGGTTAGGATTCGCGCAGGTGGTGCAGCAGGGTCGAACCGAATACGATCATAGACCATCTGGGCGAACGACTCGATGCGTTGAACTCGATCCTCGCCGGGGACGCCCGTGTTCGCCACCAACGGTAGTTCCTTCGGGCCATCAACGGTGCGAAACTTCACCACAACGGCGTATAAGCTGAGTTGGGCGTGGAGTTGCTCAATGTCGGACGACTCGATGCTGCGGTATGGCACCACCCAGCGATAACGATCCCCTTCAAAGAGCAATCGCTGGTTATCGTCGTCGAACAGTAGCAGGCCTGCTTCATCCAAACGATTCTCGCCCTTCGGTCGGCTTTCTCCCAGTGACGCCCACAGTCGCCGTGGAACGTATTCTGCAGAGCAAACATCTGGTTGGTTCACATCAAACAGTGTGTCATGCCGCTGGCGTGCTTGGGCCAGCATTTCCGCATGATAGAACTCGACAAGGGTTCGGAAGGTGACATCGTCACCACGGCGATGGCCTTGGCGAAGATTCACAAAAGCAATGACGATCAGCGAGGCAAACATACCCGGAATACCGATGAAAGCGAATCCGTTCGAGATGAGGGCGACGCAAAAAGCCACACCGAGGCCGATCCAAACATATGGCATTGTTCCGTCCTTAAAGGCTGCCGAGTCAGCTAGCCAACGCCCACGCTTGATGGTTCGCTCCTCTTTGCAGTGCCCGCGATGCGGTAGGGGTACTTGGCTGAATGTGGCGAGGGTCGGGTCGCCGGGCATCGGGGTATCAGTCAGGTCGTGCGGTCGAGCTTCGGCTGGTTGTGCGGCCCAATCTTGTAAGCCAGGGACGAGGTTGGTGAGCGTGGCGACTTCTTCCATCTCTAGCAACGCGGGTTTGGCATTGCCGATTACGAGGTAGATCTCCGGCTCGACATTCACCATCCCCGTACGCTTTTGTGTCGAGCAACAGTAGTTCAGGGGAGGGGATTGTCAAAAGGGGCTGGATTGGCGATTCATGCAAGGAGTTGAGCCTGCACGCGTGAGCGGCAGGAGTCAACGATGAACACTCCTGCCGCTCACGCGTGCAGGCTCGATGATGAACACTCCTGCCGCTGACGCATGCAGGCTCGATGATGAACACTCCTGCCGCTGACGCATGCAGGCTCGACGATGAACACTCCTGCCGCTGACGCGTGCAGGCTCGACGATGAACACTCCTGCCGCTGACGCGTGCAGGCTCGACGTTCAGCACTTTAAAGTTGTGCGTGATTTGACAATGTTATACTTTGCGATGTCTGTTACAGTTCGTCGTCACCTGATTGGCGAAGACGTCACGTCGCAACCTCATGCAGTAGAGTCGTTTGGAGTGATTCAGGCCATATCGTTCCAACATCAATTCTTCTCATTGAGGATGGCAGAGGTGGGGGTGCGAGTATCCGTGATAAACATGAACTCCAGACAGAATGACGATCAGCTACGTCAGTTGCGACAAAATCAATCTGCTTTCATCAATCAGGGTACACCTTTGGTTTTCGGCTTCCGCTTGTGTTCCACGGTGCAGTTGGTATCGTCGCCGCAGCTTGGGCACCTTTGAGAATCTTCGCATGAGTTCGGGTTGGGTACTGCTGGCTGCGATGATGACGGCTGGGGCTCCGCCTGCGGAACACCTCTCGCTGTCGCCACAATTGCAAAAAGGCGACGAGCTGGTCTACAAAGGCCGGGTCGATGAAGCCGGTCAGCGGTCAGAAGGCCGATGGACACGCAGCTCCGATCTCGAAATGCGCGTGTTTGTGTTAGACGTGAACAAGCATGGCATCAATGTCGCGGTGATGACCTCACTTTGGCCGAAGCCGGATCAGAAAATCGTCGAGGCCATCAAAGCGGCCGGTGGGCAGAACATCAAGCGCAACGATACCGCCACCGTACGGATGGAACTGATGCGGGTCGATGAACGTGGGCGAGTCTCGTGGTTGCAACCGAAGCCCGGCAAGACGCTCGACATTTCAGACACAAATCAAACACGCGAACCACCTGCCATGCCGATGGATTCGGCTAATCCGGTGGAATTCGGCCTCTTTCTGCCATTGCCACTGCTGCCAATCAAGCTGAACGACACCTGGGATACCCCGGATGACCCACGCAGCCCGCGAGTGTGGACGGCGAAAGCCGAGGCCATCTGGAATGGCCGGCGTTGTGTGGAAGTGACCGGACTTCAGCAAAGCGTGGGGTACGATCAGCCAGCCAAAGCCCGAACTGGCTGGAAGCGTGAAGAAGTGTTGCTGGTGTCGCCCAGCGAAGGCGTGGCCAGTACCGTGCAACGAACCCTGAGCAAGCGCGTTGGCCGAGAAGTCGTTAACACCATCACCACGAATTACGAACTCGAACCGACACAACGGCACAGCGGGTTGAAGTATCAGGACTGTGCGGCAGAGATCGAAGCCGTGTGGCTCTTCGAGCAAACGGCCCAAAGCCAGCGCGACGGTGGCAAGGTTCTTCGCCGCGAGTTGAGCCGATATCTTGAGACACGCACGGCCACCAGCTTTCGCCCGGCAATTGAAGCGATTGAACGTCGGCTCGAGATGGGCGCAGCACCCACGCCCATCGTGGCCCCGGCACCGGTGGTAAAAATTACGCTGACCGAAACCCAGACCCTTAAGGTCGGCGAGTTGGGGCCGGACTTCGCCGCCGGGCACGTGAGCAAAACGGCAGAGCGATTTCGACTGTCGGCAATCAAGGATCAACCCACGTTGTTGATCTTCTACATGCCCAATTCGGTGACCTCGGAAGACACCCTCCGCGTGGCGAACGCCCTGCAAAACAAGTACGGCAAACAAGCTGCGATTGCTACACTCGCCATCGGCGATGGTGCGGACAGGCAGTTGGAGAAGTTGAAGCTCAGCTTGCCGGTTTACGACGGCAGCACCGCCAAGAAACTCTACCATGTGCGCAGCTATCCACAGTTCATACTGCTGGACGCTACGAGCACCATCGCCTGGCACTTCGATGCGGGCATCGGCCCGGAAGTAGGCTTCCTCGCGGCCCGTGAGTTGGACACACTGCTGACACCGAAGCCGGTGCAACCGGCAACAAAGGTGCAAGCGCCAAAGCCAAGTCGCTAGGTCAGGATTTCGCGGAAGAACCGGAACACCAATCGTTTGCCTTGCCGAGTACCCGCCGGGTAAAGTTCGGCATGACCTCGGTTTACGATCTCGATTCGCCCAAGCGGGTGTGCAGCCAAAGTGGGCTGGAGCTTTTGCCGGGCACTCGGTATGTCGGTCTGTTGCGTGAAGATGGTTCGCGCTTTGTGCGGCAGGATGTGTCGCTCGATCATTGGTCGGGCGAAGCGCCGACTGGCACGCTGGCCCAATGGCGCGGAGTGGTGCCGGACAAGGGTAAGAAGCCTAAGCCGACCACGAATGACGCTGCATTATTCGATTGCTTCGACCGACTGGCCGGAGCGGTGGAACCGGAGAAGCTGAAGTTCCGCTATGTGGTGGCACTACTACTGCTGCGAAAGAAGAAGTTGAAGTTTGATGATGCCCGGCGGACAGCAAATGGCGATGTTCTTCAGGTGCGGGATGGGCGAACGGGCAAGCGGGTAGAAGTGATTGATCCGCACTTGAGTGCGGACGATATGGATGTGATTCAGACAGAAGTGTTCCGAGTCTTGGGCTGGGAGTAGATCAGTTACCTTGGGGCATGTGATGCGACTTTGCAGTCTACTCCTGACACTTCTTCTCCCGCTGCTTGGCGTGGGTTGTTGGGGTCTGCAAAAAACGAGTGAGCCGATCCGCAAGGGTACTGGCACCATTGGCAAACAGAACGCTTCCGACTTTGTTGCTTACTTGAATCGGCAATCCAGTTACCTGCAAACCGTGCGTTACGACGAAGTCAGCATCTCGGCGAGTATCCCTGGACAAGTCGTACCGAGGTTATCCAACAGTCTGGTCGTGTGTAGCAAGCCGAACAACTTCCGCATGACGGCCGCACTTGCCCTGGGTGGCGATCAGATCGATGTCGGTTCAAATCCTAAAGAAATGTGGATGTACGTGAAAATGGCGAAGACGCCGTATGTGTACTGCTCTCAAAGCGACTTCCCGAAGGTGCAGGACACGCTGCCGGTCAAGTTCGAACCAAGTTGGGTGCTGCAAGCCCTCGGCATGTCCACTTATGAACCTAACCGCGATTACACGGTCAAGGTGAACGACAAGGATCGCACTTATCAACTGAGTTACACCGACACAACGGCAACCGGACAACAAGTGGTGAAGGTGACAGACTTCGCAGCGGACGAAGCCTTCGGTGGTTATCCACAAGTGTTGAAGCACACGGTACTGAGTGCCGACCGCAAGACGGTGATCGCCGAAGCCCGCGTGACCAAAGTGAGCGAACATGTTGTGGGGAAAGATCCTTCAACCAAGCAAAACGTTCTAGTGCAAGTGCCCACGGAACTCACGCTTGAATGGCCTAAGGAAAAGGTGAAAATGGTACTTCTCCTCGGCCGCATCAGCGTAAATGAAAAGATGACGGACGACCAATTCCTTACGATGTTCAACAAGCCAAAGTCGATCGGCAACGCCACACCGGTGAACCTTGCCGACTACAACTCCGATGCCCGAACCGGCCAATCGGTACGTGGGACAAGGTAGTTGCTCATTGAAGTCCTACAGCTCCACTACACTAGTACTTTCCAGTATGGCATTGGTGTGGCATGGCGAAGATCGGCTTCCTAGGTGCGGGGCAGATGGCTACGGCATTGGCCGTAGGCTGGCAGAACGCCGGACTGATTGATGCTGGCTCGCTGGCTGCGGATCCCTTTGATACTGCCCGCTATGCTTTCACCAACAAAACCGGTCTAAAAGCCACTTCCGAAAATCTAGATGTTGTCTCATCGTGTGATGTGCTGCTGCTGGCTGTGAAACCACAAATGCTCCCTAAAGTTCTCGCGGAGATTGCTCCTCACATCACGCTCCGACACTTGGTGATCTCAATTGCGGCAGGCGTCACTCTTGCACAACTGGCTTCGGCCTTGCCTGAACGTACTCGCCTAGTCCGGGTCATGCCAAACACTCCGGCGTTGGTGGGTGCAAGCGCCTCGGCGTATGCACTGAACGATCACGCAACGAAGCTGGATGCAGCCGTCGTCAGAGAATTCTTCGGGGCGATTGGGGTGGCATTGTCCGTATCGGAAAGCCAACTTGATGCTGTCACAGGCCTGAGCGGGAGCGGCCCAGCGTATGTGTTCGTGATGATGGAAGCTATGGCCGATGGTGGCGTACGCATGGGTCTGCCACGTGATACCGCCATGAAACTGGCCGCCCAAACAGTGCTCGGTTCCGCAAAGATGCTGCTGGAAACAGGGCAGCATCCGGGGCAGTTAAAGGATGCCGTGGCCAGCCCTGGTGGCACCACCATCGCCGGGTTGCACGCCTTGGAACATGGTGGTTTCCGCGCTGCAATTATGGACGCGGTTCAAGCCGCCACAGAGCGGGCCAGAGAGTTGGGGGCTAAGTGAGTTGATTTGGCGAACGACACAACGTCCGTGTTCCTGTAGTTTTTTGGGTAGTTTAAAGTGCTCAGTTTGGAGTGTGCAGACAGATCGGGCTGGTCGAGTTGCTGCTGCGGGATAGGATTTTTTCTTTGGATCGGCCATGCAAGACACCGTGTTGATCTTCGACTTTGGTTCACAGTTTGCACAACTGATTGCCCGGCGAGTCCGCGAGCAAAACGTCTTCTGCCAAATCGTGCGACATGATCTCACCGTTGAGCGTGTGAAGGAACTGAAACCGAAGGGCATCATCCTGTCCGGAGGGCCGAGCAGCGTTTACGATGCGAACGCCCCGAAGTGCGACCCGGCCATCTTTGATCTCGGAATCCCTGTGTTCGGCCTGTGTTACGGCTTGCAGTTGATGTGTGCGGCCGTGGGCGGGGAAGTCATCAGTGCGGAGCACCGCGAGTTCGGTCGAGCCACATTGCACGTTCACGACACCACCGGTTTGTTTGCCGACTATCCAGCGGAATCGACTGTGTGGATGAGCCACGGTGATCAAGTCACCACCGCCGGTGGTTTCATTCCTTTGGCCAGCACCAGCACCTGCCCGGTTGCGGCGGTGAAGCATCCGACGAAGCCGATCTACGGTGTGCAGTTTCATCCGGAAGTCAGCCACACTCCACAGGGTGGCGTGCTGATCTCGAACTTCCTTCGGAACATCTGCGGGTGTGCTGGCACCTGGAAGATGAGTGCGTTCCTCGATGAAACGATTGCTTCGATCCGCCAGCGAGTCGGAAACAAGCGGGTCATCTGCGGACTCAGTGGTGGCGTCGATTCCAGCGTGTGTGCGGCGTTGTTGGTCAAGGCCATCGGCCAGCAAGTGACGTGTATCTACGTGGATAATGGCCTGATGCGTGAAGGCGAAACGGACGTAGTGAAGAAGACCTTCCGCGATTGGTTCAAGGCCGACTTGCACGTGGTGGATGCCGGTGAACGTTTCCTTACGGAACTCGCCGGAGTCAGCGACCCGCAACAGAAACGGAAGATCATCGGCCGCGAGTTCATCGAAGTGTTCAAGCACGAAGCGAAGAGCATCCCCGATGCCCACTTCCTTGCTCAAGGCACGCTGTACCCGGATGTCATCGAGTCTGGCGGCTCAAAGGATGGCCCTGCGGCCACCATCAAACTTCATCACAATGTGGGTGGGTTGCCGGAGCAACTCGGCTTCGAGTTGGTCGAGCCGCTGCGTGATTTGTTCAAGGATGAAGTACGTCGGTTGGGCACCGAACTCGGCCTGCCGGACGAGATCGTCTGGCGGCACCCGTTCCCTGGGCCGGGCCTCGCAGTGCGTTGTTTGGGTGACATCACTCCAGACAAACTGCGCATCCTTCGACAGTGCGACACGATCTTCCTTGATGAACTGTGGAAGAGCGGATGGTATCGTAAAACGAGCCAGGCGTTCGCAGTGCTGCTGCCCGTGCGAAGCGTCGGCGTGATGGGCGATGGGCGCACGTACGAAAACACGGTGGCCATCCGCTGCGTGCAGACCGACGACTTTATGACAGCCGACTGGAGCCACCTACCCTATGATCTGCTGGCCCGCGTGAGCACCGCCATCATCAATCAGGTGAAGGGTGTTAACCGCGTTGTGTATGACATCAGCAGTAAGCCACCGGCGACCATCGAATGGGAATAACCACACCAAACGCGAAACTCCAGACGTTGATCGCCGCACTGGATGCACTGGGGCCGAATTCCACACTCGTCGGCGTGGCCAACGCCCTCACGCAGGCCACGCTCACCAACGAAGACGTTGCCCCGTATATCCGCACCACAACCTCGGCGTACCACCGTGGCCGAGTGATTCAGCGCGATTGGTACGAGTTGCTTGTCATCACCTGGCTGCCGGGGCAGGCCAGCCCACCACACGATCACGCTGGTTCGGTCTGCGCGTTGAAAGTGATTAGCGGCACGGCCATAGAAGGCGAGTATACCGTTGGTACAGATGGCTACGCCGACCTGGAATACGAGACTACGATTTCAGAAGGCCAGGTGAGCGCGGGGGAAGATGCCAGCGTCCACACCGTGCGGAACCCCAGCACCACCGAGTTGCTGGTGACGGTGCATGTGTACGCCCCAGTGCTGCGGAACCTCCGGCGGTTCACTGTTCGTCATGCACCCAAGCCAATGCTGAAAACTCCGCGACAACGCACTGTCGCAGTGATCGGCGGTGGCTTCAGCGGAAGCATGACGGCAGCGAACTTGCTTCGGCAAAACTTCGCCGGGCGAGTGGTGCTGATCGAACGCAGCGGCACCATTGGCGAGG
The DNA here is from genome assembly GCA_038230995.1 of Gemmatales bacterium. Classification (GTDB taxonomy): domain Bacteria; phylum Planctomycetota; class Planctomycetia; order Gemmatales; family Gemmataceae; genus JALHQU01. The sequence continues at coordinate 14,670 of JBBRME010000014.1, forward strand.
GGCTAGCCTACGGAACAAAGGAACCGGCCCACCTCTTGAACGTACCTGCTGGGCGGATGAGTGCCTGGGCTGATCGCCCGACGCACTTCGTGGAGTGGCTGCAACGCAACGATACAACTGTTGAAGCGACGGACTTTGTCTCACGCACTGTCTACGGCGATTACATCCGCGAGACGCTGCACCATGAATCATCAAACTCCGCAACAACGTTTGATGTACAACTGGCCGATGTGCGCCGAGTGGCCAGGCACCCCGATGGCGGTTGGATGGTTCACCTCGACCGTGGCAACCCTGTGCGGGCCGACGACGTCGTGGTGGCACTGGGTCATCGCCCACCGATGAACCCATTGGCTAACGTATGGCACGGCAGTCGCCATCGCTACATGATCGACCCGTGGCAGCCGTACCTGATTGCCAACATCCCGGACACGGATCGCGTACTGATTCTCGGCAGCGGTCTCACCGCCGTGGACACCGTGCTGAGTCTGGCCAAGCCGGGCCGCACCGGCAGTATCACGCTGCTCTCACGCACCGGGCTGTTGCCACGGCCACATTCCACCACGCCAGTTCATGCTGTCGATTGCACGGAGTTGGTAAAGACGTTGCTCAGCAACTCGCCGAACATCGATACCATGTTCCGTGCCATCCGTGCCGAGGTTCGCAAACAACACAAACTCGGCAACAACTGGCGCGGGGTGATGGACGGTCTTCGCCCGCACACCGCAGCACTATGGCAAGCGCTGAACAACACCAACCGCAAACGCTTCCTGCAGAAGTACCGTCAGTACTGGGAAGTGCATCGCCATCGCATGGCCCCAGCGATTCAGGCACACCTCGAAGAACTGCAAGCAAGCGAACTTGTGCGTGTGCAGGCCGGGGCCGTAGCTGCAGCCATCGCCACCGAGAACAAGGTGAACGTGTTCGTTCGGCAACGCGGTACGCAATCGCTGGAAGAGAAGTCGTTCGATTGGGTCATCAACTGCACGGGGCCGGGGCCGTCGAACAGTGCCGAGGCCAGCCCGGTCATTGGCTCGCTGTTGCTGGATGGTTGGGTACGCCCAGATGACCTGCTGCTGGGACTTGATGTCCAAGCCAATGGCCAGGCCGTAGGTCGGTTGGGTGAAGCGGCACCTGGGTTGTATGTGGTGGGCACGCTGCGGAAACCGAGCCTTTGGGAAACGACTGCGGTGAATGAACTCCGTCAGCAAGCCGCATCCGTCGCACAACAAATCGTGGCGAGCGCTGGAAGTTTGTCTGCCACCCATCCACGCCGTTGAGTTTGTGAACGATTCAAAACGCCGTGTGCCGTTGGTGTAAACTAAGGACTTCAACTCTACCGGAGCCTCTTCATGACTCGGCGTATTCTTTGGGCACTCTCTGTTTCACTGCTTCTGGGTGCATCGCTGCACGCAGCCGATGACAAGCCCGGCGACAAAGACATCGGCAAGGCGAAGGAAGAACTCCAAAAGTTGGGTGAGTTCATCGGTCAGTGGAACAACGGCGGCGATGGCACGGTGGACGGTAAGAAATCCAGTTGGAAGGAAACTTGGGAATGGAGTTGGAAGTTCGCCAAGACGGGCGAGCCGAGCATCGTGCTGAAGGTCAAGGATGCCAAGTTCTTCAGCGAAGGCACTATCAACTACGATCTGAAAGCGAAAGCCTTCAAGGCCAAAGCTAAAGATGCCAAAGGCGATGATCAAACCTTCACGGGCACCATCGACAAGAAAGGGGCGTTCCTGCTGGAACGAACCGACGAGAAGAGCAAGGACGTTCACAAGCTGAAGTTCAGCACCGCAGCGGAAGGCATCCGCCTCAACGTGACCTACGACGTGCAAGCTGGCGGCAAGGGCCTAGCCAGCACGGTGTATAAATCCAATGGCAACAAGGACGGCGAATCGATTGCCGGGAACAAGAAGAAGAACGAGTGCATCGTGACCGGTGGGGCCGCGAACATACAAGTGAGCCACAACGGCAAGATGTATTTCGTCTGCTGCTCAGGCTGTGCCGATGCGTTCAAGGACGACCCGGAGAAGTTCATCAAGGCCGCCGCCGCGAAGAAGTAGACGAGCGGCGTGGCATAGGCCGAGTGCGATCATTCCCAAAACAGCATCACGGCCATCGTTGATGATGTCCATACTGGCGATGATCAAGGCAACGCATGCAAATCCGCCAAGCGATGCAAGGATGATGGATCCTACGCCGTTGCCCATCGTGTCCTTCGCTTTGCCCGACAACGTGGACCGCCCCACATTCACGAAGGCAAGGCCGACGAGTAGGACGATTAGGCTCCGACAGGTACCTGAACCGAGTTGGGTATAGGCCTGGTCGCCGGCACCTTTGTTCTGGGCAAGGAAGAACAACCCAACCATCTCGATGATCGCAAAAACGGGCAGGAGAATGCCGATGGTGATCCAGATGTAGGCAGAAATGCGCAAACCTTTCGGATACTGCGGCGGATCGGATTAGTCGCGGTCATCGAAATCGTCGTCGCTTTCGCTGTTTGTCACGATTTTTTGCCTGTGGATGATTTTTTTGGAGTGGACACATCGACTTGTCGTGGTAATGGTGTCGCACTCGTACCGGCTGGTTTGCGCATTTTCTTGGATCGACCAGTAGACACTCGCCATGCTTTGTAGCGTTGCCTCTGGGCCAGTGCGATCATTCCGGCGAGGAATAACAAGCTACCGAAAATGGCACTTAGCGAAGCCACAACAATACTAGCGATACCCAGTCCGACGTGGACGTCGTTGGAAAGTAACCGCAGCGCCTGTGGCATGAGCAGAATAAAGTACACCATTTGGATGACGCCAAAGATGACGGAACCGACTCCATTCCCCAAGACGTCTTTGGCCTTCCCTGTGCGCGTCGACTGCCCAACATAGATGAAGACGACACCAATAGCCAGCGACAGTAATCCTTGAATGCAGGCAGCAGCAAACGCTGCCATGGCATCGTCTGTCGGTTGACGTTGGTTCGCTAGATTAGAGGAAGTTAGTCCGATGTTGACGACCGCGCTAATCATCATCAGCACGCCGATCAAGATCCACACTCCATAGGAAAAACGGAGTGCCTTCGGGAAGGGAGTCTTCTTCACCAATTGTGCCGGATCCCGTTCGGTTTCTTGGCTAGGCTTGGCACGGCCGCTTGGCTCCAAAGAACGTGTATCAGGCTTTAGTATTGGGTTTTTAAGAACCTTGGAGTTGGTTCTTATCGTCCGCCATTGCTTGTAGGCCTTGTTTTGACGAAGTGCTACGAGGCCCGTCATGAAGAGAACAAGACTGAGCGCAATGACCAAACCAGATACGATGACGCTGACCAGAACCGGGAAGATGTCCACGTTTTTCGACAACAACGGCACGTTCAGAAAAATCGTTAGCACTTGCACGATCGTCGCGCCGATAGCGAGGAGTACAAGGACCACACCGTAGGGAACGAGTCCACGGACGACTCCACGGAGAGTTGTCATCCCGAAGAGGACAAATAGAGCACCAACAATCGCACTCGCTCCACCCTGAATCATCCACGCCACAGAACGGAGTTCCTGTTCCTGATTCGTCAGCTTCTTGCTACCCAGGAATGACGGAGCAAGAAGTGTCACAAGGAAGGAAAACAGGATCAATCCTGCTAACACCAGCCAAAATTGTGCCGATCGGCGAAGAATTTTCTGGAAGATAACAGTGGCTGGCAAACTACTTGGTGCGACGTCGGCAACAGGCATAAGTTGGCTCATCATTGAAGATATGCCCGTTTTTATGCCCCATCACGTAATTGTCGACCCGTCAGGTTCACGAACACATCTTCCAGTGTGGCGTGGCGGGTGGTCAGGCCGACCAACTGCACGTTCTTCGACCGCAGCCAGTCCATCACGGCGGGCAGCACCATGGCTGGTTCGCTCACACCCAGGGTGTACGCCCCACCGTTGTTGGCCCGCACCGTACGGACTGAGGGAATCTTCTGCAGTTCTTCCGTGTCCAATTGCTGTTCCACCGGCACGGTGAAATCCACGACGTGTTCGCCACCCAATTGCAGGATCAACTCATTCGGCGTGCCCAACGCAATCACCTTGCCGTAGTCGACGATTGCCACGCGGTCGCACAGTTTCTCGGCTTCGTCCATGTAGTGCGTGGTCAGCACGACGGTGCGGTTACGGGCTTTCAAATCTCGAATGACATCCCAGAGTTGTCGGCGGCTCTGCGGATCGAGGCCTGTGGTCGGTTCATCAAGAAACAATAGCTCGGGGTCGCCCACGAGGGCACAGGCGATGGCCAGGCGTTGCTTCTGCCCACCGCTGAGCTTATCAACGAACGCCTTGGCTTTTTCCTGCAAGCTCACCAGGGCGATGGCCTCATCCGGGGCGATGCCCTTGCGGTAAAAGCTGCGGAACAGCGTGACCGTTTCGCAGACGTTCAACTTGTCGGAGAGTCTGGTCTCTTGCAGGCTGATGCCGATGCGTTCGCGGATTTCGCGTTCGGATTTCGTCCAGGTCAGGCCCAGCACTTCCACGTCACCGGAGGTGGGTTCGAGCAACCCTTCGATGATTTCGAGAGTGGTGGTTTTGCCCGCCCCGTTGGGGCCGAGTAAACCAAAGCACTCGCCCACTTGGATGCTGAGATCCAAGCCGCGCACCGCCTCAACGGGCGGATTGGCGGGGTACGTTTTGACGAGATTAGCAACACGAATGGCAGGTGTCATAGCCTTAGTTTAGAAACCGGCGACATAAGTTTCCTGACTTCTTCTGCATGTCGCTCACCAACGTCAAACAACGCAAATGCCCCGGTGACAACAGATTGTCACCGGGGCCTGTTGTTACTTCACACGGCGAGGGCGGATTCGTTCTCGACCTCCGCACCCATCGCCTCCTTCAACCGGTGTCGGGCCACATGCAATCGACGCTTGATCGTACCCACAGGGGCCTCGAACTCGGCGCTCATCTCCACGAGGCTCTTACCTCGTAGGTAGAACGCTTCCAGCGTGGCGCGGTCGTCCGGCTTCAGCTTGCGGAGGCCGGCGTGCAACTCAGCCTTGGCTTCGTTGCGTTCCAGAGCCGCATCAGGGCTTTGGAAGTCACCAGGGACGGAGTCCAGCACTTCGGGGTCGGCCCCGTACACGGGCTTACGGCGTGTACCGCGGTTGATGGCCATCCGGGCGATGATCCGACGTAACCACCCAGCGAAACAACGTGGATCGCGCAGTTGGTTGATCTTCCGCATCGCGTGGACAAACACTTCCTGTGCCAGTTCCTGTGCTTCGTCCGGTTGGCGGACTCGGCTCAGGGCCATTGCGTAAACGCTCTTCTCGAAGCGTTGCACTAGTTCGCCAAACGCAGCGCGGTCGCCCGTCTTGGCGCGATCCACGAGGATCGTAATTTCGTTCCAGCTCATGGTCGGTGTCCTGTACCGATCCGTGTCCTGTGGTGGAACAACGGCACAACACCTACGGTGGTGCAGGGTCGCCTCCCCGGATCAGAGGAGGCTCGACGTCTGGCACACACCGGCGCGGGAACTCCGCGCGGTGGGGTGGCTGTCCGGTGCGATGGGTAGTCGAGAAGTTGGGCAGCGATGCGTTCATAACGCAGGGCGTTCCAGGGCCTCTCGGGTCATCAGCACGCAATGTTGGGTTGAACCAGTCCGGGTGATGAAAGCCGTGGCGAGCAAGATCAGCGATGAGTGGAACCTCACGAAAAGCGCAACACAGTTACGCTTGGGGCTTGGTTCGATGTCGCTGAAGGTTTTGCTGACCAGGTCTCACGTCACGATTTCGCGGTCGTCGTCTTGGCTATCGCCACCTGGGATCGATCAGTCTTTGCTGAATCGATCTGTAAGCCGAGTTGCTGGCCGAGACTCAAGGCTCGCGAGTGGTAGCCGCTGCGTTTGAGATTCGGATTCAACTTCGACTCCAGTGTGGCGGTGCCTCGTTGCAAGCGATTGGCTTGCCGACGTACCGCAGTGCCGGATGGACGTTCGACCGTATCCGCCGGGCATCGATGGTCGGGCAGTCTTCGCTCGAGGCGGGTACTGCACTCTCCCATCGGGCCGGTGAATTCCGGAACCGAACGTTCGGGCCACAGGGTGGGGCCCTCGGAGAACAGAACATCCGCTCTGAGGTTGACCTTCGCCATCGAATCCAAGCCATACGTCGCCAAGTTCATCACGGGCCGATTGCCTGTGACGATGCCTGCGTTCGTCGTGCTGATGGAATTGATGATGGCCATGGGGCACCTCCAGCGGATTCATGAGGACGCGATTCGGATGAATCGTGTCGGGTATGTAGTTGAGACTTTGGACGTAAGGGGTGAAAGAAACAGATGGAAGACAATACCCGATGTTCGCCACACAAGCCAGTGGCTTGCGCGACAAATGTCCACGATTTTGTGAACCAGGTCGGCGTCGTACCACTCAGACGGGACACGTGAGGCCAAGGTTCGCGCGACTGGAAACATTTTTTCAGAGTTTTTAAGCCACGAGTTCCTTCACGACCTTCCCGTGGACGTCGGTCAGGCGGAAGTCGCGGCCGGCGTAGCGGAAGGTCAGCTTCTCGTGGTCGAAGCCCATCAGGTGCATCATGGTGGCGTGCAGGTCATGCACGTGCATGCGGTTCTCTACGGCCTTGAAGCCGAATTCGTCGGTCGCACCGTAGGCTTGGCCACCCTTCACGCCGCCGCCCGCCATCACGACGCTGAAGCCCCTGTGGTTGTGGTCGCGCCCGTTGATCTTCCCGGCATTGCTGCCCGGCGTGGGCATCTCGACCACTGGTGTTCGGCCAAACTCGCCACCCCAAAGGATCAGGGTTTCGTCGAACTTGCCAACACGCTTGAGGTCGGCAATGAGTGCTGCCAATGGCCCGTCGATTTCTTTTGCTAGTCGACGGTGGCTCACTTCTAGGTCGTCGTGGCTGTCCCAAGGTTGCACCGGGGCGTGGCTCACCTGCACAAAGCGCACTCCACGTTCCACCAGTCGCCGGGCAATCAGCAGTGATCGGCCTTGTCCGTGGCTGCCGTAGGTTTCTTGAATGTGCTTCGGTTCCTTGCTCACGTCAAAGGCATCAGTCGCTTCCTTCTGCATCCGGTAGGCGAGTTCAAAGTTCTGGATGCGGGCTTCGAGTTGCGAGTCGCTGCCGCGTTCGGCGAGGTGCTGTTTGTTCAATTTCATCAGCAGGTCGAGCTGCTGGCGTTGCGTGCTGTCGGTGGCGTACTTGCTGCGGATGTTCTCGATTAATTTTTCCGGGTCAGTGTGCTTGGTATCGACGTACGTACCCTGATAAATGCCCGGAAGGAAGCCGCTCTGCCAGTTTTGCGATTCCATCAGCGGCATGCCACCGGGGCACATCGACACATACGCAGGCAGGTTCTGATTCTCCGTGCCGAGTCCATATGTGAGCCAACTGCCGAGGCTCGGCCGCACCAGGCGAGATTCGCCGGTATTCATCATCAGGAAGCTTGGCTCGTGATTCGGCACATCGGCATACATGCTGCGGACAACGCACAAGTCGTCGGCATGGGCGGCAGTCTTCTCGAACAGTTCGCTGATCTCCAGCCCGCTCTTGCCGTACTTCTTGAACTTGAAAGGACTGGGGAACGCCGCACCGGTCTTGCGTTCGGTCTTGAGGTTCGTGCTCGGCAGGCTCTTACCGGCGTACTTGGCTAATGCAGGCTTCGGATCCCACGTATCGACCTGACTCGGCCCACCGTTGGCAAACACATGGATGATGTGCTTGGCCTTGGCTTTGAAGTGTGCCGGGCGTGCAGCCAAGGGGTTCGACGAATCCGGCGGTGTGGTCTTGTAGTCCTTTTCGGCGGCACTTAGAAGTGCATGCAACCCCAGCATTCCGAAACCGGTTCCGGCAGTGGCCAGCATTTGTCGACGGGACATCGGCAGCATGAACGTGCTCCAACACGGCGGGAAGTGGATTGTAGCACGATTCGTAGATTCCTCATCGCTGTTTTACCTCTCGTTTGCTGACTTGTATCTCCGGAACTTGCCAGGCAACAAACCCTGTTTCAAGCACTATTCGAGACCAACCTCAAGTCGTTTCATCCATTCCCAGCACGTAACGGTAGACAGCCACGGTTTGCTCGGCGGCGCGTTTCCATGTAAATTGTGCGGCGTGGTGGGTGCCGCCTTGCTTCAACCGGGCTACGAATGCATCATCTTGTGCAGCACGCTTCATGGTCTCACGCCAGCCAGTGAGATCTTCAGCGTCTACGAACCATGCATGACCCCGCAGCACCTCTTGCACTGCCGACGCCGTGGAGGCAATCACTGCACCACCACACGCCAGAATTTCAACCGGTGGTAGGCCAAATCCTTCGTAGTGCGAAGGGTACAGCAGCACGCGTGCAGCAGCATACAGACCCGGTAAATCCGCTTCAGGTACATAGCCGAGGTGTCGCATCCCTGCAGCAGCCCCTTGGCTAATAAACAGGTCACGTTCCAGTTCGGAGTGCCAGCCCCAAGGTCCCGCAAGCATCAGCGGGCATTGCTTGCGAATGGCTTCTGGGAGTTCGAGAAAGGCCCGCATGACGGTGCTGATATTCTTTCGCGGCTCGATGGTTCCCACACAGAGAAAGAACTGATCGGGAAGCTTCCACTTCCGCCGAAAGGCTAGAATCAACTCTTCGCTTTGCGGCACGTACTGCGGGCCGATACCGTTGTAAACAGCGGTCACCCGGCTGGCCGGGCAACCGAGTTCTTCGATCAGTTCGTGCCGGACAGATTCCGACACCACAATCATGTGCTTGGCTCGGCCCAGCCCTTTCAGGAACTGTTTCTGATGCATCTTGACCCGATCCGCCGGATGCCAGTTCGGGTACTTCAGCACGCTGAGGTCGTGTACGGTGACAACCGTCGGCAACCGCGACGGGAACGGTACGAAGTTCGGCTCGTGGTACAAGTCTGGCCGGAAGGTACTCGAAAACCCACTGAAGTGCACCCTGGCGGCCGTCTTGGCGGCACGTTTCATCGCCCCGCGTAGCCACTGGATGGTCGGTCGAGCGCTGGGTTTGTCGGTTGTTTTGCCGGGGGTGGGTTGTTTGCCAGTCATGGCTACGGCGGCCCGACCCAACCACTGACCCGGATACAGCAAGAAGTTTTCGGTCGGGTAATGTTGCTTGAGGGCGGAGTACAAATCGGCGACGTGGTGCCCCACACCGGTTTTCGGTTTGAGTGCAGCCAGCCCATTGAGCACCACCCGCATCCCACGGCCTCTGATACTTCAGGCATTATGCCGAACAGTACGACATCGTGCAACGCGCGGCTAACACGACGCTAGAACCACCAGCATCAATTCTTCATGTTGCACTGCTTCCAGCAAGCGTTCGTGATCATTGTTGTTGCCTCGTGATGTTTCCACATCGTCCACGAACTGTAGTGGATCCCAATGCGATCCTCTTTGTACGTAACCCAGTCTCGCTGCTCGTTCGGCCAGTTCGGGGAAGATTGGATGCATCCCCACGCGCTTCCACCAGTACTTGCTGTTCCAGGCATCGGGCTCGCGTCGGTGCATCACGGCGTGAAGCAGGCTGCCTGTGGGTGTGTGTGTAGATCTTGGCTGATAGAATGCGATTCATCCAAATAATTGTGGGCGAGCCACAGCGCCGAATGCAGCGCTTTGGCCTTGAAGGCATCCGGTGTGACGGCGTGTGGATCAAACGCCACAAGTGGGGATTTCATTGCCGCGTTCGGCGTACCCGGCCCCAGCGGACAGGGGTGCATGGGCGAGAATGGTACGATTAATACAGGGAGTGTTGCAAACATGTTGAAGATTCTATTTGCACTTCACCGAAAGACTTTGGACAGTATCACACCGGTCGAGAACCGGCGATCTTTCCAAGAACAGGAGTAACGCATGGCGATTTCGGGAAGCAAGCGAACCACGGCCGGTATCCTGGCCATTCTTGTGGGCGCCTTCGGTGTCCACCGCTTCTACATGGGCGATACCAAGGGCGGTATCATTCGACTTCTCTTGATCCTCGTGTGTGTCAGCGGAATCATCGGTCTGATCGAAGGGATCATTTACCTCACCAAGACCGATGAAGAGTTCAAAGAGATCTACGAAGACGGCAAAAAGGAATGGTTCTAAACTTCGCGGTGGTTCATCAAGGTTCGGTCAACTCGCTCCGAACCTTGAGAACCCATCCGTTTACCAGCGCCCGTGCATTTGGAAACCAGGCCGGGCATATGGATCCATAAACACCACAGGTGGCGGTGGGTTCAAATAAACCGGTTCTCGCACGATCACTTCCTCGCGGATCACAACGGGCTGTTGTTTGCGGATAGGCACGTGAATGGTGCTTCGGCTGGTCTGCATCACTTCAATGACACGAGCCGGCACGCGGTTCTCGTTCAGGTACTTGAGATCCGCAGCGCTCAGGTCGAAGGTCATCCCTTTGTTCTTGATGTGGTTGATGACCTGCTGCTCGGGCGTACCGGCTGCAATCAGATCAACGATCTCACTCATGCGATTCGGCTGTGCGTTGTCGTAGGCTCGCTCAAGGTTCGCTTGTTTGACGTCGGCCCGGCGTTCTTCCTTGCGATCAGCATCATCACCGGCAATGCCACCAACCCCAGCACCAAGTAAGCCACCGACCACGGCACCGGTCTTCGGGTTGCCCGTGACGGCACCGATCAGCGTGCCTGCACCAGCACCGATGGCACCACCCGCCAGTACGCCTTTTTCGGTGTTGTTCATGCTGGAACAACCGGTACCGAAGCTGAGCATGATCGCTAGTAATCCACCTGCGACCGTCCGACAAGATTGACCGAGCATGGCAAGACTCCCCCCAGAGTGAGGGGGGAGATGCCATGTGCCGGTCGGCTTGTCAAGTGGCGTTTGACAAAGTGCCTTGGCATGGCTCAATCGTCGTCGTCCTTCTTAACCGGCTTGGCGTTCACGAAGAAGGCCGCACGCACCGGGGCGGGCATCTTGCTGTTGGCCCCCTTCACGCTCTTCCAGATAATCTCGTTGAAGATCAGGTCATCCGCGAGGTCTTCCTTGGTCAGGTCGAGTTTCTCGCTGGCCGCAGCACCCCAGGCCAGGCGGGTGTTCTTCTCGTTCACGTCAATCTTCGCCGGGGCCAGCTTGTACGGCGTGAGCGTGGGCTTGGCAGTGAAGCTGTTGAACATCGGGCGAGCCGCAGCGTCGTACTGGCTCATCGGCTTCAGGCCGAGGATCAGTTCCATCGACCGCAGCATGCTGCTGGTGCTGTACATGGTGCTGTCCACCGCCCCGCGCTTGGTGTACGGGCTGATGACCAGGGCCACCACGCGGTGGGCATCCACGTGATCCGGGCCGTTCTGCGCGTCGTCCTCAATCACGAAGATGGCGGTATCCTTCCAGAACTTCGAGTTGCTCAGGCCTTCCACGATCATGCCCAGGGCCAGATCGTTGTCGGCCACCATGGCCCGTGGCGTTGCCTTGCCCACGCGGGTGCCTGCTGTGTGATCGTTGCCGATGCGCAGGATTTGCAGACTTGGCATCTCCCCGGCGGTTTCAAACTTCTTGAGTTCACCCAGGAAGTGCTCGGCCCGTTTCACATCGGTGTAATCAAGGTCGTAGCCACGGAACTGCGGATCGAAGTGCCCTTCCAAGCTCTTCACGCTGGGGACGCCGTTTTCGTAGGTGCCGTCCTTTTTCTTGGCCCCGTTGATGATCCACTCGCCGTAGTTGCGGTAGCTCACCTTGGCCTCGGCAGCGCGATCCCACAGATACCCACCAGCGGGACGGGCGGCTTCATCGAAGGCCCCTTCAGCAGGGTAGCCGAAGGTCTTCTTCGGGCTGCCGCGGTAGCTCAATGGCCACAGTTTCTCCACGAAGTCCGTGGCATACGCCCCCATGCTCCACTCGTGGCCGTCGGCACTCACTTCGCCTTCCACATAGATGTTGTCGAGCAACACGAACTCATCAGCAAGCTTGTGGTGGTTGGGTGTTACATCGTCGCCGAACAGGCAGAGTGAAGGTTCGCCGTTGCCTTTGGGGTTGGTCTTGCGGGCGGCCATGTCGCCGAACACCTGGTCGTAGGTGCGGTTCTCTTTCACGATGTAAAGCACATGCTTGATGGGTGAAGCCTCACCCACTTTAATGGGGATCGGGTTGTCCTTCTCCACGCCCTCGGCTCGCACGGCGGATTCTTTCTGAAGTGGGCTACAGGCATAAGCCGTGCGGCTGAGCTTGGCCATTTCTTCTGGCGTTGGCATCGGGATCACGCTGAGCGTACCCTTGAACAGCCCGCCGATGTACTCCGTTACGCCACGGTCGAACGTGGTCAGTGGGCCTGCACCGCTGGGGTTGGCCTTCGACAAGTGCCCTTTGCCGTTGGTCACGTACAGGGTCTTGTCGAGCTTGTTGAAGCGCACGCTGGTGGGGTACCAGCCGGTGGGGATGAAGCCGAGCGACTTGGCGGCCTTTGGATCGGTCACGTTGAACACGGCCACGTTGTTGGCATCGGCATTGGCCACGAACAACAGTTCGCCGTCCGGTGACATGGCCAGGCTGTTCGGTGTGTTGCCGCTGGGGGCTTGGGGGTACAGGGCTGCGTTGATGATCTGCTTCGTCTCACCGGTGGTGGTGTCAAGCACCGACACTTGCGTGCTGTTGGAACACGCCACGTAGAGTTGCTTGGCCTTCGCATCGGCAATCATCTCCGTGGGGTGGCTGGCGGTCTTCCACACGTTCACCACCTTGTCGCTTTCGAGGTCGATCACGGCCACGCCAGCCTTGGCCCAAAGGCTCACGAACAATCGCTTGCCACCCGGCTCCACGGTGCAGGTGTAGGCGAAGCTGTTGTTCTTGGCGGGCTTGGCACCCAGATCATCGGGGTCAATGTCGAGCTTCTTTTCATCAACGGGTTTGCGGCCGTCGTCCGGGCTGGGTGGTTGCCCTTCGTCGCCGGGCTTCTTGACTGGCACAAAAGTGAGCGGGATGTTGGTACGGTTGGCGGGGTTGTCGAGTGGTACGCGCACGATGGCGTTGGCCCACAGGCTCGCTACGAACAGTTCCTTGCCATCGTTGCTGAACGTGAGTCCAGCAGGCACGGTGCGTTTGACCCCGTCAGCGGCGTTGCCTACATCCAGCGTGCGGGCGTTGTGCAGCAGACCTTTATCGAAGTCCCAAACATGCACGATGTCGAGTTCGCCACCACTGGCATAAAGCTGCTTGCCATCCGGACTGAAGGTGAGGCCGTAGAAGCCCTGATCAATGGTGATGCGGCAGAGCACCTTCCGCTTCTTCGGGTTCAGGTCGATGATCTGGACTTCGTGATCCTTGAAGCCACAGTGCAGGATGGCGGCATACTGCCCGGTCGGGTGCAGTTGAATGTTCACCGGCAGGTCGCCCACTTCGATGGCCTTGCCCGCCGGGTTGAGCTTCCACTGGTTGGGCAGTTGCACGAAGCCATCGGCTTGCAAGCCGGGCAGTACTCGCTTGGGTTTGGGTGCCGTGTCGTCGGCCCGCACCGTGGTCAGCAGCACCGTCAGCGACAGCGCCACACCGGTGAAGAAGAGGTCTCGCAGTTTCATGAAGCGTACTCCGAAGTCGTGCGTTAAGTATCTGGAATGACACCCGCAAGTCTCATGAAAAGTGTGCGAAGGTTCAAAGCGTCGATTTTCTACAACTGACCTTTCAAATCGTCATTCTGTCTGGAGTTCATGTTTATCATCGGTATAGGGACACCCCCCTGGCAGCTATCAACCGGAAGAAATGGTGTTGGAGTCACAAGGTGTCGTCCAACCAAAACTGATTCAGGATTGAGGTTTGCGCTGGAACATAATGCAGACTGGCAACGCTCTGAATTGTAACGAAAAACAGTACGTATAACGCTGTTGGAGATCGTCTTTGTGCCACTGTTGAAAACACGTCAATTATCAATTTGCCACTCCCCTTTTTAGACCTTACTGCAAGAAAGAAATTCACAAATTTGTGTTGACCGAGGCATTTCAAAGAAGCACCATCTACTACTGACTCTTGGCCAAATGCTTGATCATCTGTTGGCCCCGAGGATGCCGATACAGGATGCCGCTTCAGGATGAGGTGGCCAAATTGCCACGCCTCAACGCGTTGCAGCTACACCGCCAACGAGGCACATTGATGCCCTCCTCTCCCTCGCACGACTCGCTTGAGAGCGAGCCACCTCCCATTATCGATACCCAACAAACGGGCTTCGATTTCAACACGTCTGCACCGCTGCCCCTCGTCAACCGCTGCAGTAACGAGGTCACGGCGTTGTTCGGCTCATTCACCGCAGGTTCCGATCCGGTAGTCCGCGAATCCCTGCACAATGCAGTGAGCAGACAGGGCACTTCAACGATTTCGGCTCCCCCCATCGACCCTTCGGGACGTTATGTATTCCGGAAAGAAATCGGCCGAGGTGGCGTCGGGATCGTGTTCGATGGCCACGATACCCTCCTCGATCGCAGCGTTGCGCTCAAAGTCCTCCTGCCGGTGCACCGCGACAAGTCGACTGTCAGGCGCCGATTCCTCGAAGAAGCGCGAATCACGGCCCGCCTTCAGCACCCCGGCATCGTCGCGATCCACGGACTCGGCGAGACGAAAGACGGCCTCCCGTATTTCGCGATGAGGCTTGTTCTCGGCGAGACGCTCGAACAAATTCTCCAAAGCGAGCGCACCCCTGATGAAATCGCCCGGCTTCTTATTGCGTTCCTCCAGCTCAGCCAAGCGGTCGCATATGCGCACCATGTGGGAGTGATCCACCGCGATCTCAAGCCTGCGAACATCATGGTCGGGAGCTTCGGCGATGTCATGGTCATGGACTGGGGGCTTGGAAAAGTGCTTGGTGAAAAGGAACCGTCGTGGCCCGAGGACGACGAGTACGATTCGGAAGAAGCTAGCACGCGGCAAGGTACGGTTTTCGGAACGCCGGCCTATTTGCCCCCGGAACAGGCGCGCGGTGAAATTGACTTGATCGACGAGCGGGCCGATGTCTTCGGCCTCGGGAGCATCCTCTGCGAAATCCTGACCGGGGCGCCGCCCCACATCGGGAGTGACAATCGAGCAGTTTACGCGAAGGCGGTCGCCGCAGACATGGCCGAGACCGTTTCCCGGTTGAACGCCTGCAACGCCCCACTGGATCTCATCGAGCTCGCCATCTGGTGCCTCAATGCGTCGCCAAGCGGTCGGCCCCCGAATGCTGGAGATATGGTCGAGGTACTCAGTTTCCATCTGAGGTCGGACTTGCGTCGGGCTGAACTGGATCTCGTTCGATTCTTCGAGGTCTCACTCGATTTGTTCTGTATCGCCGGAACAGATGGGTACTTCCGTCGGATCAACGAAAATTTCCCCCGCGTTCTCGGGCACTCGACCGCCGACTTGATTTCGCGTCCCTTCATCGATTTTGTCCACCCAGATGATCGTGAAAATACCAAGCAAGCACTCGTCGCTCTTTCGGAAGGGTCGCAGGTCATCCGGTTCGTGAACCGCTACCAGCATGTCGAGGGCCACTTCCTTTGGCTGGAGTGGAACGCACATTCCGCACCCGAAGAACGGCTCGTTTATGCTGTGGCTCGCGATGTGACAGAGCGCGTCGCGCATGACGAACTCATCCACCGCTCGCATCTCGCGCTCCTCTTCTACGCGGCGGGGAACGATTCGAATAAGGAGGCGATCATCGGCACGAATCTCGATGGGACCGTCCAAGTCTGGAGTACCGGTGCGGAAGGACTCTTCGGCTACCGGGCCGATGAGATTGTCGGCCGATGCGTCACGGCCCTCTTCCCCAATAATGGGGCTGAGCAATCCACTGAACTGCTTTCCCGTTTGAAAAACTGCAGCGGCGTCTCAACACATGAATCCGTCCGCCTTCGGAAGGATGGCACGACCGTCGCCGTTACTTGCACTCTCTACCCCGTGAAGGACGAGCGGGGCACAATCATCGGTGTTTCGAAGGTCATGCGTCGCAACGGGATACCACCCGTACTCGGGGAACCAGTCGCTGCAGCAGACGGCTGGTCCTGATGTGCTTCTGTTACTTCAAGCTCACCGGTGCCTTGGCTACTGAGCTTGTGTTTGTGCAGGAGAGGGCGAGCGGGTGGCTGAGGTGGTGTAGCCGCGAACGATGTGCCAGCGAAAGAGGGCTGGGGTTCTGATGACGAGCACGAAGCGTCAGCGAGTGGTACTTTCTGATCACGCCAACCTCAGACACGCGCAGCTCCGTTCCGCTGCGCATAGCGGCTAACCGGATGGGATGATGTCACTCGTTCGGCCAATGCCTACAATTCCCGCACTGGCTTTTCTCTTGTTGGATGGGTTGAACATGGCCGTTGCGGTAGTCGTTCCGTCGGGTGGGGATTCCGTAGCCGAGGGTCGGTTGGCCCAGTGGTTGGTGCCCAACGGCTCCGCCGTGAAGATGAATCAACCACTCTTCGAATTCGAGACCGACAAAATCACCACGCCGGTGAATGCCTCGGCTGCCGGTGTAGTCACGTTCAGTGTCGAAGCCGGATCGGTGATAGTGCCGGGCCAGGAAGTGGCGTCGATTGATCCCGCCGGTGCCCCGGCTTCAACGTCAGCTCCTATTCCAACACCACCGGTTGTCGCAGCCAAAGAAGCACCGATGGCTTCCCCAGCTGCGGCGTCGGCGATTCGCAATCAGAGTCTGGATGCCAACACGATCCCCGCCACTGGGCCGGGTGGTCGCATCACCAAGGACGACGTGCTGGCCCATCTCTCCGGCAACGGCAAATCCGCAACGGCGACTGTACCACCACCGGCGAAGCCGAGTACCGACCTCACCAAGCTCACGGCCCAAGTGGTGGACGTGAAACTGCCTCGCACCAGCACCCCACGCGAAACCCGCGTGCCGATGACGACGATCCGCAAACGGATCGCCGAGCGGTTGCTGCAAAGCCAGAACACCACCGCCACGCTGACCACGTTCAACGAAGCCGACATGACGGCGATTCAGGACCTGCGGGCGAAGTACAACGAACGCTTCGAGAAGAAATACGGCGTGAAGATCGGCTTCATGAGTGTGTTCGTAAAGGCCGCGGTGGAAGCACTCAAGAGCTTCCCGATTGCCAACGCCCGCATTGATGGCAGCGATGTGGTGCATCAAAACTTCTTCGACATCGGCGTGGCCGTCAGCACCGAAAAGGGGTTGATGGTGCCGGTGATCCGTGATGCGGATCAGATGGGCTTTGCGGACATTGAAAAAGCCATTGCCGACGTGGCCAAGCGGGCCCGTGATGGCAAGGTCGGGCTGAAGGATCTCGAAGGGGGCACATTCACCATCACCAACGGTGGCACCTTCGGCTCGATGATGAGCACACCGATTTTGAACCCCCCGCAGACGGCGATCCTGGGCATGCACTCGATCCAGAAGCGGGCCATGGTCATCAACGACGAGATCAAGATTCGCCCGATGATGTACCTCGCCGTGAGTTACGATCACCGGTTGTTGGATGGCCGCGAAGCGGTGCAGTTCCTGGTTCGCATCAAAGAGTGTTTGGAGAACCCCGAGCGAATGCTGTTCGAGGTGTAGGAACACAGCTCGCAAGACAATAGGCCCCATGTCCACGCTTTCGTTTACCTTTCCGGCGGATGCGACTACGGTTCATGAGGCGGTTCTCGTGGCGGCGGAGTTGCATGGCTTCCGTGTGCTGGCTGATGACCCCACGGTGGTCACGCTGCGCAAAGGCACCTTGTTCAGTAGCCTGGCTTTTGGCTTTGCCTCGCTCTATCTGCGCGTGAGTGTGGAACTGACGACACCGGATGAAAACACGCTCATCAATGTGCGTTGGAAATGGAACTGGTGGCAGGGCATCCCCGGCTACTTTCGCACCCGCAAGGCCGTGAGGCAGTTCACCGAGGCGTTGCGAGATGGGTTGCAAGCCTGGCAAGACGAACAGACATGAGCCGCGCACGAAGTAAGCGGGGCACAAGTCAATCAAACCGCTTACTGCGTGCGCGGCTCTCTTTGGCTTGGCAAGTCAAACCGCTTACTGCGTGCGCGGCTCACTTTGGCTTGTAAACTACCCGCATGACGAACATGCCTGCCGGACTCACGGTTTTGATTCAAGGGGAGCCGAGTGACAACGCGTTGTCAGCGTGGCATGCCACGCTGAAGGCCACGGGCCGGCCGTACGAGTTGCGGACTTCCACCGAGCCGACAGGCAAGGCGATTCGTGAAGCACTGCCGACAATCACGCAGCCATTCGTGTTGATGACCGATACACGCTATCCGTACACACCGGCGGATGTGAACGCACTTCTCGAACGAATCGAAACACCTGGCGAACTGCCGGACGCTATGAGCGGGGAGTGGAAGCCGACGCTGCCGCAACTGGTGCTGGGTTGCCGCACCGGTGTGCCGGTGCCGGGGTTGTTGGCCGTGCTGGGGGCGGTGGTGCGGGGCTTCGCCAACGTGGTGCTTGGTTTGCCACTGCAACGCCTGCCGGGGTGGTACGGCTTCAGCGAGCACTTGCGGGCCTATCAAACGTGGATTCATTACGGCACACCGCTGAATGATCCTCAATGCGGGTTCAAGCTCTTCCGCACGAGTTTCCTGGAACGCTTCCCGATCCAATCCGATGGCGACTTTGTTCACATCGAGCTGGTTGCCAAAGCGACGTTCCTGACGTGCTTGATGGACGAGAAACCGCTTAGCCCGAAGCCGGACAAGATCCCGAAATCGAAGTGGGACAAGAAGGACGTCAAGACGCTCAACGCCAAGCCGAAGTTCTGGCGAGCCAGCCCGCATACTCTGTGAGGCGACATTACATAGCAAACTTGAGCACCACGGCCAGCACAGCAGCGATGGCGAAGCCGATGCCTGCACAGGCGAGGTCTCGGGGCAAGTGATTGCGGGGTCGCACGGCGGCCTGCAGGAAGCCCCACTTGGTTTGTGCTTCCTTGGGCCAAGCCTTCGCCGCGGTGTTGATGGCATCGAGCAAATTCACCCCACCACGTTTCGCGGCATCGCTGGCCACCGAGAACGCTTGACCGTCCAACCCATCCACGTTGTCTTTCAACTCGGGTGTTTGCACCGCACCCAAGGCAATTGCCAAGAGAGAGACGGTGCTGCCTTGCTGCTTACCGAAGTCGGCCCGGTTGCTGCGCAATTCGCGCAGGGTGTTCTCGTAGAAGTCCGTTGGGCTGGTGGCGAGGGTGCTACCAAGGTGCAGCATCGCGACTTCGAGTTCGGTCTGGAAGTCAGGCATTTCGGATCGACGACTGAGTTCGTTCACTACAGCTTTGAAGACGTCCGCCTTGGTGGTGCCGGGCAGTGGGGTGGGGGTCACTGCAAACGCTGCAGCCACGGCCTTGGTGCAGTCCGCATCGAAACGTGGGGTATCAAGATACCCACGCACGGTGTGCAGGGCTGCGATGCGTTCTTTCAGTCCATCGCTCAGGCTGGTGTGATCCTTGAGTTGCGTAAAGAAACTCAGGAGTTGCGTGTTGTTCAGCACGTCTGCGGGGGGCGTGGCCAGGAACTGCGTACCAAGGCGATCCAAGCCGGATTGATTCGCAAAGAGTTCCAACAGCCGTGGGCCCTGGGTACGCACCAATCGATCCGCATCGAGTTTGTTGGCGGCGAGTGTGCTTTCGAAGAAGCGGTTCAACAGGGCCGGTGGGTAGTCCGCTGCTTTGGCGATCACGTCTTCAAACCACGGCTTCGCTGGTGCCTCAGCTTGTAGGCTCTCGAACAACTTAACCGCGCGGTCTTCGGCTTCGGTCGTCTTCGCTTGCAGTAGTATCAGCACCAGTGCAGGGTGCTGCACGAAAATGTTGGTGAGTGTTGCGGTGGGTTCGCCATCGCGGTGCAGGTTGGCACGAGCGGCCTCCAGGTGATAAACCTTGGGCAGATCCAGTGCTAACAAGTTGGCCAATTGATCGACCGGCACATCAAGCCAACGGGCAAGGCCGGGGTCAATCGCAGCGCTGCTGCTGGCGTGCTTGGCCCGCACGAACCTTGGCAGCAAGTACCCGCGCATCTCCCAGCTCAGGTCGTTGGGTTGAGCCATCTGTGTGGTCAGTTCGCCCCACACGGCGTTGGCCTTGGTAGGGGCGGCCATCGGCAGCAGCACTTCAAGTGCGTTGGCTGCACGTTCGCATTGGCCAGCTTTTACGGCTTGTTGCCCGGCATCCTTGATGCGTTCGGTCAGTTTGGCCAACACATCGGGCTTCTGGCGAAGCGATTGCACGGCACGCACGAAGCTCACGTTGGCGAAGCTACGGTCGTCGAGTGCCCACTCCAGGAACTGGTGCAGTGCATCCGTCCGGGCGCTGATCCACGCGGCCAGTGGTGGGTGTTGTAGCGCTTCAGTCGCTTCGGCTTTACTGAGGATGCCAGTGCCACGGGCGAGGCGGAAGACGAGGTCGAACTGCTTGGCGTCCTTCAACCCCAGACGTTGCCAGGTGGTTTTCAAGTCGTCCAACCCGGTGTAGTCGCCGTCGGCCAACCCTTTCACTGCATAGGCCGCGAAGGGCACCTCGGTAGTCAGGTCGGTACGCTTGCCGGTGAAGGTGTTCAGCGTGCGTGCATCGCGGTAGCAGGCATCGGGCAGGTCGCGCTCAGCGCTTCCGGTATCATGGCCGATGATCTTTGCTGAACACTGAAGCGGATCGGCTTCGTAGGTGCTGAACGTCAGTTGCTCCGCCAACCCAGCCGGCAGTGCCCGAGTAATGGCGTACACCGTGCGGGCTACATCCTCGGAACTGGCGGCAAGAATGATCGACTTTGTGTCGTCGTTGAGGTAAGCCGAGAGAGCAAACTCCAGCAGTTCGCGCTTGTATGGTGTTTCGAGCCACGTCTTGAGCGAGGCATCATCCAGTGTTTCGGCTACGGGCAGATACGGCAGTTCGGGCAAGTCGCCGTTGCCTTCGGGCGTTTCGCGTTGCCAATGGGGGCTACCCCAAGTTTGGATAGCCAACTGTGCATCGGCACTCTCCGGCATGTTCAGCAGCGTGTGCGAGACATAGTCCTCACCACGTGGGGCGGCGTGAATCAACACTCTTCCAGAAGAAGAATTCAAGAGGGCCAACCGCGTGGGCAGAGGGCGGTCACTTTCGCTGCTGCGCGCAGGTGGGGCGGTGTACAGCGTGTGAGGAAGAATGGCGTGCAGAACGTCGGTACTCACTCCGCTCGTGCTGCCCTTCACCGTGGGCCATTGCATGGCCTTACCCGGTGCTGGGGTTTCGGTTGTGGATGCGGTACTCCAACGACCAACGGTGTACATCTGCTTCACGATCGTGTCCTCGTCCAAGGCGGTTCCCTTGAACATAGAACGAGAATCGCCGCGCCGTCGGTTACAGTTATTGCAGTTCAAGAACTGACGCACCTGACGAAAGCAGGCTCGATCCAAACACGAACCCTGCATAAACTACCAGCATGTTGCTTCTCATCGATAACTACGACTCGTTCACGTACAACCTCGTTCAGCGGTTCGGGGAAATCGATCCGCACCTGAACATGGAGGTCCATCGCAACGACAAGATCACTCTTGATCGCATTGCGGAGATGAAACCGACGCACATCGTCATTTCGCCAGGGCCGTGCAGCCCGAAAGAAGCTGGTCTCTCGAATGACATTCTCAAGCACTTCGCCAGCACCATCCCCACGTTCGGGGTGTGCTTGGGTCATCAGTGCATCGGCTACAGTTTCGGTGGAAATGTCATTCGCAACGTGCGGATCATGCACGGTAAAG
>JBBRME010000015.1:0-36294 GCA_038230995.1 Gemmatales bacterium
AAGAGTGCCGGTTTGTCGTCGATGATCGTTTCCAGGTGCACTGGCCGACCCCAGATCTTGCAAAGGTTGACCAAGGTATCCTGCGCTTCGCTCCGCTTCAACTCCACACCTTCGTAGCGGTGCTTCAACAGGAGTTCGCCGCGGTTGCGGTGATTACCGTTGATCACTTCGATCCACGGCTTCCCGAAATTGGTCAGGCTGTTGAGCAGCCGTTGCTTCACCTGGTCGAACTCGCGGCTCTCGATCACGTAGTTCTTCGTCTGCTTCTGGTAGTTGAAGCTGAACATCTTGTGTTGCTGGCAGAACTCCGGCGTGAGGAAGCTATCAATGAACGTGATGTCGTTGTACACCTTGCGCACTTCGAAGATCTTCGCCCGGCCCAGCCCCGTGGGTTTGTTCCAGTTCCGCCGGGCTTCGGCGTTGTCGCAGTCTTCCCACTCCGGGCCGAAGCGACCGGTGTCCCAACGCCATTCAATGTCACGCAGCAGTTCCAGCCCCAGCTTGTATGGGTTCAATCGCCCACCGCTGGTGGCCACCGTACCGCTATGGTGGTCGGCGTAGTCGATCACCTCCGAGGGGTGCAGGGCCTTCTTGGTCATGATGTTGGTGTGCGCGATGCAGGCCCAACCTTCGTTCAGGATCTTGGTCTGCCCCTGCGGGTAGAAGTAGTAGGCTTCGTCTCGCACGATGCTGAGGATGTCGCGCTGCCAGTGCTTCAGCGGAGCGTGTTCAATCAGAAACTGCAACACGTCCTTCTCGGGCTGATCGGGGAAGCTCGGCACATCGATCTGCACCGGCGTCGGTGAGTCGTCGTCACCACGGCGACGCGGGTTCATGAATTCATCGAGATACCCCTTCGAGCGGAATTTCAGCGGGCGGGCCTCTTCGGCTTCGTCATCCGTTGCCGGTTTGAACTGCTCGGGGTTGTGGTGATCCTTACGTTGAATGGCCAGCGAGTGAATGTCGATGAGGTCATCAACGCTTTGGCAGCGATCCAGAAACGCCTCGACCTCATCCTCGCCGAAACGCTCGGCGTACCGCCGAATTCGGCTCCCATGGTTGGCAATCTCGTCCATCATCTTGCGATTGGTATGAGCAAAGAACGCGTTGTGCTTGAAGAAGTCGCAGTGACCATAGACATGGGCCATCACGAGCTTTTGATCGACCACGTGATTGCAACGCATGAGGTAGGCGTAGCACGGGTCGTTGTTAATCACCATCTCGTAGATCTTGCTGAGGCCGTACTCGTAGCTGCGCTTCAACTCCTCGTACTGCATCCCGAACGACCAGTGCGGATAGCGCGTGGGAAAGCCACCGTACGCTGCGATCTGGTTCAGGTCATCAGCGGTGATGACTTCAAAAATCGTCTCATAGAAGTCCAGCCCGAACTCGCGCGCGTAGCCCTCGATCTCATCCTTGAGCACGCGGAGATTCGGCGGCAGATTCGTGTTGTAAAACTGACTGAGTGCCATGAGTCCCTCCAGCACATGCTAACTGTCCAGTATCGTCGATGATGGGATCTTTACGAATCATCGGCTTGGACAGCCGGAAAGAGATCGGCGATCACTAAACCGTGACCGTTGATACCTAACAGTGCGATGGTTTGATCCGTTTCCATGGTGTGCAGACACTCTGCTAAACTTAACTACCAGTAGCAACTGGTGCTTAACCCATGCCAATCGATTTCCTTCTCATGCATTTGGGTATCACGCTGCTGGTCTTTCTTGTTGGCTGGCTATTGCATTACTTCATCGGGATGGGTTCTGTCAAACGTCGCAAGTTCTGCACAGCAGTCTGGTGGTGGGCTACAGTCAGTTACTTCGTAAGCCCCCTTTTCGCATCAAGTTTCAGTGTCGACAACGATGATGGGTTTCGCATCTTGGCCATGGGCTCGCTATTGCTGGGCATTCTCATCGGCATCGTTCACGGAACCATAGCAGTTATCGTCTTCGGTTTTGCGAAGAGTACAGAGCAATAAACGAAGCCACATTCTACCCGCCGCAGCCGGAGCCGTCGGGGGTACCCACGGCCTCAGCCATCACCTTGAGCTGGATCACGCTGCGGTCTTGTTCCTTCTCCAGATACGCCCGGCCCTTCTTCACGTTCACGTGGTCCCACGGCAGGCGTTCGCCCATCGGTCGCTGCCGCTGGCTGTAGAACGGTACATCAATGTTCAGGTCGCTGAACACCTTCCACCACAGTTGGCTATTGAAGCACTCCTTCCAGCCGTCCATGCGGGCACCGCGTTTCCACGCTTCGTGCAGGGCCGGTGACACCCGCCTGTCACCACGGGTGAGGATGCCTTCCAGCATGCTGGTCTCGATGTCGTGCTGCTTGACCTTCACGATCTCTTTCAAAGCCCGGTTCTTGCGGTTGTGCAGGTACTGCCCGGCCCACCGGAAGTATTCGCGGTCCTGCATGCCGTTCCACTGATAAGGCGTGTGTGGCTTCGGCACGAAGTTTGATACGCTGGCCACGACTTCCTTGTACTTGCCCGACGCTTCCTTGCTAATCTGCGCGATGCGTTCGGCCATCTCCACGATGCCATCCAGATCCACGGCCCGCTCGCCGGGCAGGCCACAGAGGAAGTACAGCTTGACCTTCTGCCAGCCGTGTTTGAAGGCTTCGCGGCAACCTTCGTACAGGTCGTCGTTCTTGATTGGCTTGCGGATTTGGACGCGCATGTCGTCGCGGGCCACTTCTGGGGCGAGTGTCAGGCCGGCTTTGCGGACGTTCGCAAACAGTCCCGGTAGCGTGCGCAATTGATGATTGATTCGCAGACTCGGCAGGCTGACGTTCACACCCAGCGGATGAAACACTTCGTGCATCCGCTTCACGAGTTGCTCAAACTGCGGGTAGTCACTTGTGGACAAGCTGAGAAGGCTGATCTCGTTGGTGCCGGTGTTGCGGTAACTTTCCAACGCCGCCTGCACGATGGTTTCAACCGAGCGGAAACGCAGCGGACGCTTGATGGTGGTGCTTTGACAGAAGCGGCACTGGTGGGGGCAGCCGCGCATGATCTCGATGGCGATGCGGTCGTGCGGGGTCTCCACGAAACTGATGACGGGCTTGGTGGGCAGCGGGATCGAATCGAAGTCGCAGTTGATGGTGCAACTGGTAATCTCCGCCGGCACATCGGCCCGCGTGCGGTTGACCGTGGCAATGGTGCCATCGGGGAAGTAATCGAACTGGTAGAAGTCCGGCGCATAGGCCCACGTCACCAAGCCCACCACTTCAGCGAGCATGTTCATGCGGCGGCGGTGTGTGTTGTCGCCATCGCTCAAGGCCTGTTCTTTCAACTCGATCCACTTCTGCATCACGAACGGCAGGCTTTCTTCGCCATCGCCGATGATGAAGAGATCAACAAACGGGGCAAGCAACTCCGGGTTCTGTGCACCCGGCCCACCGGCGATCACAAGCGGGTCACTCACCAATCGCTCTGCGTTGAATATCGGCACACCACCAAGGTCGAGCATGTTCAGCACGTTGGTGTAGCTGACCTCGTACTGCAAGCTGAAGCCGACGACATCGAACTGATGCAGCGGGGTGTATGTCTCCAGCCCATACAGCGGCAGCTTCTGTTTACGCAACACCGCTTCCCAATCCATCCATGGGGCGAAGGCCCGTTCGCAGGCCCATTGCGGGTCGCGGTTCATGATGGTGTACAGCACCTGCAAGCCGTGGTGGCTCATGCCGATCGTGTAGGCATCGGGGAAGCACAGGCACAACTTGCCACGCACCTGCCGGTGGTCCTTGGCGATGCTGTTGACCTCGCCACCGAGGTACTGCGCGGGTGTCCTGACCCGAGGCAGCAAGCGAAGCACTTCGTTTTGGAGGGCTGTGTTCAGCATGGATCAACTGTTTGGTGGTTTGGGTTGGGCTTGCTGCTGAAGCAGTTCCTCACGAGTCCATTCTTCTGTGACCACCGGCCACTTCTTCTGTTCTTCGGTGAGGTGCCCGTCCTCGGTGGGCGGATACAGGATTTCAAAAACCTCCGGTGCGGATTTTTTTCCTGGAGGCCACGTCGGTTGTCGGGGTTTCATCGGTCAGCCCTCCACAAGAATTCGTTCTGCGGCTAGTACATCATACACTCCAGCCACCCGGACTCGGAACTCGTAAAGCCCAGGCCTATCAAACGGAACAGCCACAAGTGGGAAGTTCCTCCCACTCACAAAGCGATCTCCAAGGTTGATCTCGAATGGGCCAAAAACGACTGCTTCCAATTCGTCTAGAACCTCACCGTCATCGTCCTGAATCAATCGCACCATCTCGATCCATATGTCGTATCTTCCCGGATTGCCGAAGAACTGCACGAAAGCATGGATCGGAAGATCCCATACCAAAGTGAACGTACCCTTCGGACGCAGTTCCGTGAGCAGGCCGACAAGATTGTATCTTCCCTCGGCGTCACCCGCATTCCACACGACTTCGCGGCACAACAACAGATGCCGCGCTGCAATGTCCGGTTCGTCCTGCTCGCTCCAACCTTCGGGAGCCATGACCTCGTGAGAAGATAATCGTCAACGGCTGACACAAACTCCCGGCCAAGTTCCGTCTTACAAAATCCCCGGCTTGGCGAACTTGATCCCCTTGAACGCCATCTTCAGTTGCTCGGGATTCGGTGCGAATTCGAGAGCCGTCGGCTTGTCGATGTCGCCACGTTCGACCAACTGGAACAGGTTTTCCGCGAAGTCGATCATCCCTTCCTGATAGCCCATCTGGATCGCCGCAAGCAAGGAGTCGTCCTTGCTCTTCAGGATCAAGTCCTTGATGGTCGGGTTCACCATCATGATCTCGTTCGTCGGCACCCGGCTGTAGCCTGGCTTAATGCTCGGCACCAGCTTCTGGGCCACCACGGCCTTCAGGTTGAAGCCCAGCGTCTGCCGGATGGCGTGGTGCTGGATCGGCGGGAACAAGTCAAGAATTCGGCTGATGGTACTGGCGGCGGTACTGGCGTGGATCGTACCGAACACCACGTGACCGGTTTCGGCAGCATGCACGCCAGCTTCGAAGGTTTCCTGGTCACGCATTTCCCCCACGAGGATCACGTCCGGGTCTTCCCGCACGGCATGCTTCAACGCGGTGTGCCAATCGCACACATCAAGGTAAACCTCGCGCTGGTTCACAATGCTCAACTTGTCTTCAAACACGAACTCGATGGGGTCTTCAATGGTCAGGATGTGCAGGGCTTCGCGCTGATTCATGTACTCCAGCATCGAGGCAATCGTCGTCGATTTTCCCGAACCCGTTACACCGGCGAGGATCACCAAGCCTTGATCGTAGTGACACAACTTCTCGATGCTTGGCGGCAGGCCGAGCTTCTCAAAGGTCGGGATGGTGGTATTCACCCGGCGGGCCACCATCGCCAGCTTGCCACGCTGACGGAGAATGTTCACACGGAAGCGGCAGATGTCGGCCCCGACCACGTGGGCAAAGTCCGACCCGCCAGTGTCTTCGAGCACTTTGCGTTGCTTCTCGCTCATGATGGGGAAGATCAACTTCTCCATGTCGTCTTGGCTCAGCGGCTTCGTCATCATCTTCTGAATCACGCCGCGAAGTCGCATGGCACCTGGGATGCCTGCTTTCAGGTGCAAGTCCGACCCGGAGTGCTTCATCACTGTGCGGAACAGTTGATTGATAGGTGGCTCACCCGCAACTGGCTCGGCCAACTCAAGGCCGATGTCGGGGTTGTTGATGGGGTACGGGCTACTGAAAGCCCCGGTGCTCATGGCAATTTTGTCGGACTTCACTGGTTCTGCAGGCTTGGCAACGCTGGCCACAGGAGCTGTTGCTACTGATGCAACCTTGGCCACCATTGGCTTGGCCGGTTCGGCCGACATGGGTTTCACAACTTTGGCCATCGCTGGCTTAGCTTGTTCACTCGACATAGATGAAGTCTCTTCGACGATGATGATTGTTGGTTATGCTACCCGGCAACTACACCAGTCGCACTGGAATTCCGTGCTCGGCGAGGTACTGCTTGGTGGCGGGGATGGTGTATTCGCCATAGTGGAAGATGCTGGCCGCCAGTGCCGCATCCGCCCCGGCGGCGAACGCCGCCCGCAAGTGCTCCGGACTACCGGCCCCACCGCTGGCCACCAACGGGATGCTGATCTCGCGGTTGACCGCTTCAATCATTTCCAAGTCGTAACCATTTTTGGTGCCGTCGGCATCCATGCTGGTCAGCACGATCTCCCCGGCCCCCAGTCGCTCCACTTCCTTCGCCCAGGCCACCGCTTCCAGCCCCGTGGAGATACGCCCACCATTGATAAACACCTCGAACCTGGTGCTGCCATCGGCTTGCTTCACCCGCTTGGGGTCGATGTTCACCACGGTGGCACAGCGGCCGAACTTGCGAGACACATCTTCGATGAGCTTGGGATTCTTCACCGCTGCCGAGTTCAGGCTCACCTTCTCCGCACCAGCCTGGATGAGTTCTGTCACATCGTCCACCGTGCGGATGCCCCCGCCCACCGTCAACGGCATGAACACGCTCTCCGCCACCCGGCGGACGACATCGAGTGTAATGGCCCGCCCCTCGTGGCTGGCGGTGATGTCGAGGAACACCAACTCGTCCGCCCCTTGGCGGTCGTAGGCTTTGGCGATCTCGACCGCATCACCTGCATCGCGCAGTTGCAGGAAGTTGACACCCTTGACGACTCTGCCACGCTCGATGTCGAGACACGGGATGATTCTTTTCAGCAGCATGATGGAAGTAGCAGCTCAACAAGACGGACAGTTGCTGGAATTGTACGAGGTTTGAAAAGCGGTCAAAACGCGGTCGCATCCCTTCATTCAAGCCTGCGTCGTCGTGTCCACGGGATGTGTGTACCCCTCGCTGGACGCGCGCCACTCGGCTGGACGAACGAATGTCCTGTTCAATGCTGGATGCTGAACTGGCGAGATTACGGTATCAGATAAGCTTCCGCAAAAGCGGCGGGTGCAGTAAGCATTTTTGCGTGGGCTCTGGAGGACCTGCTTGGGGATGTGCACTCTGGTGAAAGCGATAGTTCAGCTCACGGCGGCAAGCCTATGTTTTTCAGCATTTGAGTGAACCGCGAATCCGCACGCAGGCTGTCCAAGGTGGGATCGACCTTGAGCCAGATGACTTGGGGATCCCGCTCATCACAGGCCTTTTGTAGCCACTCGAACGTCTGATCTTTCTCGCCGAGGGCCGCGTGGATGCGGGCGATCGATAGTGCAAACCCGAACCGGCCCTGCGAAAGGGCTTTGAGTTCCTCCAATATCTTCTCGGAGTCAGTCCTTTTGTTGGCCATCGCGTAGGCGTATCCGAGCGCCCCCTGGACGCTGCGGTGTGTCTGTCCAAGCTTGTTCGCCTTCTGCAACACTGTGATGGCTTCTTGAGGCATCCCCTTTCCAACATAAGCCACTCCGATGTTTGCGTAGGCACCTGAGAAATCGGAATTCAGTTCCAGCGCCTTTTCAGCCGCGGAGATCGCCTTGTCGTACTGCCGCGTCCAGTTGCAGCACATGGCTATCTCGTTTCTGGTCCGCGCGGAAAGCGGATCCACGTCGATGTTTCGTTGCATGTAGATAAGGGCTTCGTTCGGCCGACCCATCGCAGCCAAGTAAAAGCCGTACGAATTATGGGAGAGACCACTCGAACCGTGCGCAACGGCGTGTTTCAGCTCACGCTCGGCCGCTGTCCAATCCCAGTCGTGAAATGCGTGAATCAGCCCCATCGCGGTATGCGCGTCCGATAGGGTATCATCGAGTGCCAAGGCCTGGGTCAGGTACTTTTTCCCTTTCGCATGGGTTACTCGGGGTCCTAAATTAATCCCGCCCAAAAGGACATATGCCCGACCCAATCCGGCATGAGCGAGTGCGTACTTCGGATCCTTCTTGAGCGCCCTCTCAAAGTACTCGATTGCCAGCTGGATTCCCTCGGGGGTGAATTTGTTCCAGTGGTACTCCCCCTCGCTGTAGAGAAGGTAAGCCTCCGGGTCCGCCGTGTCTCGCTTGGTCAGCCGCTGATCCTCCGCGCCACTCAGCCGCAGCCTGAGGTTGGCGGCCACGTCCCGGGCGATCTGATCCTGCAAGTCCAGAATGCCGCCGAGTTTTCCCTGATAACGATTGCCCCAGAGCTGGTTGTCTTCCCGCACATCCACCACGGCAACGCTGATGATGAGGTCTTCGCCCTGCTGGTGCAATTTGCCTGTCACGATCATCTGCACGTTCAACTCGCGGCCGAAGGTCGGGATGTCGGGGGCTTTTCCCTTGTACCGGGAGACGGACGTGAATGGTCGGACTTTGAGGCCCTCGCGGCCCACCCGCGAGAGGCTGTTAATGAGGTATTCCGCAAGACCATCGCTGAGGAATTCCGTCTTCGTATCACCCCCGACGTTTACGAACGGCATAACAGCCAAGGCATCAATGGCCTTGGCATCTTCCGCCGGATTGCCGACTTCAGGAGGTTTGCCACCACGCGTGAGAAAGTACGTTGACGCGGCAATGGCTCCGATGAGCAGAAGAGCTGCGATCAGGGTGACGACAAGCCGAGGACGCGCACGGGTTCCAACGGGCCGCTGATGGCCGGGATCAGTTGTCGTCGCTCGCAAGCCAAGGGCCAAATCCCGGGCCGACTGAAGCCGCTGGTTCGGGCTCTTTGCGAGACAGTGGCGGATGAGGCGGCCAAGCTCGCCAGGAACCTGGTTGCCAGAACCAGCCGGGTCGGGTGGTTCATCGTGAAGGATTGCCGTCATAGTTTCTGCGGCGGTGTCGCGCTGGAACGGCCGTCGGCCCACCACCATCTCAAACAGGACGCAGCCGAACGAAAAGAGATCGCTGCGGGCGTCGGCCGTCTGACCACGAACCTGCTCGGGCGACATGTAGCCCACCGTGCCCATCACCGTGCCAGCGTCCGTCTCCGCCGGGACATACAGACCGGTCTCGGATTGTGCATTCGGAAGCGGAGTCATCCGGGCTAGGCCGAAATCGAGGATCTTCACTCGACCGTCGGTTGTCAGGAAGAGATTCTCCGGCTTGTGGTCGCGGTGGACGATGCCCTTGGTGTGGGCTGCGGCAAGCCCCTCCGCTATCGCGGCGCCGACCTCGACCGCCTCCCGCCATGCCACCGGTCCCTTGGCCAGCCGGTCGCGGAGTGTTTGGCCCTCCAGCAGTTCCGTGACCACGTAAGTCACAGTCTCGTACGTGCCGTAGTCATGAATGACGAGGATGTTTGGGTGGGAGATCGCGGCTAACGCGCGAGCCTCTCTCTCGAACCGCGCCAGCCGGTCGGGACGGCTGGCGAACGTATCGGGCAGGACTTTCACGGCGACTTCTCTCCCGAGGCGCGTATCGCGTGCGCGGTACACCTCCCCCATGCCGCCTGCGCCGAGCGGGGCAACAATCTCGTAAGGGCCAAGCCGATTGGAGGCCGCGAGCATGAAAAACTCTCCCTATTGCCACAACAGAATCCTTCTGATTCCTGTGGCGCTCCGCTAGAGGCCAGCCCGTTTGTAGACAGTAGAGGGCCAGCCTCACTCCCGCGTAGCTGTATTATCGAAAAGTCCAAGGTATGTGGTCTTCAAATGCAGATGTCCCTTGGCTTGTTTAGGGTGGCTTCGTTACAAGTATACCGGATTTGTAGGATGTGTTTTTTCGGCAAGTGGATAGGACGTCTTATACCTCGCACTCTCTCACTTGACCTTCGCCTGAGAATCTTCGACGCCGTCTTGTCAGCCTCCGAAGCCGCAGAGCGTTTCAAAGTCCGCCCCTTGGCGGTCGTAGGCCTGGGCGATCTCGACGGCATCACCTACATCGCGCAGTTGCAGGAAGTTGACGCCCTTGACCACACGCCCGCGCTCAATGTCGAGGCAGGGGATAATTCGTTTCAGCAGCATGATGGAAGTTGCAGCTCAACAAGACGGACAGTTGCTGGAATTGTACAAGGTTTGAAAAGTGGCCAAAACGCGGTTGGACACTTCATTCTATCCTGCATTGCATTGCTCGGTTTGCGTGGAGTTGACGTAAGTCGTTGGCGTTAGTGGATCTTTGCAACACGTTGCGATGAACCCGGTGAGTAACAATGATTTCAAGTCAGGGGGTTAGTGTGTGTTGGAAAGACGATAGACCAAGTTGCTGCGGTTCACGCGAGAATCTGGCTGTACCCACCACTCATGTCCGTCTCGACCGGATCACCGCACCCGGCCCAGCAAATCAATAAGATGCTAGGCTGTACCTGAGAGAACCACGACCGATGGCCGTGTTGTTAAGCGCTGTTGGCCTGACCAAGAGCTTTAGTATTCGCCCGCTGTTTACAGCGTTGTCCGTGGACTTCCAAGAGCGCGAACGTGTGGGCTTGATTGGCCCCAACGGTGCGGGCAAGTCGACGTTCCTCAAATTGCTGGCCAATCTGGAAGTGCCGGACGACGGCAGCGTGTCGATGAAGCGTGGCACGCGCATCGGTTACGTGGCCCAAGACGACCGCTTCCCTGCCGGGCAGACGGTGCGTGATGTGTTGATCGCCGCACAGAGCAAGACGAACACGGAAGACTACGAACGCGAAACCGCGGCCGAGAAGGTGCTCACACAAGTCGGCTTCGTGGATGGCGATCAAGCGGCCGCCTCGCTTTCTGGTGGTTGGCGTAAGCGTCTTGGTCTGGCCCGCGCGTTGGTTCTTCAGCCCGATTTCTTGTTGATGGACGAACCCACCAACCACTTGGATTTACCCGGCGTGCGTTGGCTCGAAGGTTTGCTGCGCTCGTCTCAATTTGGTTATCTCGTGGCCACGCACGACCGGGCGTTCCTCCGCGCCGTGGCGGATGACATCATGGAGATCAGCCGGGTTTATCCGTCCGGGATTTTCCGGGCCAGCGGCGGGTACGACAACTTTGCCGAGTTCCGCGATGCGTTTCTCGAAGCCCAAGCCCGGATGCAAGAATCGGTCGCGAACCAAGTGCGCAAAGAGAACGAGTGGCTTGGCCGCAAGGCTGCCGCGCGAACTCGCAAAGCGAGTTCGCGGATTGAAGCCGCGGCGGATCGCCGTGGTGAACTTGCCGAGTTGCAGTACCGCACGGCCGCGGCCAACACCGCTGGCATGGACTTTGTTGGTACTGGTCGCAGGACGAAGAAACTGCTCACCGCAACCGGGTTGAGCAAATCGCTGGGTGGCAAGCAACTCTTTTCCAACCTCGATATTGAGCTGCTGCCCGGCACCACGCTCGGCCTGCTCGGCCCCAACGGTAGCGGTAAAAGCACCCTGCTCAAAATTCTCTCATCGCAGCTGGCCGCCGACACTGGCAGCGTGACCACAGCCGACAATCTGAAAGTGGAAGTGTTTGAGCAGGGGCGATCCTCGCTGGATCAAAACATGACCCTGCGGCGGGCGCTCAGCCCGAACTCGGACACAGTGATGTTCCGAGATCGTCCGCTGCACATCGTGGCGTGGGCCAAGATGTTCCTGTTTCGTGCAGAACAACTCGACCTCGAACTCAGTGCCCTTTCCGGGGGCGAGCAAGCCCGTGTGCGCATCGCCCAACTCATGCTGCGCCCAGCGGATTTGCTGTTCCTCGATGAACCCACAAACGACCTCGATATCCCGTCATTGGAAGTGCTGGAAGACAGTCTTGCCGAATTCCCCGGGGCCATCGTGTTGGTCAGCCACGACCGCGACTTGATGGATCGCCTGTGTACCGAAGTCATCGGGCTGGATGGTAGCGGTGCAGCGGCGAACTACGGCACGGTGGATCAATGGCTGGCGGCGTATCAGAAGGCCCATGCGGATCGTGAGCGCCCGGTTGCCAAGGCCGGTGCGACCACCGCGACCAAAACGAAAACTCAGAAGCTCAACTACAAGGAGCAGCAAGAGTTCGACAAGATGGAAGACAAGATTGAAACCGCCGAGACAGAAGTCGGCGAGAAACAAGCCGCGGTGGAGAATGCAAGCAGAGCAGGTCATGCCGCACTCGCCAAAGCGTGCAAAGAGTTGGAAGACGCCCAACGCAAAGCGGAACGCCTGTATGCCCGCTGGCAGGAACTGGAAGCCAAACGCAGCGGGTGAGTTACGGTGCGAAGATGACACGCACCGGTTGGCCGGGGCGAAGCGGTGGTTTGCCAGCAGGCTTGTGGTTGGGCACTTCGATGGTGCATTCCAGCACGCGGTTGTTGCTGGCCACCAGGGCATCAGCCCCGAATCGCTTCGGTAAGAAGGTGCTGCTTACGCGGCGAACGGTGCCGGTGTAGGTGAGATCAAAGTTGGAGTTATCGCAGATCGTCACGGTCTTGCCGACTTTGACGTAATCTTTGGATGCCGACTCCGCTTCCACTTCCGCACGCACCACACGCGGGCCAGACGGAATCAAGTACATCATCGTGGTACGAGTGGTCGGGCTGAAGGTCATTCCGTCCGAGGCCATCAGGCATTCGATTTCGCCATCGACGAGTGCCTTGAGCTTGAAGGCTTCGATCACCGCTTCCACTTTCTTCAGACCGCCTCGTACGGCTTCCACTTCGTCCAGGGCCGAGCGGTAGTCCAAGTCCGCGGAGTTGAGGAGGATGCCGTTTACGTCAATCTTGGCCGTCTCCAGGCGTTCATAGCTGTTTTTCTCGTTGTCCCAATTCAGCTTTGTTCGATTCACGGCGTTGTCGACCATGATGAGCCCAGGACTATTTTTGAGTTGCTCTTCTTTCTGCTCTGGGGTCAGTTTTACAAATGTAGAATCCACTGCTGCGCGAGCGCTGGAGTACGCAGCATCGCGGGTCTTAACAGCGTTGTTGAAGTTCGACTCCGCCAAGTTCACAATGGCTTGCTGCTGCTTCAACTTCTTCGGGTAGTCGAGCTTGGTCAACTCTGCCTGCTTGACACGCGACTCGGCAGCCAGCAACTTTTTCTGTGCCATCAAAAGGTCTGGTACAAATTGAGAATCATCGAACTGCACCAGCACGTCGCCGGGCTTCACCACGTCGCCTTCCTTGACCATCAGCTTCTTGATGGTGAGCGCGGGCAGACCCACGATGCCGGGCGGATCGATCCGCAGGACGGTGGGGTCGGAATCGACGGTGCCGAAGATTGTTGGACCAGTTGGTTGCTTCGTCTTGGCCACGGGGATGTGGCCACCCGGCTCTGTTGGCTTGTTGTCGCCATTGGAGAGCAGCCGGTTCGCCGCCACGAGACTGATAGCCAGCACTGCCACGCCCAGCACCCAGGGGAGAGTCTTCCAGCGCTTCATCGGCTCATCTCCGTGCCTTGTGTTGCAGTCGACAGTGTCACCGGGTTTTCCTCGCGGGTCAGGTGGCCATCTTCCAGATGATAAATCACATCCGCGAAGGGGCGCATCCGCTCATCATGACTCACCACAAAAATCGAACTACCACGGGCATGGGCAACCGCCCGCAGGAGCTCAATCACGCGCTGGCCGTTCTCCCAGTCCAACGCACTTGTGGGTTCATCGGCGAAAAGGAATGTTGGGTTCTTCACCAAAGCGCGGCCAATCGCCACGCGCTGCTTTTCGCCGCCACTAAGTTGAGCGGGCTTCTTGTATTTCTGGTCGCTTAACCCCAAGCGGTTGAGCATATCGCTGGATTGCTCTTTGGCGGCGTTGTTCGGTAGACCGTTGCCCCACTTCAGGATGATCTCTAGTTGTTGGAGCGCACTGAGTGCCGGGAAGAGGTTGTACCCCTGGAAGATGAAGCCGGTGTGCCGAAGGCGGAACTGCTCCATCTCGTTGGGGGCCATGCTCCAAATGTCCACCGGCGTGCCGTTGTCGAGGGCATTCACCGAGCCACCATCCGGCCGCAGCAAGCCCGACAAAACAGCCAACAACGTGGACTTACCGCTACCGCTTGGCCCCATGAGCAGTGCAAGTTGACCTGCGTAGAGGTCAACCGACACTTCCCGGAGTGCGAATCGGCGTGCCGCACCATCACCGAACGATTTTGATAATCGCTCAGCCCGAAGCACCACTTGTGAGGGCGTTTTTGACAACTCTTACGTCTCCGTTGGCAGGCCGGCTTTATTCCAGCCTGTCCAGCCGCCATCCATGCTGATGACGTTTGTGTAACCCATCTTCTGGATCATGTCAGCCGCCAGCACGCTGCGGAAGCCACCGCCACAGTAGAGTACCAGCGGCGTGGCCGGGTCTGGCACCTTCACTTCGATATCGCGTTCAATCACACCCTTACCAATGTGTATCGCCCCCGGCAGGTGCCCGGCGGCGTACTCGCTCTCCTCACGGACATCCACCAGCACAAAGGAATCGCCGGTGGTCTGGCGAACTTGCACGTCGGCCACCACACATTCCTTAACGCGGGCCTTTGCTTCCGTTACGACCCTCAAAAAGCCCGGAGAGTGATTCTTCGCCATGTTCTGAAAGTCCCAAGTTCCTGATATGTCAATCTTATGGGAAACACGGCTTACATGGGAAGTGCAGCCTGCGATTGGCGATGAGTGCCGGAAGACATAGACGAACTTGCTTCAGATCATGATGCCATGCTTCGTTCCGTCCACCGCAAGTCTTTTTCACCCCACCCACGCTGAACATACTTCACTCGACTGGACGAATGAATGTCGAAGGGACCAGCCAGATCCTGAGCCTCTCAAGTAGGGCATCCAAAACGAAGCCACTCCGCAAAAGCCATGATCGACACACGTTGACATCGCGATATTCTTGATTGACAGAAGACCTCATCCATCGACATAACTGTTTAGCAGCAGACTTCTTCTGAGACAACGACATGGTTCATCGCACTCTTCTTGGACTGGTACTGGCCAGCTACTTCTGTGGATCGATACTCGCGGACTACCCCGGATGGAAGCACACCGGGTCGATCTTCATCCTCACCACTCCCGATGGGGCCAACTTGCCAGCGTCGGCCGTCGTGGAAGACTTCCCGCTGCTTGTCCGCTTGCACAAAGACTTCTTCAACTTCACCCAAGCACAACCCAATGGTGAAGACCTCCGCTTCTGTACCTCGGATGGCAAGCCACTGGCCTACCAGATCGAAGAATGGGATCCGAAAAGCGGCAACGCCAGCATCTGGGTTCGCATCCCGAAGATCATTGGCAACACCCGGCAGGAACTCAAACTGCACTGGGGAAAGGCTGATTCGAAGAGCGAGTCCACCGGATCCGCCGTCTTCAACAACTCGAATGGCTACCTCAGTGTCTGGCACATGGACGGCCCGGTGTCGGACAGTACCGGCACTCTGCAATCCAAAGATACGGGTACCAAAGCTGCCGTGGGAGTGGTCGGCCCGGCCCGCAACTTCCCCGGACAGAAAGGCATCTCCGGAGGCAACAAGATCGTTGGCTACCCTATCGGATCAGCTTCGCACACGACGGAAGCATGGTTCCGGGCCGAGAAGCCAAACGGCACCCCGATCGCTTGGGGCAACGAACACGGCCAGGGCAAAGTGGTGATGCAATACCACAGCCCACCGCACGTGAACATGGATTGTTACTTCTCAGGGGCCAACGTCAGGGGCAAACTCCCCATCCCTCTTGCTGAGTGGGCACATGTTGTGCACACGTACGAAAAGGGCGAGTC
Organism: Gemmatales bacterium; assembly: GCA_038230995.1. GTDB lineage: Bacteria > Planctomycetota > Planctomycetia > Gemmatales > Gemmataceae > JALHQU01. The sequence continues at coordinate 15,507 of JBBRME010000015.1, forward strand.
GCGATTGTATGTCAACGGAGTGCTCGACACGGTCTCAAAGACGCCAAACGCCCCCCTCGCCATCCGATCACCCGCTCGCCTGTTTATTGGTGGCTGGTACGACAACTACAACTTCGTTGGCGACATCGACGAAGTGCGCGTCTCCAATGTCGTCCGCTCATCTGACTGGGTTCGCTTGCAGTACGAAAACCAGAAGCCACTGCAAACGCTGGTGGGTCTGGTCGTGCAACCTGGCAACGAATTTGGATGTTTGATCACAGAGAAGGTGATCCCCGAGGGGAAGAGCATCACCTACGAAGCGAAAGCCGGCGGCGCTCAAAAGCTCTCATGGATCATCAAGCGGGATGGGAAGGAAACAGTCGTCGCGACCGACCGACTGAACTACACCTTTGACGCAGGCCGGGTGGTCGGTGACACAGCGTTGACACTGCAGATCAAAGCAGTCTATCCAACCGAGGTGAAGACGAAAGAGATCGCCATCATCATCAAGGAAGTCATCCCTGAACCGGTGTTCATGCTCAAAACTCCATCGACGTGGGACGGCCGGGCGACCATCGAAGTTGTGCCGGAGATCACCAACCTCAAGGCGATGCAAGCGGCTGGTGCCGGCAAGCTGAACATGGTCTGGAGCGTATCGGACATCGCCGTGATCAAGGACGTCGCCGAAGGCAAACTCATGCTGAACCGAGCCCAGAACAGTGGCAGGCTCACCGTTCGCGTGGCCATCGACAATGGAGGTACACCAACCGTACAAACCGCGACGATCCTTGTGAAGGAACCGGCCAGCGACCCCTGGGTGGCCCGAACGCCGGACAAAGACGAAAAGCCCATGGTGGGGCAGCTGTACCCGCGGAACGACAAGAACGTCGGCAGCCTGCACTACAACGGCACGTTGAAGGACACCGCCGAAGCTGTGTTCCTCAAACTCTATGCTGATGGCAAATGGATCGACACGGCCACGGCCAAACCTGCCGCCGACAAATCCTACAAACTGTCGCACCCGCTCAAGCCAGGCCTCATCAAGTACAAGGTTGAGTTCGGCACCATGATCGGCAATACCGAGAAGATCCTCGACACAGTCGATGACCTCATCTGCGGCGATGCTTATATCATCGACGGGCAGTCGAACGCCGAGGCCACCGACGTAGGCAAGTACGAACAGAAGGGAACAAACGAGTGGGTTCGCAGCTTCGGCAGCATGGCCGGTGATCCGAACAACGCCCGCCTGAAGAAGTGGGGCCACGCCGTCGTGCGTGCCAAAAATGGCGGACAGTTCCAGGTGGGCTACTGGGGAATGGCCCTCGCCGAGCGACTGGTGGAAGGGCAGAAGATTCCGATTTGCATCATCAACGGAGCAGTCGGTGGCAGCCGTATCGACGTGCACCAGCGGAATCATACCGATCCGACGGACGTAACCACTATCTATGGTCGGCTGCTCTGGCGGGTGCAGCAAGCCAAGCTTACCCACGGCATCCGCGGCATCCTGTGGCATCAGGGGGAGAACGACCAGGGAGCGGATGGGCCGACCGGTGGGTATGGATACGAGACTTATCGGCAGTTCTTCGTGGACATGGCCGCCGGGTGGAAGACCGACTACCCGAACGTTCAGCACTATTACGCCTTCCAGATCTGGCCGCACGCCTGTTCGATGGGCACCAACGGCTCGGATAACCGCCTGCGAGAAGTACAACGACAGCTACCGACACTCTTTTCAAACCTCCACGTGATGTCCACACTGGGCATCCAACCTCCGGGCGGTTGCCACTTCCCCATCGAAGGATATGCGGAGTTCGCCAAGCTCATCGGCCCGCTGGTGGAACGCGACTTCTACAATAAGACGCCCACCGCATCGATCACCGCACCGAATCTGAAACGGGCGCAGTTATCCGGCGAGAAGGGGGACGAACTTGTTCTGGAGTTCGATCAGCCAGTGAAGTGGAACGACACACTGAAGAGCGAGTTCTACACGGATGGCGCGAAAGGTATGGTCGTCTCCGGTTCGGCGAATGGTGCCGTCGTGACACTCAAGCTAAAAGCTCCATCGAAAGCAAAGACGCTCACATACCTCGATAGCGCCACGTGGAGCCAGGATCGACTGTTGCGAGGCGTGAATGGCATTGCCGCACTCACCTTCTGCGAAGTGCCCATCGACTTGAAGAAATGACCAAGCTGGAGTTGCGGAAAGAAACCAATACTCGACGAGCCAAGGATCGAACCCAGTGGCAAGGACTGAACCTGCTTGGTGTCGCCCTCACGCGAGTCCGTGAAGCGTTGCGGTGTGAGCAGCGTGATGGGTGAATCGTGTGTGACATATCTTGCGAGCCGCGAACGGAGCGTCAGCGAGAGAGGGCGGGGTCTGTGAATCGAGCCTGCTCGCGTCAGCGGCAGGAGTGTCTTTGCTCAAACTCCTGCTGCTGACGCATGCAGGCTCAACCTACCTCCCAGTACCCAGGAACTCCTTGATGCTCGCCAGGATCGCTTCGCGATCTGGGATGCGGTTGGCGATCAGGTGGGCGAAGTCTTCCGTCAGGCTTTCGATGGTGGCGAGGAATTCACCGCTGCCGTAGGGCGACTTCACTTGACCGTAGCCGAAGAGGTTCAACTTCGGCAGGAGTGTCTTTGCTCAAACTCCTGCTGCTGACGCATGCAGGCTCAACCTACCTCCCGGTGCCCAAAAACTCCTTGATGCTCGCCAGGATCGCTTCGCGATCTGGGATGCGATTGGCAATCAGGTGGGCGAAGTCTTCGGTCAGGCTTTCGATGGTGGCGAGGAATTCACCGCTGCCGTAGGGCGACTCCACTTGGCCGTAACCGAAGAGGTTCAACTTCGGCAGAAGTTCGTCCTTGAGCAACCGCAGGCACTTGGGGTTGTCGTCGCCCCAGTTGTCGCCGTCCGAAAAGTGGAAGGCATACAGGTTCCATTCCGTCGGGCTGTAGCGGGTGTCGATGATTTTGTTGGCCAGTTCGTACGCTGCGCTGATCTTGGTGCCGCCGCTTTCACGGGTGTGATAGAAGGTGTGTTCGTCCACTTCCTTGGCCACGGCATCGTGGATGATGTACACGCGATCCACGCCCTTGTAGTGGGCCTGAATCCACATGTCGATCCAGAACGATTCAACTCGAACGATCTCCTTCTGTTCGTCGGTCATGCTGCCGGACACGTCCATCATGTAAATGACGCAGGCCACGGCCTCGGGCAGGGCCACTTCTTTGGAACTTCGGTAGCGCTTGTCCACACGCTCGGGCACAACCACTGGTTTCAGCGGGTCGTAAACGCCGGAGCTGATCTGCCGCTTGAGGGCCTGCTTGTACGTCCGCTTCATGTGCCGGAGGCTTTCCGGCCCCACCGTGCGGATGCTGCTGTACTTGTCGCGCACGCTGACCACGTTCTTCTTGCCGCGTGGCTCGATGCGAGGCAGGGCCAACTCCTCGCCGAGAATCTCGGCGAGTTCTTCCATCGTCAGTTCCACTTCCAGCAGGTGCCCGCCGGGGCTGTCGCCAGCCTGTGGTTGGCCGTCTTCATCACCTTGGGCCGGTGTGAGGGCCTGCCCCGGCTGACCGTCGCCTACGCCGACGCCACCGGAGTTCTTCTGGCCGAAACGGAACTGCGGGGGGTTGATCGACGGAATAGGGATCGACACCAGGTCGTTCCCCTTCTTGCCAATCATCTCCCCTTTGCCGATGTACTTCGACAGGTTCGACTTCACCTTGCCACGCACGATCTTGCGAAAGCGCTGCAAGTCCTTTTCGATTTTCTGTCCCACGGTTCGGGCCGCCTGTGTGGGTGTGGGTTGCTGCCCAATTGTACGCGGAAGAAAGCTGCCGTGGGAAGCGGTGGCGGATGGATCGTCTTTCGGCCTCACACCTCGTGGGTGTTTGAATTCACTGATTGTTGACTTCTTTTCACTTCCACCGATACGAAGTGAGGCTCACGAGATCCCGTACGAACACTTCCTCACCGCAGACGCTCAGGTGTGCCCAAGTTTCACTTTTGGTCACCGTATGTTCCGCAAGGATTTCGAGTTCCATCGGGTTCGCTTTGAACAGGATCAATTTGCCTCGGGAGTCGAGGGCAAGGAGTTTGTCGCCATTGGCCACGAGACTCCAGTAATCGCCGTAGGTCTTCTCGCTACGCCAAGCTTCTTTGCCTGTCTTGAGGTTCACGCAAATGGCCTTCTTGTCCTTGCCCAGGAAGTAAGCATGATCGGCCACAACAACCGGTGTGGTCATGTAGCCTTCGTACTTGAGGCTCCAAGTGTCTTCTGTCTTGAGGCCATCGCCACTGCTGCGGACGTTGAAGAGTTGCGTGGTTCCACCGTAGGTGCTTGTCAAAACCTGGTCGCCCAGCGTGATCGGTGTGAGGATGTTCATCCCACGGAACGTGGCGATCTTCTTCGTCCAAAGTTCCTTGCCGCTGTCCATGTCCACACCGAACATGGCTTCGCGGGACTGCACCACCAGTTGTTTTTTACCGGCCAGCGTGGCAAACACTGGGCACGAGAACGCACTGCCATTCATACCGCCGCCGTCTTTCAGACTCTTCCATGCCAACTTGCCAGTATCTTTCGTGAGCTTGCAGAGGTGCCCACCGGCTTGAATGTACAAGAACTTGTCGTCGCACAATGGTGAACAGACGGTGCCGAAACTGGGCACTTCGCTTGCGAATTCTTTGACGAAGTCGAATGTCCATACTTCTTCGCCGGTCTTAGCGTTGAAGCACTTCAGCACATCGCGGATGCCGGGCACATACAGCTTGTCGCCATCAAGTGTTGGCGTGGCACGAATCCAGCTGCCGTTTTTCGCGGCAAAGAACGGAACCGTAATGGCGCCATCCCATTGCTTCGTCCACACTGGTTTGCCAGTGGTCCGGTCATATGCAGATACGATTTCCGTTTTCTTGTCCACCGTTTGGGTGGTGTACACCATCGCTTCGCCGACGATCGTGCCGGAGTAACTTGGCCCGAGATCTTTGATTGTCCAGTTCGGCTTCAGGGTGTTGGCATCAAGTTTGTCGGGCCAAGCAGGAGACTTCGCAGCCACAAAACCGTCCCGTGCCGGGCCTCGCCATTGCGGCCACGTCTCCGGGCCGGGCTTGAGCTCAGGAGCTCCACACAACGAGAATGCCACCAGCAAGAGAGCCGAGTTCATGGAAGTACCTTAGAGAGATCAGGAATTGGGCTCATTGGACAACGCGACACGCAACTTGTCGATAGCACTTGCTTGAACTTGCCGTACGCGTTCTTTGGAAAGACCGAGTGCTGCACCAACACGCTCCAGTGTCGTATTGGCCGGGTTCTCGTGCAAGGTAAAGCGGTGAGCAAGAATCAACTTCTCACGTTCCGAGAGGAGTGGATGATCAACTCGCAGATAATCTTCAATGGGGATTTGCAACGCACCATTGTCCGTCTGGGCGATCTTGCCACGTGGCTCGCCGTCGGGCAGGGCTTCAAAAGACACCGAGCGAGTCAGCCAATCCGAGCTCTGCTTTTGCGACAATCTCGACAACGCACGTACCAGACAGGTGTAGGCATACGTACTAAAGCGGATGCCCATCCACGGGTTGAACGCTGCAACGGCCTGTAGCAACACGATGTGGCAATCGCCAATCATGTCTTCCGTTTGATTAGCCATCGCCATTCGTCGACGTACCGCACGATAGATCAGTTTGCGGTTGCCGAGGATCACCCGGTCACGAAGCTTGTGGTAAGCACTTGTCCAACGGTTCTGCTCTTGGGTGCTCGAAGACTTACGCATGCGATACGCCGCGTAGTGCATGCGCTTTGTGTGATCGCGAGTCACATCGTCCGGCATGTACTTATCGTCATAGTTGATCGGATCAACAATGAGCACGTCCGGGTCAAATTCTTGCTTGGCCGATTTGAGCTTGAAGTTGGGATGTAACAGGAACCCCGGCATGAGTTCTGCCTTCGAAACTCGTTTCGTTGAAGGAGTCAAGATTGGCGATGGTTTGGTGCTGGTGATCATGCCGGCTCCGATGAATGAGACATCAACAGGGGAGAGTAAGTTCGGATACCGTGTTGTCGAACTACCCTTACGCACAACTGAGGGCTAAGAGTCATTTGACCGGTTTTAAAACGTCCAAAACGTCCATTCCGACTTACTCAGTCTGTGAGAACAACCGCAGGCGTCAAGTGGGGAGCACAAAATAATACTGAAATTATGCCATCGTCACTCACGTAGCTTGTGCGTTACCTACTCTGAGATAGACTTGAATTCTGATACGGTTGGTCGTTTTGGACGATTTGACACAAATGAAAAGTCCTACCGCTGGCACCTTGAGTTCTACTGATCTCCACTACGCTTCGACCTCACAGGTGGCAAGCGCTCTGGGTGTCAGCATCACCACTGTGAAGCGTTGGGTGGACGACGGCGTGCTGCCTGCTCATCGCACCGCAGGTGGGCATCGCAAACTACTTTTGGTTGATGTCCAACGCATGGTGCGTGAAGGAAAACTTCCACACGCCGATCTTTCAAAACTGATACCACGTTCTTCTCAAACCCAAGATCAGTTTGATGAACTACTTCCATTATTCGTTCAAGCTGTGTGCGAGCAGAATGTTGAGCTCATTCGCAGTCTCATTCTGGGAGCGTATCAGAACGGTCTGAGTGCTGACGCAATTGCTGATCGGCTCATCATGCCTGGGATGAAGTTTGTTGGTCACGAGTGGAGCAAGGGTCGGGTTCAAGTGTTTCAAGAGCACCGCGTCACGCAAACAGTCATTGCGACGCTCTACGAACTGCGGGCGTTCCTTCGCCAGCAAGCCGGGCAAGATCGACCAGTTGCCATCGGTGGTGCCCCCGAACACGATCAATACACCCTACCCACACTCTTGGCCAAACTCACACTTCTTGATGCTGGTTGGGAGGCCATCGACCTTGGCCCCAACACGCCAATGACGGCGTTGACTCGGGCCATCAAAGAGTTGAAGCCATCGCTGGTTTGGTTGTCTGTGTCATACTTGCAGGACCGCGATCAGTTCCTGGCGGAGTACACCGAAATGTACCGCGCGGCTGAAACCGCAGGAGTTGCCGTGGCCATTGGCGGGCGAGAGTTGAAGGAAGAACTCCGCCAGCAAATGAACTACACCAACTTCTCCGACGGGATGACTCAACTCGCATCGTTTGCGCGTAGCTTGAACCAAAGAAATAGCTTGCCGCAGCCCAAGCGATCACCCCGCAAACCACGACCCGCCTGACACAATTCGACCGTGGAGTAGAGTTCACGTTAGCAACCTCAGCCCAACAGCAATTTGTCGTAGTCGTCTTTCAACCAGGCGATGCGTTTGGCGAAGCTGTATCTGGTCTCGATGGTGTTGCGGGCCGCGGTGCGGTACTCCGCTCGCAAAGCTTCGCTTTGCACCAAGTCCTTCAGTGCTGCCGTGAGTTCTGCTCCGTTGTTCGGTTCGATCAATCGACCATCCACACCATCGGTGATGAGCTTGGGGATGCCCGCGATGCGGGTAGCCACGCACGGCACTTCCAGGGCCATGGCTTCGAGCAGCACGTTGGGCAAACCTTCGCGCAAGCTACTGAGGGCGAAGATGTCCATCGCCTCGAAGTATCGCCGCACATCCGACTGCCAACCGGCGAGAGTGACATAGGCACCGGCTTGCAATTCTTGAATCACCGCTTCCAACCGTGGGCGGTCGTGCCCTTCGCCAAGGATCACCAAGCGTACCGGTAAGTTGGCAGTACGAAGTTCATGAACCGAACGAATGAGCAGATCGAATGCCTTCTCCGGTTCCAGTCGCCCGGCGGCACCAATCAGGATTTCCGCTGGGTTGAATCCGAGTTCCGTCTTGGCTTCAGTGACAGTGCGTTGTCGCATGAACTCGGCAGTGTCGATGCCGTTCTCCAACAACACGGCACGCTCTGGCTTTACGCCGAACTCCAAGCACGAATCCAGCAAATCCTGACTCACACAGTACACGCGGGCGTATTTCTTCAGGCTCCATTTGTCGATCTTGTAATACAGCGGTGTTCGTGCAGTGTGATGCACCCAGCCATGAACGGTGGTCACCAGTTTCATCCGGTGGAACTTGGCCAAAGCCCAACCGAGTGCGTTGGTCTTGTAATCGTGGCCGTGCCAGATCTTCACCTTTTGTCCTCGGCAGATCTTCAGCAACGTGCCCATCAACTTCATGTCGAATGGCCCACGGTCGGGGATGCTCAACAGTGGTGCACCGTGCTTGGCGGCTTTGCGTTCGATCTCGGCATAGCCCGCGTCACCCGGTGGATACAGGTACCCGCACAACATGTGATAGCCGAGCGGCTCGAAGAACTTCGGCGAAGTCAGAATGGTTTTATCCGGCCCGCCACCGGAGCCTGTCACCACACGGGTATCGAACACCACGGGGTGCAGCATGGCCTTGGGCGGCGGTGTGGCTGTGTCCGTTGAAGTGGTTTCGGTCGTCATGTGCGAAAGTTCTCAGGCGACCACCCGTTGGATGAGCGGCGACAAACAGATCGTCCAGTCGTGATAGTGTTCCACGTAGCTACGGGCCGCGTTGCCGAGTTCTTCTCGGCGGTCGATGTCCAACCATAGTTCACAAATGGCCCGCACCCACTCCTGCACCGTGGTGGGCCGGAGCAGATGCACACCCGGAATGGCCTGCAGCGCTGCCATCGCCGCCGGGGCACTGAGTGTGGGCTTGGCCATGGCCATCGCTTCGATCACTTTGTTTTGTAATCCACGCGCCACGCGGATGGGGCAAACGGCCAACCGTGCTGCTGCCACATATGGCCGGACATCGGGCACGGTGCCAAATACCTGCACACCGGGCAGCGTGCCCAGTTTCAGCACCTCCGCGGTAGGCTTGCGACCGATGATGTGGAACTGCGCTTCGGGATACGAAGCCCGCACATGAGGGTGGATCTCCGTGGCGAACCAGACCGCCGCATCAATGTTCGGGAAGTAGTCCATCGCCCCGACAAATGCACAGGCTGGCTTCGGGGGCACCGTGTTCATCGGGTGGAAATACTTGAGATCCACGCCATTTGTTGCTGTGATGGCGGCATTGGGTTTGGTGAAGCCGTTGAAAACATCTGTCTCGGCTTTGCTCACCAAACTCAGGGTGCTGGCCGTGCTTGCCAGTGCTTGTTCCAGTTTGCGGACTCGCTGGCCTTCCAGCCGATAGAGCCAACTTTTGGGGCCACGGGTGGCATCAGCAAAGTCGAACCACTTTTGTGAATCGACATCAACCAGATCGACGTGGGCAGGAAGTTCGGACAAGGCCGGTAGGCGTTGATACCTGGCTAGGCTTGAGGCTGAGATAAGTGTGGAGTGAAACTTGGTTTCGTTGGCCCAGGCGTTGAGTTGCGTGGTGAGCTTGCCTTCGTTGAAGAGACCTTCGCTAAGGCTCTTCCCCGTCAGCAGCGAGACACCAGCTTTCACCCAGCGGCTTTTGCCACCCACAGGGATGATTGCTACTCGTTCGCAGAGCCCGTTGAGTGCCGATTGCTGGGCGTCGGTCACGGGTTCGTCTGCCAAGGCGGCGAGCCAGACCCGTGCTACTTTTGCGAGTTCGCGGAGGACGTGATAGTTGCGGATGCGGTCGCCCTTGTCGGGCGGGTAAGGCACCCGGTGGGTGACGTAAAGCACGCGTGGGCGATTGTCGGTCGTAACCACTATGACACAGATTCAGTGGCGACGTTGGTTGCCGTGCCGGGCAGGGGTGGATTCACCAGCGTGAGGAAGTTAGCGCACACTTCTTCCTGGCTTGGCAGGAACAGCAGCTTTTGCAGTGATGCCGGGCTAAGGAACGCCTTCAAGACCGTGGCAGCACAGATGCGGAAGTCGAGCCAAGCCGATTGATGAATGAGATAGTACAGATCGTAGTAAATCTTGTGTCGCACGCTGAGGATGTCACTATCAGCAGGCAATTGAACTTGAGCCAAGCCGGTGACACCGGGGCGGACGTCCATACGGTGCGAGTATCCTGGCACTTGATTGGCGAGGCACTTGCTGGAAATCACTTCCGGGCGTTCAGGGCGTGGGCCAACGAGACTCATTTCGCCACGGATGACGTTAAACACTTGAGGAAGTTCATCAAGATGGAAGGCACGCAGCACTTTCCCGACGAAAGTGATCCGGGTGTCGTTCTTCGTGGCCCAGTTCGTGTTCTCTGCCGTGGCTATGTCGCTCTTCATGCTGCGGATTTTGATGATCTGGTAAGGCACTGCTTCGAGACCCGAGCGAGTTTGTACGTAGAAACCCGGGCCTCGGGACGACAGCTTGATAAGCACCCATGCCAAAGCAATGAACGGCAGCAAAAGTGGCAGCAAGAAGACCGAGGTGATTAAGTCGATGGCAGGTTTAACAGATTGGTAAAAGCTTGGTTCCGTCGGGAAATAGAGCGATGCCGTTGCAGGAACCATGTCCACGCTTGGCCAGGGCTTCGTCGCATCCATGTTGTTCTGGTCAGCACTCATCAGTGTGGGCATCCATGTCGGCGAGCTGCTTTCCCGGGAGAGGGGAAGGATCGGCTAGTCTCGTGTCGACGAAGAACCTTTCAGGTCTGTGGTTACCGGACTCTCTTCAATACAGAAAAGAACCGTTTATTCCTTGCGTGTCAATTTTACGGCCTCGTCATGACTGATGTCTACCTCAAGAATGAGGCTTCACGATCTTCTCATTTAAGGCTGTCAGAAATTCTTTGGTGAACTGTCGGAGAATCGGATCCTCTTCGTTCGTCTTTGTTTCACCCGTACTGCGTTGAATATACAGCTTGTAGATGGCGGCCTGATCTGAGAACGTCGTACGTGGGTTTTCCGGAGCTTGCCAAGTTCCGTTGATTCCCCAACCCCAATACACCGCAAGAGTTTCGCGATTGGAGCGTTCGTTCTCAAACCGGATGAACCAGAGCTGATTCGAACTGCCGAACTCTTTCTGCGATTGCTGGGCGCACTCACGAAACCCTATAGCCCCATAACAAACCTGCGGGCTGTGTGCCCCCATATATGCCGGCTTTCCATACAGAACTAACAGGCTCACTTCATTGCCTTTTTCATCACGATATCGCCGAGAAATCGAGGCAAGCGCCCCAGCAACTCGCATGTCCTTGCTGTCTTTTTCGGTTTGTTCGATCTCGATACCTGTCCAGTTGCTGATGGTCATTGGCACGCTGTTGAGCCGAGCGCTGACTTCTTCTGGCAACTGGCCGGGAGCCAAACCCGGCTGTAGCAGTGCGAAGAGGGTGAACCCCACAAACACAATCAGCATGGCTAAAACGGGCGGCTTTAGCACCGGCAGGGTCCTCGATGAAATCCTTCACCTCGCCCCGTTTACGGGGAGAGGTCGTATCGTGCGAACAGCACGATGCGGGTGAGGGGTCTTGTTTGATTTCCCCTCACCCGGCCTTCGGCCACCCTCTCCCCGTAAACGGGGCGAGGGAGTTGAAAAACATGCCTACGCAGGTAGTTGCTTCACGTAGTTGTAGCCATAGGCTTGGATGTCTGGCTTGATGCCATTCACCACGGCCCCTACCAACGGGATGTTCAACTGCACCAAGCGTTCCGAGGCATCCTGCACCTTCGGCAATTGGCTGACGTCTTGCAGAATGCTGAACACGACTCCGTCCACGTGTTGGGCCACGAGCAGTGTGTCGGCCACCGGTAGGATCGGGCAGCTATCCACAATGATGATGTCGAACTGCCCACGCAGGCGGTTGAACAAGGCCTCAAGCGGATGCCCCTGCGCCAGGGCAGCAATCACGCGGTGGTTACATTGCCCAGCGGGGATGATCCACAGGTTTGGCACGCTGGTCGTTTGGATCGTGTCAGCGATTTCAATTTCTTGAAGCAGGATCTCGGCACAGCCCGGGGACACGGGAATGTCGAACAACTTCTGCATGCTCGGGTTACGCAAGTCACAATCGAGGATGAGAGTGCGAAGCCCGGCGGTGGCCATGCTGGTCGCCAGTTGGCTGCTGAGTGAGGTTTTGCCTTCACCCTGCATCGCACTGGTCACGAGAATGACTTGCATCTGTTGGGTACGGGCCGTGTGCAGCAACATGGTGCGGGTGCTGTTGACACTTTCATTCAGGATGAATCGCCAGTTTTGGTTCTGGCTGGCCTCACCGTTCTTGAGGGCGGCCCGGCTCGGGAAGGCGGGGATGGTGCCGATGACTCGCATCTTGAGTTCTTGCACCACTTGATCGACGCCATCGACACGGCGGTTGCGCCATTCGAGGTAGGAAATGATCAACGATACAAAGCTGAAGCCCATGATGCCGAACACGATGGCGAACACGAGTTTGGTCTTGAAGTTGTAGTCGAGGTAAAGTTGGGCGCCTTCGACCAACTCGATCCGGCTGTTCGTCTCTTTGCGACGTTCCAGGTCTGCCAGTTCAAAGAGCTTCTTGCGGATTTCGTCGCGTTGAACCTTGAGCGGATCAAGATCATCGCCTTGCAGGTTCATCTGCTGGCCAGCGATCTTGGCCTTGGAACGCTGCTCGGCCAGGATTCTAACAAAATCTTCAGTTCGCTTGAGCTGGTTATTGGCGACAACGATCTGTCTTTCGACATCATCGACGTCGATTTTCTTTGTCTCGCGTGCTTTTTGTAGAAGTGCAGCTTTGTTCAGGTTCTCAACGTCTTTGACAGCTTTTTCGTATTCCGCCTTAGCAACGGCCAGTGCTTGCTCTTTTGCGATGACTTGCGGAGTGCCTTTGTTGAACCGCTCTTGAAAGTCTGCCAGTACGGCTTGAGCCGAGAGTACCGCTTGCTGTTTAATGGCCAGAGCAGGTGATGTCGCCATCAGTTCTTCCAAATCTTTACGATTCGGAGTCAGCTTGTTGCTCTCCATCTCGGATTTGAGTTGTTCGAGTTTGCCTTCGAGGTCGGACACAGCTTGTTTCTGAGATGTCTTGGTCGAGGCTGCTGTGGCCAGTTCTCGTTCGAGTAGTGACACGGAAATCACGTCCACGTTGCCGACACCAGCATTGGTAATGATGGTTTCGAGTTGTTTTTTTCGATCGTCGATTTCTTTCGTGATCACTTCGAGCGACTTCGTGTAATCTTTGATCAGTTCTGTTCGATTACGGTTTTCGTTGTTCTTTGCCTTCTCGACATATGTGTTGACGTAGGCTTCCAGCAGTGTCTTGATTTCGTTGCCATCGTTGCCGTTCACGGTGATCTTTACGTGTTCGCCAGTGTCTGCTTTCACCTTGATCAGGTCTTTGATGACGGCACCCGGATCGTCGGCACCGTTGAGCATCGTCAACTTCTTGATCGCAGGTAATCCGGCAACTTCTGTAGCGAACGCCTTCTTCGACATGTCCTTGACGTGGGCTTCCAGCCAACGCACAAAATCGTTGTCGTCCTGCTTCGGCCCGCCTTCGGTGCTGGCTTTCAATCGGATCATGGCTTCTGCTTGGTGCTTGCCGCTTGGCATGGCCATCCAGATGCCCAGCGCCGCGACAGCACCAATGATGCCACCAATGAGCAGGCAGAGCACCCAGCGGCGCTTAAAAGAACTCACCAATTCGAGGATCGTCGGCAACATCCGGTGGCCAGTTGCCATCGGGGAGTTGGGCGAAGCCACAACGAACGGATTCGGCGCGAATTGCGGCGCACCACCTTGTTGAGGTGGGTAATAGGCACCAGGCGGTAGAAACGCCGGTGGGCCGCCTGTCCCTGCTTGTGCTGGCACTTGTTCGCCGAAGTTGTTACGTTGCATCTTCACTCCTACGCACAAGGCAAGTACGGCGGTCATTGCCAAGCAGCATGACTTGAATCGGAAATCAAACGACGAAACGAACCCGATAAACCGGACTCGTATTCTACACATTCAAAAACCGCCCTGACAGTTCATTACAAACTGACTTGACGGAATTCACGGCAAACTCACTCGCTCCTGCGTTTCCGTTTAGGTTTCAAACGTCAACGACGCTTAACAGCGGTGAGTTCAGCACGGCAACTCTATGTCATGGCCTTTGCCGATGGGCCAATTTTTGAAAAAACTTCGCAACACCACAACGTTCTTCACGAAAGGTATGTGGTGCGACGGGAACAGAACAATGCTTCTCATACCGGCACAGAGACGTTGTACGTTTTTTTATTTGAATCTGATCGTAGTGATTTGGGCTAGATGCACGATTTCGACAAGAATGCACGACGACGCAGTTTTTCACTGAATTGGGAAGATACACCTGACGATAAGTCTGGAGGAGATGGATGAATTGGTCAGCACGACAAGAACGGCTGACGGATGATTCCGCACAATCGTTCTTTCATGGATATTCAGGAGGCTCGAGACATGCCCTGGCTTGCCCCCCGCCTGCGGTTAATGACACTCAGCATCGGTGCCACGGTGGTGTTTTTCACCGTCGGCTGCCAATCAGCTGTCAATCAAAACGCAGCCCCCGCTCCTGTGCCCGACATGGATGTTCCCAAAGAACTGAGCATGACGACACACCCGGCCATCACCGTGGCCGCACCAGATATCCTTCGCATCGATGCGAACCGGATGATTCCACTGCCGCCGTACCGGATTGAACCACTCGACGCTCTGTATCTGTACGCTCCGGGCACCGCACCCGCCGGTGGCGCTAAAGGAGAAGGTGAGATCAACGGTATTTACCCCGTTGACCCGGACGGCACCATCAACTTGGGGCCAAACTACGGTGGTCAGGTTCGTGTGACCGACATGACCGCGCTGGAAGCTGAAAAGGTGTTGGCCAAAGCTCTGCAACGACAAGGCCTGAAAGACAGTACGATCTCGGTGAGCCTCGCACAATCCAAGGGCGTGCAGCAGATACGTGGCGAACACCTGATTCGACCAGACGGAACTGTTGGCCTGGGGATGTACGGCAGCGTGTTCGTAGCTGGGATGACACTACCGCAGGTAAAAGCCTGCATCGAGCAACACCTGAGCAAGTATCTTCTGAAGCCGGAAGTCAGCGTGGACGTCGCGGCCTTCAACAGCAAGTTCTACTACGTCGTTACGGACTTCGCAGGGAGTGGTGAAGGCGTGCAGAAGTTCCCGGCAACAGGGAACGAGACGGTACTGGATGCGATTGCGAACATCGGTGGCCTGTCGCCGGTGAGCACCAAGAAGCTGTGGATTGCTCGTCCAGCTCCGTCGGGTGAGTGCCTGGATCAGATTCTACCAGTGGATTGGAAGGGCATCACGCGCCGGGGCCACACCCGCAGCAACTACCAGATTTTGCCCGGCGACCGTGTGTTCATCATGGGTCAACCGCTCACGAAGCTGGATACACAAATGGCTCGTGCTCTAGCCCCGGTCGAACGAGTGCTCGGTGCTACGCTCCTGGGAACCAGTGCCGTCAATACCATCCGCAACGGTACGGGCATCGGTGGTGGAACCGGCAGCACAGTGAACGTAAATACTACCGGTACAACGCGATAATCTGAAAGAAACGATTCCGCCACGAAAGATCAGGCTGACGATTGTCGGCCTCCTGACGACGGCAGAACACAAGTTCGACTCACTCGACGGCAGGCAGGGTTCACATGAACCCGGTCTGCCGTCGATTCGTTTCATAGTGCTCGGATGGAGTTCCGAGCCGTTGACAGACCACCGTTGTGAACTACCGTCTGGGTAGAATGACGTCGGCTGATCAACAACTTTGAAAGGACTTCCCATGAGTCGGTTCTTCTTGGCCCTATCCTTGCTGGCCATCACGATTGGATTCGCTGATGCACAACCGATCCCTGGCAACGGTGCGGGAGTGCGTCGACCAACCACCAGCCCATATCTTGGTTTGCTGGCCAACACGGGTAGCCCGGCGCTGAACTACGCGGCTATCGTTCGCCCACAGCAGCAACTGCAGCAGCAACTTGGACAGATGCAACAGCAGAACATCCTGAGCAACCGGGCTTACGACCAAGCTCTCAACCAAGACTTGAGCACGATCTCGCAGCTCTTAGCACCGACTGGAAACGTGTCGGTTTTCAACAACAAGGGCAATTATTTCAACCGTTATGGATCCAGTTTCAGCAGCCTTGGTGGTGGTAGCTTTGGTGGTGGCGGTGCAAGTCGAGGCAGCTTCGGCGCAAGTAGCAGTGGTGGTTCCAGTCGATCATCGGGCTTTGGCGCTGGATTAGGTGGCATCGGCGGAAGTCGCCGCTAACAGAAGTTCCGAACTTCTCAGATGACTGATCTTCAGGATGGCCAGCCGTAAGGCGCTGACTGTCAGCGACTCCGGTCTGCGCTACGAAAGGACTCGATCATGCGAACTTTGCGATTGCTCGCCATGCTCGTGGCAGGCTTCGGCCTGCACGCGGCGGCCCAGGCTCAATTTCTTAGTGGTAGTTGTGCTGGCGGGGCGTGTGCCCGAAGCAACTCCGGTACCTACGGCCCAGCGCTGTTCGGTGCCAACCCGTCCGGCAAGATCTTCAGCAATCGGCAAATGGGTGGTTGCGAACCATACTGTGCCAACAACAGCTACCCGCTGTCGGACTGGGCGTACATCCGCAAGTTCTGCGGCCCACAATTGATCCCCGGCTCCTGCTACGGTCACTACCAAACGAAATGGCGCAAGTGGGAAGACCACTGCCCGGGTAGCACCGCAGGTGATGGGTCATGCATACCAGATGGTTTGCCCATCAACGGGCCATACGATCAGCAACCGATGATGTTCCCACCTCAAGTGCAACCACAACCCGGCACCACGCTTGGC
Source organism: Gemmatales bacterium (assembly GCA_038230995.1). Lineage (GTDB taxonomy): Bacteria > Planctomycetota > Planctomycetia > Gemmatales > Gemmataceae > JALHQU01. The sequence goes on from JBBRME010000015.1 coordinate 32,171, forward strand.
GAACCACGACCCGTGGACGTGCCGAAGCTCGATCTGCCACGCATATCGCCAACAGTCCCACCGGTGAACCCTGGCCAACCACCACTGCCTGTGAATAGCATCAACACGACGATTCCCGCCCCGATGCCTGCACTGAACCCCGCAAGCAAAGACGGTATCCTGCCAAGTGTGATTCGACCACAATCGGGCACAGTGCCTGTTGTGATGCCTTCGCGGTAGCATTGATCGACGAGCCAGCGGGTGATACCGCTGGCTCGTTGCGTCTTAAGCAATCAAGTCTTTGATCACTTTCGCCTCTTCCACACCAGTCAACTTCTGATCCAACCCCTGATAGCGGTAGGTGAACTTCTCGTGATCCAAGCCGAGCAGCTTCATCACCGTGGCGTGGAAGTCGCGGATGTGAACCGGGTCTTTCACGATGTTGTAACTGAAGTCGTCCGTCTCGCCGTACACCGATCCACCCTTCACGCCACCGCCGGCCATCCACATGCTGAAGCAACGCGGGTGGTGATCCCTGCCGTAGTTCGTCTTCGACAGTCCGCCTTGGCTGTAGACGGTTCGCCCGAATTCTCCGCCCCAGATGACCAGAGTGCTATCAAGTAGTCCACGGTTCTTGAGGTCTTGGATCAGCGCGTAACAGGGTTGATCGACATCTTTGCACTGATCTGGCATCCGCACGGCGAGGTTGCCGTGGTGATCCCAGTTGTTGTGGTAGATCTGTACGAAGCGGACGCCCTTCTCTACGAGCTTGCGGGCACTCATAACACTGTTGGCGAAGGAGCCGGGTTTCTTGACGTCCGGCCCGTAGCTTTCCAGCACCTTCTTGTCCTCCTTGGCCAAGTCCACTAGGTCCGGCACGCTGCTCTGCATCTTGAAGGCCATTTCGTACTGCTGGATGCGGGTCAGCGTCTCCGGGTCTTGCGTCATTTGATGCTGCAACTCGTTGAGTCGCTTGATTCCATCCAACGTCTTGCGTCGTGCTTCGCGGCTAACCCCTGGAGGATCGTTGATGAACAGAATCGGATCGCCTTTGGCCCGGAAGCTCACGCCTGCATGTTCACCGGGCAGGTAGCCACTCTGCCAGAGTCGAGCACTGATGGCTTGCACCTGTTCCTGATTGCTCGGGGTGGCCACCATCACCACGAAGGTGGGGAGGTCTTTATTCAGGCTACCCAGGCCATAGCTCATCCACGCACCCAGGCACGGTCGGCCCGTGACCATGTTGCCGGTCTGGATGAAGGTGATCGCCGGTTCATGGTTGATGGCTTCGGTGTTCATACTGCGGATGATGCACATGTCGTTGGCCATCTTGGCCTTCCATGGCAGCATCTCGGAAATCCACGCTTTGCCGTCGCCATGCTGTGCGAACTTGTACTTGCTTGGCGCGATGGGGAAGCGCGACTGGCCGCTGGTCATGGTGGTGAGGCGCTGGCCGTTGCGGACGGATTCTGGCAGGTCCTTATCGTACATCTCCTGCATCTTTGGCTTGTAGTCGAGCAGGTCGATCTGGCTGGGGCCACCCACCATGTGCAGGTAGATGACGCTCTTCACCTTGCTGGGGAAGTGCGTTGCCTTGAGGGCGGCGGATTCGCCGATGGTTCCCGTCAGGCTTTTGCTTTTCTCGTTGGCACTCGCGGTCGGGCCGAGGAGACTGGCCAAGGCCACGGAGCCAAGCGAGAAGCCCGCCTCACCGAAGAAGTGCCGACGAGCCATGTGCGCGATATTGTCGGTCGGGAACAGAGGATTCATTTTGGGGTCTCGGGAGGGTGGAAGCCCATCTTGCGTTTGGGTAGGGTTGGTTGCGGCGGGTTCAACAACTGATTCAGTACTTTCGCAATCTGTGCGATCTGCTTGTCATGCAACTCCACGGTCTCGCTAAGTTGTTGCACGATGCTGAGCAATTCACCGGGGGTGGCAAGCAACCTTCGCATCTTTACGAAGGCCCGGATGATCTCGATGTTCACTTTGACGGCCATTGGTGAGCGTAACACACTGGCCAGCATGGCCACACCATGCTCGGTGAAGACACGTGGCATCTTTCGACGACCACCATGTTCCGAACTTGAAGTCACAATTTGTGACTTCAAGATTGCAAACTGTTGTCTGGTAAGCACATGCGAAAAATCGGATGGGAACCGATCGAGGTTTCTATCGACTGCTTGGTTGAGGGCTTTCGTCTCGACCCCATAGAGTTCGGCCAACTCAAAATCGAGCATGACACGAACCCCGTTGATGTCATGGATGCGCGACTCAATCATTGTCGTTGTCAGCTTAGGCGTATCGGCCATCGTGGGTCTCGGGATACGTTCAGCAAATTTGAGGTCGCAATTTGCGACCTCAAACGTGGGTCGGTTTGAGGTCACAAATTGTGACCTCAAAGCTCGTTACTTATTCAACACCTCATCCAGGTTCAGCAACTCGTTGCAGAGCATCGTCCAGGCGGCGAGTTCGCTCACGTCCAGTTTCGGGTCGTTCTTGAACTCGCCGGTGGTCAGCAGTTTCTTGGCACCGTCCGGCTTGGCTTTGAATTCCTTCAGCAATGCATTCAACGACTCTTCCACGATGGGTTTCTCGTTGTTCGAGAGCTTGCGGCACAGCACTCGTTCAGTGATGAACTCCAGCCGGGCCTCGGTCGTGCTGCCGGACTTGATGGCCTTCTCAGCCAACACTCGTGCGGCTTCCACAAACTGAATGTCGTTCAACGTCAGCAGGGCTTGCAGCGGGGTGTTGGTGCGTTCTCGGCGAACGGCACAGGTCTCACGGTTCGGGGCGTTCATCACTTCCATGGCGGCCGGTGGGGCTGCCCGTTTCCAGAACGTGTACATACCCCGGCGGTATAGGCTCTCGCCGATGTCTTGCTTGTAGTCACGGGTGTTGCTGCCGATCATGGCCACGGCTTCCCACACACCTTCGGGTTGGTATGGCTTCACACTCGCCCCACCGATCTTGGGCACCAGCAGCCCGCTCACAGCGAGGGCGTAGTCGCGGACCATCTCGGCATCCATGCGGAAGCGTGGGCCTCGGCTCAGGTAGATGTTGGCCGGGTCCTTATCTAGCTTCTCCTTAGTTGCCACTGCGGCTTGTTGATAGGTGTTGCTCATCACCAGCATCTTGAAGAAGCGTTTGATGTCCCAATCTTTTTGGAAGTCGAGTGCAAGATGGTCGAGCAACTCCGGATGGCTGGGAAGATCACCGGTGATTCCGAAGTCGCCCGCACTACGAACCAAGCCTTGGCCGAAGAGTTCCTGCCAGAAGCGGTTAACGGTCACGCGGGCCGTCAGCGGGTGTTCTTTGGTGAGCAACCACTTGGCGAAGCCGAGCCGGTTGCGTGGCAGCTCCTTGGCCATTTGTGGTAAGGCTTTTGGTACTTCTGGGCCAACTTTGTCACCACGTTTGTCGTAATCGCCCCGTTTGAGGATGAACGCCTCAGCAGGTGTGGTCTTCTCATTGCTCACTGGGGCAGTGGTGCCACGGGCTTTGAAGCCCGTCTCTTCGCCTTTAAGGTTGGTAAAGGTCGAGGATAGTTCCGTGGACTTGGGATCACGGCTTGTCACCCACCAACTGAACAGGCTGTCCACATCCTTGGCGACACGTTTGTCGGCCGTTGTATTGAGCAGTGAAGTCGCTTTGAGTGAACCGAAGATGTCGCCAATTTCGGCACCGGTGATGACGCGGTTGTACAGGCGCAGGTCTTGGATCGCCATCCCTCTCACGGCTTGGTTCGGTGTCCGCCGACCAATGGTGAACGGCTTGTCGGTCTTGATGCTGCCCGTCGGAATCTTGTCGAGCTTGTCGCCGGGGTTGACGAACTTGTCACCGGCGAAATACGTCAACGGCTGACTTTCGCCGTTGACGTACAACTTCATGCCGAACGGGCTTCTGCTGCCGTCGTAGGTCACGGCCACGTGTTGGAACTTGTTCGGATCCAGGGCGTTCTTCGTGGTGACTTTGAAGCCGTCCTTCGGCCAAGTGCCTACGACATGGGCCGACAGTTTATCGTTGTCCAACCACAAGTCCCAACCGCGATAGCCTTTGTCGTTATCCATCTTGGCGAAGATCGCGGCGTTCTGCCCACGTTGTGGTACTTGCACCCATGCGGCGTAGCTGAACGGCTTGTCGGCTTC
>JBBRME010000016.1:0-35865 GCA_038230995.1 Gemmatales bacterium
AAAGCCTCGTACCGCCCTACGAAATCATGTCCACGACGACTGTCTTGGATGTCACAAATTCACCAAGATCTCCAGCTTCACCTTTGTTCACGCCGTCTTCCGAGCCAGAGCATCCACTCGTTTGAGCAGTGTCGGTACGCGGTATGGGCCGTGCATGTGTTCAACACACGCTGCGGCAGCATCCACATCCATCCCCACCGCCGAGACGAACAACGGCGACTGACTCGCCCCACGACGGACATCTTTCGCGTCGGTTGCGGAGGCAAAGCGAGTCTTGGCCACGCCAATGACAACTCCGCCCATGGTGGAATGCAAGTGGGCACCCAAGCCGGGCAACCCATCGCCCAGCCAGACGTAACCGTCAATGATGACCACATCCGCACGCGGGCCGAGTTCAAGCACCGTCAGCAAGCAGGGCAATTCTCGCCGATAAAACGCCCGCGGTTCGTACTCCGCGACCGTGGGAATGTTGGCCACCGCTTCGTTATCGACTTCGACGGCTTGCCAACCGCGAAACCACAGTGCCGCAGCTACGGCACCCGTGGTGCGGTAGTCCACATCCACGCAGGCAATTAGGAGGTCGGTTGCTGAAGACATCGGATACGGAAACCTAAGTGCGCAAATCCGCGGCCCAGCCTTCTACTCACTTTAAGCCGACTCCTTCGGCTTCGTCAGGATCGCGCCGATGTAGAACGCAGCCACCAGCAGTAGCAGTGCCTTGATGCCCGTGACGAACGTGACCGACTGCACGAGAGCACCGAAGAGTGAGCCGAACAGGTTGGCCCCCAGGGCGGCATCCTTGTGTTTGACGGCGGCGAACGACCGGGCAAAGATCAGTCCGCTGAAGAGCATGGGCAGACTGGTCAGCAGACCCACCGCCACGGCCTTCTGCCAGTACGGCAGGAACCCCAAGCTGGACAGGTCGAAGAAGTACAGTCCAACGCAACTGCCGAGTAGGCCGGTATACACGAACGCCAGAGGCAGGCGTTTGGCCAGCGGGGTGAGGGCGTTGGCCGCCAAGATCATGAGCAGCACCCCGGAAATGACTACGGCATTCACCACCCAGGTGTTCCCCAGGATCACCGAGGCTTTGCTGATGTTCTGCACTTCCAACAGCATGAACCCGGCGCCAAGCAGGGCGAAGTGGGTATGGCCTTTGCTCCACTGACGGAACGACCCACCGAGTTTCAGCGATCGCACACCCAAGGCAAACAGAGCCAGCAACCCACCCGCGAGCAGCAGGTACAGCGGTGGAATGGTTCGCCCTTCGAGATAGATGTATGGCCAGTCGTCGGTGGCCACTTCGGCTGACACCAAGGCGGGTACGTCTTTCGCCCATTCGGTCAGGAACTCGTTCAGCTTGGGATCGGCAGCCAGTTGACGGTTCACCGCTTGTTCGTCGCCCGTCACGAACACCACCCCGCCCCAGCCGAATCCATTGGCTGGCACGCGGAAGGCAAGTGGCTTACGGCCAAACTGCTCTTCCAGCACCTGGCTCATCCGGCTGACGACAAACGGCTTCTGTGCCTCGAAGCTGAGTACCAGAACGCCGCCTGGATTCAGCAGTGTCTTCGCGTGGGCAATACTCTCGCGGGTGTACACATAGTGGTCGAGTCGGGCGTTGGTCATCGCAGTGGTGGTGTGCGAATCGAGCAAGCCGAAGGAGATCACATCAAATCGCTCGCTGGTGGTGGCGAAGAATGATCGGGCGTCGTCCGTCACGATCCTCACGCCGGGGTTGTCGTAGGGCCGCTCAGGGTGAACCTTTCGCCCGTACTCGATGATGACCGGGTCAATCTCCACAGCGACCACTTCTTTTACACCGTTGCGCAGCATGGCGGCCACGTCGTTCCCGCTTCCAGCCCCGACCACTAGTCCCTTCACCGGGTTCGGGTGTAACTTCGGCGGCAGATCGTATTGCGAGTACCCCCGTTGTGCTGGCGGGAACTTCTCCGGCTTCGCCGCCACTGACTCTGCTCGCAGATCGATGGTCGCCTGATAGCCAACGTTGTTCACCGCGATGACATGAGTACCCATGTCGCCATACGGCACACGTTCGCCATTGAACGCTGCCCAGAAGCCGGGTTGGTTGTCAGCAGTCAAGTCGTACAGGCACAGCTTCTGATAAGGCGACCATCGGCATTCGTTCCACCCAGGCTCAATTCCAGCCAACGCGCCCAAAGCCACGACCACGGAAAGAAGCCCGATGTCGATGGCCCGCTGAACCCATGGCCCACTGATGAGGAACACCGAGCCGACCGCGAACACAGCGAACCACCAGACCGGCGGTACACTCAACCCACTGCACGCGACGAACAGCCAGATGCCAATGAGGCTGCCCAACACGTTCACGGAGTACGCCCGAAGCGTTTGCGGGTGGTCGGCCATTAATCGGCCCAGTTGTCGACCAACCGGAACGAACGTGGCCCAGAGGAGCCACAAGATGGAAAAGGTCAGCAACAGCCCAGCCACACCGCTAGCGGCAGCCATGATGCCGGAACGTTCAGTGGCACCCCAAATGATATGCCCAGTGGCCCCGCTGAGCAGATCGGTAATGGTGCCGCCGAGCAGGATTCGGGTGGGCGGCAACGCAAGTATCGCCACGAGCACGAGCAATGGCACAAGCAACTGCCGCAGGCGGAACGCCGTGCGAGAGTCCCAGCAGCCCATACCAAGCCCAAGGAAGCAGACCACCAACACGGTGTTCTGGAGGTAGGCGAAAATACGAATCTCGGTCGTTACCCACCGCACCAGCAGCAGTTCCAGGAAGAGTCCCACCACACTGATGACAAACACCTTGGCATCGAACGAGAGCTGGCTGGCCGAACTCGCCGGAGTTTTGGAGAGATTGGGCAACGTAAGAACAGGTGCAGAAGCAGGCATGGACTCGCCTCAAGGGTTAAGCGCGTTAACACCTTAGAACAGGATTCAGATGTGAGCGGAAATGTGGAGGGACAGCCAACTGGTCGGGGATGACTCGATTTGTCATGGGCATCAACCGAAGACAGAATGTCAATGGTTCTCCAAACCGGGTGAGCCATCGCTCAAGAACCATCATCTTTTGGCAGCGCCCTAAACTACAAAGAACTCTCTTCCTGCGTGTCCGAGCTTGAGTAACACCATGGATTTTGAATTACCTGCAGTTGGTGAAGGTTTAGTCGAAGTCGAACTGGTGCGCTGGATCGTTCAGCCGGGTCAGGTGGTGAGTCGGGGTCAGTCGCTCATGGAAGTGATGAGCGACAAAGCCACGATGGAAGTACCTGCCGCGTTCACAGGCACCGTGACTACAACGCTGGCCGAGCCGGGACAGAAAATCCAGGTCGGCCAGGTGGTGATGCAGTACCAGCCCACTGGTACGACAGAAGTTTTCGCCACGCCATCCATGATGACCACGGCACGCGGGGAACTGTCCGGCGTGACCTCTGGCCGTTCATCGGTGATGACTCCAGTGAAGTCGAGCACCTCGACCACCACGGCCGTGGCCGCACCCAGTGTGCGTCACTTGGCCCGCAAGCTCGGTGTGGATCTCGACCGCATCCGTGGCACTGGCCCCGGTGGACGTATTTTGCTGGATGATCTCGCTAGCCATCTGCATCCACGCCAGAACGGTACTTCGGAAACTACTGCACCGAAGAAGCCCGAAGGCCCAAGCCTCGACCTCGGCAAAGCCGGCTCGCGCACCAAGCTGCTGGGCCTGCGCCGGAAGATTGCAGAACGCATGGTCGAAAGCAAACGCCTGATCCCCCACTATGCCTACATCGACGAATGCGACATTTCGGATCTCGTCAAGATGCGCGGACAGTTGAAGAACACCTTCAGCACGATGGGCGTGAAGCTGACGTTCCTGCCCTTCTTCATCAAGGGCGTGGTGCGGGCACTCAAGGAAGTGCCGGTGGTGAACTCGACCTTCGACGAAGCCAATCAAGAAGTGACGATGCACGACCGCTACCACATCGGCATTGCCGTGGCGGCCGCCAACGGGCTACTCGTCCCGGTCATTAAGGATGCAGACAAGAAGGACATCGCCACGCTGGCCCGCGAGATCGAGAGACTGAGTAACGACGCACGCACCGGCAAATCAAAGCTGGAAGACTTGAAGGGCAGCACCTTCACCGTGACCAGTGTCGGTGGTATCGGTGGGTTGATCTCAACACCGATCATCAACTCACCGGAAGTCGGCATCCTCGGCATCGGCAAGGTGGTCAAGCGCCCGGTGTACGACGACGCTGGCAACATCCGCCCAGCCGACGTGGTGTACTTCTCGTTCTCGTTCGATCACCGAGTGCTGGACGGTGCCATCGGGGCCACCTTTGGCAACGCGGTGTGCAAGCACCTCGCCAACCCCGCTGCACTGCTGCTGGCAGAGGAACCGAAGTAATGGCTTGGGTGTATCTCGTGCTGGCCGGGCTTTTTGAAGTGGGCTGGCCACTGGGCATGAAATACGGCTGGCACGACAAAATCCTGCGGCCGTGGCCGCTGATTGCAGGTGCCGTGTGCATGGGCCTGAGTTGCTTCCTGTTGTTCCTCGCGCAGCGCACCATCCCCATGGGCACGGCTTATGCCGTGTGGACGGGCATCGGTTCCGTCGGTGCGTTTGTACTGGGGTTGATCTTGTTCAAGGAACCAGCGGAAGCGGCGAGAATTGTGTGCGTGCTGCTGATCGTGGTGGGAATCGTGGGGTTGAAAATCTTCTCGCCAGCTACGGTGGAGTGAGTGGTCTGAGACGAGAGCTCTAACCACAGAGACGCGGAGTCACAGAGAATACAAATCTTGAATCTTGGTTTTTCTCTGTGCCTCCGTGTCTCTGTGGTTAAGTTTCACTTGTTCAACACCTCACCCAGTATCCGCAGCGCCACCCTCACCTGCTCGGCACTCACGCACAGGGCCGGGCAGAACCGCAGTGCCCGTTCGCCGCAGCCAAGCAGAAGCAACCCGCGTTGGAAGCACGCTTGAATCACTTCCTCTCGGCGGGCCGGGCTGGGCAAATCAATCGCAAGCATCAGGCCCATACCGCGCAAGTCGGACAGTTCCGGCGAGTTCAATTCCCGCAGGCCCGCACTCAGTTGCGCTCCGCGTTCCGTAGCGTTGTGCATGTACTCAGTGCGTAAGAGTTGCAGCGTGGCCAGTGCAGCACGACAGGCCACGGGGTTGCCACCGAAGGTGCTGGCATGGCTGCCAGGGGGCCAGTCCATCACGTTGGCCTTGGCGATGATCGCCCCCAGCGGCAAGCCGGATGCGATGCCCTTGGCGGTACACACGATGTCCGGCTCGACCCCCGCATGTTCAATGGCGAAGAGCTTGCCCGTACGACCCATGCCGGACTGAATCTCGTCCACCACCATCATGATGCCGTGCTTGTCGCACAGGGTACGCAGCGCCCGCAGGCAGCCGACAGGCATGGGGTAATACCCGCCTTCGCCTTGGATCGGTTCCACAAAGATCGCCGCTACTTCTTCTGGCGGGGCCACACGTTTGAAGAGCGTAGTTTCGATCTCTTCAATCAGGTTGCAACCACGCTGGGCACAACTGCCGGGGCACTCCCGTGGGAACGGGATGTGGTGCACGTCGGGCACCAGCGGGCTGAAGCCCCGGCGATGCACAAGCTTCGATCCACTCAGCGACATGGCCCCGTACGTCCGCCCGTGGAACGCCCCGAAGAACGCCACGACTCGGCTGCGATGGGTGTGCCAACGGGCCAACTTCAACGCCGCTTCAATGGCTTCAGCCCCGCTGTTGGCGAAGAAAACTTTCTTGGGCGTCGGCCCCGGTGACAGCTCAGCGAGAAGTTGTGCGAGTTCGATCTGCGGGCGGTAGTAGAAGTCCGTGCCGCTCATGTGCAGCAGCTTGTCGACTTGATCGTGGATCGCCGCAGTGACAACCGGGTGACAGTGGCCGGTGTTGCACACCGCGATGCCAGCGGTGAAATCGAGGAAGCGGTTGCCGTCCACATCTTCGATGACACAGCCACTGCCACGCTCCACCACCAGTGGATAAACACGGGTGTAGGAGCCCGACACAAACACGGTATCGGTGGCCAGCAACCGCGAGGCATTCGGGCCAGGTAACGGTGTGACAACATTCGGCACAGTTAGTTGATCGAAGGCAAACATGGGGCACCGCCAGTTGGGAGAGGGGCGGGACGATGCCGTATTGTACCGTCCATCGCTCGGTAAACCCTCGGCCTACTTTCTTCATTCCGAAATCTGCATTCCGAAATATGATGACAGCATTCCTCTGAATCGGGTCATCATGGATCATTTTGCCTACCGCAATCGAGCCCTCTTTTGCGAAGACGTGGCCATTGCCGACATCGCAGCCACCTACGGTACTCCGGTGTTCGTGTACAGCACGGCCACGATGCTGCACCATCTCCAAGAGATTCAAACGGCATTCGCTGAAGCCAAGCCAATCATCTGCTACAGCATCAAGGCCAACGGCAACATCAGCCTAGCCCGGTTGATGGGCGAGCACGGTGCCGGGTACGACGTCACCAGCGGCGGCGAGTACTACCGGGCACTTAAGGCCGGGCCGACTGGTGCGAAGGTGGTGTTCGCCGGTGTGGGCAAGACGAACAAGGAGATCGAGTTCGCCCTGAAGAACGGTGTGTACCTTTTCGATGTAGAGAGCGAAGAAGAGCTGCACACCATTGGTGCCGTGGCCAAGGAGATGGGTGTACGGGCTTCCGTGGCCCTGCGGGTGAACCCCGATCTGCCACCCAAGACCCACGCCAAGACCGACACCAGCGTGAAGGGCGTGAAGTTCGGGCTGGACATCGAAACCGTGTTGGAAGTGGCCGAGAAAGTGGTGAAGCATCCGGGTCTGGCCGTGAAGGGAATTCACATGCACCTGGGTAGCCCGATCCTCAAGGCCGAGCCATACAAGCAAGGGTGCGACAAGGCGGTGACACTGGTGAACGCCCTGCGAAAACAAGGGCACGAGATCACCATCCTGAACATGGGTGGAGGCTTCGGCATCCACTACCGCAAGGATGAAGCCCTGCCCGCCAGTGCCTTCGCTGCGGCGATACTTCCAGCAGTGCGTGAAACCGGGTGCCAGTTGGTGCTGGAGCCGGGGCGGTTCATTGTGGGCAACGCCGGGGTTCTGGTCAGCACGGTGCTCTTCAACAAAGAAACCGGTGGCAAAAAGTACGTGATCCAGGATGCGGCGATGAACGACCTGATCCGCCCGACTCTGTACGGAAGCTTCCATCGCGTGTGGCCTGTGGCCCTGCCCAATGGACTACCCGAAGCCCCGCCAGTGGACATGACGATCAACCCGGACACGGGCAACCCGTTCGTGCTGATCGACGGCACGCAAACCACACAAGTTGTCGGCCCGGTTTGCGAATCTGGGGACTTCTTGGCGAAAGATCGCCCTCTGCCGGTTCTAACGCGCGGGCAACTGTTGGCGACGTTCAGCGCCGGGGCCTACGGCATGAGTATGGCCAGCAACTACAACGCCCGTTGCCGGGCGGCTGAAGTTCTCGTCACAGGTGGTACACACCGATTGATTAGGCGCAGAGAGACCTACACGGACCTCGTGGCGTGTGAAGAGGATTGCTTAAGCTGAGCAAAGCGCGCACAATCCATACTAAGTGTGTTGTCCAAGCAGAGACATCGGGACATGTACCTAGGCCTTCGACCTAGGCTAACCTGTCTCGGCCCTTTGGGCCTCTTGGATTTCAGGGCCAACGGCCCGTGACAGGGTAGCCCAGGTCAGAGCCTGGGTCATTTCTGTCTCACATCGCGGTGTTGAATGACTTCGTTGGGAGGGTGCCTCGGTGAGACTGTACGCAACCGTTGGTTTGGCCCTGGCTTCGGCTGCAATCGCAACCCCGGCCCTCGTGGCACAGGAAGCTGCACCCAAGCCCTACGATCTGTTCAAGAATGCGCGAGACCTCATCTCGTCAGGCAAACTCGATCTTGCTTCAGAACAACTCAAGTCGTTCCTCGACTCGAAACCGAGCGACGGCGATTTCCAATTCATCGAAGGCAGACTCGGTGCGGATGTTTTCCTGAAGCTGAAGCGCGTGATCCAGTGGAGCGAGAACAAAACAGCCGACGCGGAAGCGAAGAAAACTGTTGACGCCATCATCGCCCGGTCGATCGAAGTGAACGTCAAGTTCGCCAAAGATCCGGTTCGCCTGGCCAAGTTCATCCGCAACCTTGGGGCCACACCAGCCGAGCAAGTCTTCGCCCTGGATCAAATCAAACTGGCGGGCGTGGATGCCGTGCCGCCAATGCTCACACAACTGCGTTCAACGAACGATCTCAACCTCAAAGCTGGCATCCTCAACGCACTGCCTCAGCTCGGGACGAGCACCGTGCCACCGGTATTGGCCGCACTCGATGGCGTGACGGACGATCTCAAAGTTCAACTTCTTCGTGCGGTGATTGCTCGAAAGTCCAGCGAGTTGCTGCCACTGGTGGATAACGCCGAGACCAACTTCCTGCCGTACCTCTGGTACCATGCTGGTAGCAAAGCCCCGGCGGTGAAGGCCAACGCAATAGCAATCCTCGAGAACCTCTCCGGCGGTAAAGCCAGCTTGAAGGCTCCTGAAGAAGTGCTCACTGCACTTGCGGAGCCTTACATCCGCCGTAAAGGTGTCTACGCCAGCCGCGACACACTGACAAACACCGTGACCCTGTGGGCAATAGATCCTTCCACGCAAACCGTGATGCCGAAGAGCCTAGCCACAGCCGATGCCGATGAGTATCTCGCCCTGCGTTATCTCCGCTGGGCAGTGGACATCAACCCGAAATACGAACCCGCACACTTGGCCTTTCTCTCGGTGCTGACCGAGCGCGCAACCGAGCGAGCCAAGTTTGGTGATCTTGCGAAGTCCGATCCAGCCGCCTACCAACTGCTGGCAGCCACCCCAGCGACCACACTGACGACGTTGCTCACCGGTGCCCTCGCCGAGAAACGCACAGGCTTGGCCATTGGCCTTTTGCAGGCCATTGGTGAACGCACACCAAAAGATAGCCTCGTGGTGCTGAACAAGGCCATGAACTACCCGGATGCACGTGTGCAATTCCAAGCCGCGATTGCGCTGCTGAAGCGACCCGGCGCGGCCACTCACGGCTCAAGCTCCAAAGTTGTGGAGATACTTCAAAGGGCCATTGCTGGCGAAACCGACGGCTCCGATGCGAAGACCGGTAAGGCCATCATTGCGGATCCAAACTCGACGCGAGGCTCACGCATCAGTGCCAACCTCCGCGAACTTGGCTACGAGCCGGAACGCGTGAGCAGTGGGCGAGAACTTCTCCGCCGCATGAGTAAGAGCTCAGACATTGACCTGATCGTGGTTGATCGCCACATTTCTGATCCGATGCTTTCCGACGTATTAAGCGGGCTGAACGCCGACCCGAATGTGTCTGGGCGACCAATCCTGCTCGTGGCCTCCGCTGAAAAGAACGTTCCCCCGCCACTGGAGAGTCTGCTCCTGCGGTTGGCTGTACTCGTCGCAGCTACGGAAACCGAACTCTTCGTGGTGCCTCCACCATACGTCTTCAATCCGAAGTTCCCCGATCTTGATCGTGACAAGGCCAAGCTCGACAATCTGCTGGCTCGTGAAGGGAACCTTGAAGGCTTGGCCAGTGCACGATTGAAGCGGCTGACCCGCTTGGTTGAAGCCTCAGACTTGCCGAGCAACGACTTCCTACAGGCACGCATTTCGCTGCGATTGCCTCAACTCACTTATGCGATCCTGATCCTCGAATACGGGGTGACGTTGAATAATGCCCCGAAGGCCGCCAACCACGTCCTCGACTACACCGAGTTGTTGAAGCTGCAAACGAAGTTCGATGGCAACATCGCCAAGCTAGGCCAAACCGAAGGACTCATGCGGGTGATCGAGCAGATGGAAACGGCCTTGGATGACGATGGCAGAAAAAAAGCCTACGAGTTTCAATCGCGAATACCACTCGCTGAGCTTGGTCTGAATCCTACGGTTTGGAAAGACCAGGAACTCATCGGCTCGCTCACCAAGCAGACCCGCAATTACAAGACAGTGAGCGTGATTGCCGAACCTTACTCGAGCGTTGGCCTCGCGGAAGACGTGAAGCAAGCCACTGGCGGCGACCCCGCATCCATGCCACGCAGCAACGAAGAGAAGAAATTCACGGCCAAGCTGGCCGTGCAGTGGCTGAAGAAGATTGCTACGGGTGAAGTGGCCGGATACGACGCCAAGCCTGCCGAGGCGACCCTGCGAGCCGCCCTGCGAAACGACGACCTTGCCCCAGATGCAGTGGAGGCTCTGGCCCGCTTGGGTTCATCGGACACCCAAGCCGCACTGGTTTTGTTAGCCAGCACCGCGAGCCGACCAGCTCCACTTCGTTTGAGTGCTGCGGTTGCTGCGCTGAATCACGTTGGTACCTTCGGCAAACTCGCGGGTGATCAGATCACTAACCAATTGCAACGTGCCGTGCAAACCGAGAAAGACCCGGAGTTGAAGGGTAAGCTGGTGTCACTCGGTCAGAGTTTGTCGGTGGTGGCTGCCAATGATGTGGGTAGCTTGATCCAGAGTTATCCGATCGTGCCACGTGTTACTGTTCCAGTTGTTGCACCAGTACCAACACCCGTGCCAGAAGAGCCAAAAAAGTAGCATCATCGGCCCGCCGGAGCGTATCGAAGCCTCTCCGGCCAACCACACGATCACCCCGGTTCATACATCAACGGCATGAAGCGATACTGGCCGATTGCCGTAGTGGTGGCTTACGTTGCGTTCCTGCTCTGGCTCCAGCCAGCGGATAGCATTGTTCTGCCTGCGACTGCGAAACAACTCAATTATCCGTTGCCCGCCAACGCAGCCCGCTACCTCACGGATGATTGCGACACACTGGCCTATGCCATCCGCGCCGAGAACGCGGCACGCGGTCGTAGGGCCGGGCTGACGGATGTCGAAGGCAATCCATATGAGCCTCTTGGCAAAGCATGGCTCATGGGTAACAACCTACTTGATCGATACTTCCTCGAGTATCCACCGCTGGCGCTGGCACTTTTCCGATTAGGGCATGTTGGCTCGCTGCGTGATGGGGCCACGGTTCCAGCGATATACCTTGATGGACATCAATGTTTTGTGGCCGAGACCATACCGGAGACACCCGACGAAGCCACACTCATCCGCAGCTATCGCCACTCGATTCGGGTTTACACGGTGTTACTGGGGTCAGCGCTGATTGCCCTCATGATCTTCGTCGGGCGGTGCTACCCCGACGTGCCTTTGTGGTTGTTCTTGCTGCCCTCGTTCTTTTATTTCAGTCTGTGCCGGTTCGACATTCTCCCGGCGGGCCTGTTGTTAGCGTCCATCACGTTGGCGGATCGCAAGAAACCGTGGGCTAGCGGGTTGGCCATGGGCTTGGCCGTGGCGCTCAAAATGTATCCATTGGCGGTGGCCCCCATTGTGCTGCGGTACGCAGCACGGAGTTGGAGTCAGGCTTTTGTTTGGTGTGTCATGATGGCCGTGCCCATCATGGCGAGTTATGGCTGGTTCTACAGCACGGATGGACTCGAAGGAATTGTGGTGCCGTTGAAGTTTCAATTGAGCCGAGGATTGGAACCGGACTGGTGCTTCCTTGGCCGGATCATTCCCGTTGAGTTCGCCAAACAAGGCTGGATGCGATCGTTGCCGGTGTTGATGTTGTCTCTGGTGTATACCGTTCGCCGGGCCATGAATGTCGAGGTGGTATTGCAACGCTGTGCGGTCGTTGTGTTGCTGTTCATTTCCCTGCAAACATTCTTCTCCCCACAGTGGGGGCAATGGATTGTGTTGCTTCTCTTGCCTCTCGCGCGGAAACATCCTTGGCTCATCGGCTGGCTGGTGTTTCACGACATCTGGACGTACGTGTACTTCCCGTTGATCTACGATACCGGCCTGTTCTATGCCGAGAAATGGGACTATCTGGGTTGGGTCAGCGCCACGCACACATGGACGCGCTTCTTCCTGTACCTCGGGCTGGTAGGTGGGTTGATGCTTGGGCGGAAGAACGAACCAGCTCTCTAAATCGGCACCTTCGTCTTTGCCACGATGTCGGTGACGATGGCATCGGCATTACTGTGGCCGCTGGCATCGTAACCCTTGGTGATGATGCGGTGGGCCAGCACGGGGATTGCTAGAGCCTTCACGTCGTCCGGCGTCACGAACCTTCGGCCTGCCAGGAGTGCATTCGCCTGCGCCGCACGGTAGTACGCCAGTGCTGCACGGGTGCTCACGCCCAGCGTCACGTCCGGGTGAACCCGCGTGGCTTCTACCAGTTCAATGAGATACTCCACCACCGGTGGTTCAACGGTCACGTTCCGCACGGCCAGTTGCAGCGCGACAATCTCGGCGGGCTTCATCACTGCGGGCAGTTTGTCCACTGGTTCGCCAGCGCGGTGCTGCGTCATAATCCTGCGTTCTGCGTCGCGGTCGGGGTAGCCAATCTTCACCTTCATCAGGAAACGGTCGAGTTGACTTTCGGGCAGTGGGTAGGTGCCTTCAAACTCGTACGGGTTCTGCGTGGCCAGTACAAGGAACGGCGAACCAAGCGACCGAGTGATTCCGTCGGTTGTCACTTGGCGTTCGCTCATCGCTTCCAGCAAAGCCGATTGTGTGCGTGGTGTGGCCCGGTTGATTTCATCGGCAACGATCACCTGAGCAAACACTGGGCCGGGTACGAACTCGAAGGTGCTGGTGCTTTGGCGATAGATGCTGGTGCCGAGCAAGTCGCCTGGAAGTAAGTCCGGCGTGAATTGAATCCGGCTGAACTTGCATTCCAACGACCGCGCGATGGCCTTGGCCAGCAGAGTTTTCCCCACTCCAGGTACATCTTCGAGCAGCAAGTGGCCATCGGCCAGCAGCGCCAGGATAGCGAAGCGGATCACCTCTGGCTTACCAAGAAACACACCGGCCACGTTGTCGCGCAGCACGTCGAGCAAGCGAGACAAATCCGCTGGGGGCATCGGGTCGGGTGTTGGCAGCAGGGTTTGGAATCCGCCGGGCGTAGGCGATGCAGTCATGCCGAGTGGTTCGTGAGAGATGAATTATGAATAGGTGATGAGGTGTGGAATGCAACGGCCTATCGTGGTGAGCGTGCTGCAACGTGTTACGTGCAATCATCAAATCAGAACAACGGGCTGAAGCCCGTCGTTCGCGAAGCCTACTTCCCTGACTTCTTCGTATCCTGGATGAGTTTCAACACACTCAAGATCGCTTCATCCGGTTTGTTGGCCTTCAGGCCGTCGATGAGGTTGGCGGAGAGTTTTTTCTGGAAATCGTCGGGATACTGTTTCTTCGCGAGGCCGGTCATCTCCACATACAGGGATTTCGGATCGTTACAGATGACAACGCCGATCTCTGCGTCGCTCGACTTGATCATGCGTTCACGGGTATAGTCGCGAAAGAAAACCGTACGTTCGGCCTGCTTCGCATCGCGCAGATCTTTCAACTTGTCGTCGGACAGGTCGGCCTTGGCCAACGTTTCAATCAGCACATCCACCTCGGCTTTGTGGAGTGCGGCGAGGAGCTCGTTGGCCTTCTTGGTCGTCTCTTCGCTGAAGAGTTTGGCACCATCTTTGAGCGTGGGCACGGCTCGCACCTTTGGTGCGCTGGCTTTCTCCGTCTTCAAATCACGGATCGCCCGGGTGTCGAGCAGCGACTTCACTTCGGATACATCAATAAACGTGCTGACCAGTTGAGCGTTCAGCGCGCCGCCCTGGGTCACGCCGATCAACTCGCCCTTGTCGTTCATCAACGGGCCACCGCTGTCGCCGGGGTTGGTGGGGCTATCGGTTTCGATGACCTTGGCACTGAAGCTGGCCACCTTGCGGGGTTCGAGTTCGGCCTTCCAATCCTTCTTGTACACCTGGCGAACGCTACCCTTCACGTAGCCAAACAGCGCATCGCTCTTCCCGGCACTACCGATGGAATGCACGTTGTCGCCAGGGTCAGGGCTTGAGGAAGCGAGCTTGATCGCCACGATATCTTTGGGCAGACGATCGAGTTGAATGATGGCAAGGTCGGCTTTCTTGTCGATGGCCACCACTTTGCCCGCGATGGCGAGGCGTTTAGCCCGATCGCGGTAGTAGTCCTTCTCAGCAATCGGTTGATTGTCGCGGAACTGCGGGAAGAAGATGCCCGCTGTGGGTGTCTCCTGCACCACGTGATAGTTGGTAAGCACCAGCCGTCGTTCGACATCAATGAGTGATCCGCTGCCAGTAGCCAAGCCGTTGGTTCGTTTCGAGTGAACCCAGACCACCGAGGGCACTGCCGCTTTGTACACGCTGGCCCCGCCGGTCTTTTCTTTATCTTCTGCGCGGGTGAGCGGGGTCAACAACCCAAGCGACACCACGAGCAGCAAGCAGCGAACGAACATGATTCATCTCCGGAGAGTCACCGTCATTCTATTCGATGGGCTATGGGAGAGATTTCCATGCCCTCGCCCCGGTCGCCGGGGAGAGGGTGGCCGAAGGCCGGGTGAGGGGAAATCAAAACAACCCCTCACCCGATTGTTCGCTACGCTCCAATCGACCTCTCCCCGTAAACGGGGCGAGGTGGTTGTGGTTTGATCTCCAGGGAATTTGGATTCTCCCGAAGCCTCCGCGATGGTTTGTGCCGAGTTGTACCCTGTGGATAGAATGCCCCCATCACTCCGGTACCAGGATGCCGACCTCCGTGGATGCGCCAACGACCACCCTTCCCGATTGGACACCCAAGGCTGTCGCCAGACGCACGGCCGCCTACCACTACAGCCGCATTCAGTTTCCTTCGCTGGCGATTTCGCCGGACTCCTACCGCGAGCATCTCGAACGAGCTTTACTGACGTATCTGCCCAAGCTACCCAAGCCGATGGACTGGATCGAATTCTTCGATGGGTTGTATGCACTTGATTGGACGATCTGCTGTGGTTGTGTGAACGGGTTGGATCGAGCCTGGGAAGTGCTCTTCAATACCCGCACCGGGCGAAGCGATTGCCTGCTGGTGGATGCGTTGCGGGCCAGATCGACGCGGTTATACCCACGGGACGAAGACAAGCAGGAAAACGCCGTGGCTGAGTTCTGGAGCCACTTGCTCGTGCCCGACTCTGTTGGCAGCCGACCAGTGCTTCAACGCTACGATGGGCAACGTCCCTTGGCCCCGTGGCTCATCCGCGTGTTTCAGAACTGGCATCTTTCGAAATTGCGGGTTCATAGTCCGGTGATGACTCTGCCAGATGATGACATTGCCTGGCCGATCCCCACGCAGCGCAGCACGGAAACTCGCTGGCATGAGTTCTTCGTGATGGCCGCGCGGAAATGGCTCGCCGAGTTACCAGACAGCGAACGCCTGATCCTCGGCCTCCGCTGGCGGTACAAGATGAGCCAACGTGAAGTGGCCGCGTTGCTAAAAGTGCACGAAGGAACCATCTCCCGGCAGACCGACAAGCTACGCGATCATGCCCTTGAAGTGATTGGCCAACAACTTGTTGCCGATGGCTGGACGGGCGACGACCTGAATGCGTACATCCTCACTGAGATGGGTGGAGTGTTGTTAGATGACCCACGCCTGAGCGCCGAGCAACTGCAAAGGTTGTTGCAGGCCAAGGGGTTGCGGATTTAAGGAAAGAAAAGTTGGCTGCGTCGGCCAGCCACGACTGGCCATACTCAACCGCCAAAACCCGAATGAGCGGTCTTTGGGTAAGATGGGCTTTTAGGAAAACCGTGAGATTTGTAGAATCTCTATCCCTGCGGTGTCGAAAATAGGTACACGCGATCCGCCGATAGCAGTTTAGGAAAGGCCCTCAATCGCCATGATGTGGCTGGTCTGGTGTTGTTGTTTCTTGTTCGCCATTGCCTTGAGCCTCGTGCTTCTTTGCGTGGCTATTCACGTCTACTATCGCACCAAGTATCTCGATCAAGTCATCCGTATTTTCGAAGAAAAGCCACTGTTCATCATCCCACGCGGCAAACGAGAACTCAACGCCGAAGACGTGAGTTTCCGAGCCGTTGACGGTGCCAAGCTGTGTGGGTGCTATCTCAAACACCGCAGCCACAGCCGCCGGGGCGTCATCCTCTTCGGGCTGGAATTCGGTTCGAACCGCTGGGCTGCCATCCCCTATTGCGACAAGCTACGCGATGCCGGGTACGACGTGTTCGCCTACGAACCACGCAACCAAGGCGACAGCGAAACCGAAGCCACCTACGCCCCCATGCAATGGGTGACACATAAAGACGTAGCCGATGCCCGCGCCGCCGCGGCTTACTTGAAGTCTCGTCCGGATGCCGACCCGCGTGGATATGGCCTGTTTGGAATCAGCAAAGGTGGCAGCGTCGGCTTACTCCTTGCCGCTGAAGACCCGGATGTCCGCTGCGTGGTCACCGATGGTGCGTTCGCCACCTACACGACGGTGTTGCCGTATATGCGACGTTGGGTGTCGATCTACAGTAATCACAAGTTCATACAACGCGTCGCTCCGAACTTCCTCTACGGAAGTATTGCCATCGTGGCGATGAACCGCGTGGCAGCCCAACGTCAGGTGCAGTTCCCGCGGATTGAACGCAGCTTGAAGAATCTGACCACGCCAGTGTTCATGATCCACGGTCAGGCCGATACGTACATCAAGCCGGACATGGCCAAGGCGCTCTTTGCCAAGATTGGTGCCGTGCAAAAGACGTTGTGGTTGGTTGCCAGGGCGAAGCACAATCAAGCCCCAATCATTGAACCGATTCTGTACCACGAAAAGCTCGTCGATTTCTTCGAGACGCACCTCGGTGACTTGGCGAATGAATGCGATTCTTCGACTTACCTCGAAACCCTGCCAGTGCCACGGATGGTCGATTCCGTGACGATCCCAATCATCGCCGCTCGTGAACTTGCGCCACTGCCTCGCCTCACCGCTGCTAAAGCACGGGGGTAGGGTCAATGGGCCTCTCTCGCAGCATCCAGTTGCCAAGTGGTGAACCAAGTTGGGAAGCAGTGGCCAAGCGGCTCGTTTCGATGGGCGAAACGCCATTGTTGCGGATGATCGACGGCCAACCAGCGTTCCCCGACGAAACACCTCCGGATGACTGGCGAGAGCTTCGCGTGACCCTTTCCGGCGGAATGATCACCCTGAAACGTACCCATCAAGCTTGGACACTCGTGACCTGGGGCACCGCCGACGAGGCTCTCACCGCAGCCGAAGCACACCTCGCCGAGGCGATCCGACTCGCCCACGCAAGTGAACAGGCCTAGGTCAGCGGCTCAACTTTATTGCACAAACGCAAAGCACCTTCTACGACCCGGCGCAGATTTCCACTTCCCAGTTCAACACACCGAACAGTTCGACGAATTGCTGAACTTTCCGACATGGGAATTGAAGAATTTCACGACAACACGTGCAGAGTAGAACTACATGGTTGTAAAGACCCCCCAACACCAAGACAGATGACCCGAAGCACAACCAACATTCGATTGGGAACTCGCACTCCTGCTCCGCCTGCATCCGAAGAGATGCTTGCACGCGGTTTGGAATCCCTCCGCCTAGGAAATCGAGTTCGGGCGCTGTTCATTGTTCGACAGTGTGTGCAGTTGGATCCCCTCAATGGCATGGCTTGGAAACTGCTCTCGGAACTGGTGTCGACTTCGGATGAGAAGATTGAATGCCTGCGTACGATCCTGAAACTTGATTCCGGTGACAACGACGTGCGCCAAGCTCTCGTCGTTGAACTTCACACGAAAGCCAGCGAGAACGTTGCAGCCAAACACTTTCTGCCCGCAGCCAACCTCTACCGTGAAGCCTTGATTCACGATCCGCAACGCCCCACGCTTTGGTTTGAACTCTCGAAAATAGAACTCGACGACGCGGAAGCAATCCGTTGCTTGAATCGAACACTTGAACTCGACCACAACCACGCCGATGCTAGAGTTCGGCTTTCGGCCTACAAGAAGTTGCACGGGGCAAATAGTTGCCCGATTTGCGATTCGCTTCATCGCAACCCGATCAAGACCTGTCCGACCTGCCGAGCCGTGCTGACGCTGGAGCAACTCTCCGCTTTTGATCAACGACCGAATAACGACACCACGCTGATTGAACAATGCCGCGAACGCTTCGAGAGCCGGCCTGCAAATGAAGCTGATTTATACATCCTCGGCCTGATCTACCTCAATCTTGGCAAAACATCGCATGCGGTGAAATTGCTCAAGACCTATGCAGCCAGTCAGACGGCGGACCCGCAACTGCGCGAGCAGGTTCGACGCCTCGTGGAGCGCAAAACGGGTGGAGTTGTAACACCATTCAAAACCTTTGAAGCGGACAAAATCCAACGAGCTGCAGCACCGGTTCTGCCATGGATTTTGATCCTCGAACAAAGTCCGTTCATCCGAAAAGTGCTACGCACGCTGCTCGGTGAACAAGGCTACTTGGTAGACGACTGCGGCGATGTCGAAGAGTTGAAGCAAGCCTTTCAACGGCACGAACAAGTTGCGTTGTTCGTGCTGGATATCGATCATCCGGATGCGAACGATGCAAGCTTAGTACAGGCCATCCAAACCAAGAAGCAGGCTGTGCCAACAACGTGCTTGTTTTTAGCTGACGACATCTCCAGTGCCATGAAACGCAAATTTCCGTGGCCAAGCATGGGCCTCATTTCAGCGAAGCCACTGCACAGCCGCACATTCCTGAGCCTCGTGGCCAAACATGCACCGGTGGTGAAGCTGAATGATACTCACCTCAACATCACACGTGAAACACTCACGAAGTTGGACTGAACTTGGGCCAACACGTTCATGATGGACGGTTCGGTCGTGTTTATTCGGATCAACATGACGCAGGCCACCAGGTCAGCGATGGGTACTCGTGCCGGTGGTGAAGTTCCAGGTGAGTGGTAACCTGCTACGA
Organism: Gemmatales bacterium; assembly: GCA_038230995.1. Lineage (GTDB taxonomy): Bacteria > Planctomycetota > Planctomycetia > Gemmatales > Gemmataceae > JALHQU01. The sequence continues at coordinate 18,837 of JBBRME010000016.1, forward strand.
TGGTGAAATGAACCACCAGCGCAGCATCGAACGACCAGAACTTCTTTCCCCGGCGGGCGATTGGGAAGCCATGCGGGCCGCCGTGGCTAACGGGGCCGATGCCGTCTACTTCGGCCTCAGTGCCTTCAACGCCCGTGCCCGTGCAGCCAACTTCACACTCAAAGAACTGCCGGAGGTCATGACGTACCTGCACGATCACAACGTGCGTGGCTTCGTGGCGCTCAACGTGTTGATCTTTAGCGATGAACTGCCACGAGCCGCTGATGTGGTGCGGGCTTGTGCGGAAGCGGGCGTCGATGCCGTCATCGTTCAAGACCTCGGTTTGGTGGCTTTGATCCGGGAGATGGCCCCGGAGCTGCCGATCCACGGCAGCACACAAATGACGCTGACCGAACCACGTGGTATCGAGTTCATCCGCAGTCTGGGTGTCGAACGGGTGGTACTGGCGCGGGAACTGTCGCTAGCGGACATTCAGAAGATCACGGCCAGCACCAGTATGCCAGTGGAGGTGTTCATCCATGGAGCGTTGTGCGTGGCGTACAGCGGGCAGTGCCTCACCAGTGAAGCACTGGGCGGGCGCAGTGCCAACCGTGGGCAGTGCGCTCAGGCCTGTCGATTGCCCTACGAAATGATCGTGGATGGCACCAAGCGGGAACTTGGCGACAAGGCGTATCTGCTCAGCCCGCAAGACCTCGCAGCCTACGATCTGGTGCAGCCACTCATCAAAGCTGGCGTAGTGTCCTTCAAAATCGAAGGCCGACTCAAAGGTGGGCCGTACGTGGCAGCGACCACGCAAACCTACCGCCAGGCCATCGACGAAGCTCTCGCTGACAAGCCATTGTCACTCACTCCTCAGCAGAAACTCGATGTGGCGCAGACCTTCAGCCGGGGCTTGGGCCACGGCTTCCTCGACGGTGTTAATCACCAGATACTGGTGCGCGGACGCTTCCCCAAGAGCCGGGGTAACAAGCTCGGCAAGGTGATGCGCTTCAACAAACGGGCCGTGGTGCTGGAACTCGAACCGGGGATGAATGAAACGTTGAAGGCCGGCGACGGCGTGCTGTTCGATCTTGGCACACCGGGCGACAACGAGCCGGGTGGCCGCCTCTGGCGGGTGCAAACCTTCGGCAGTACCTACCAAGCGGAAGTGGAATTCGAGCCAAACTCAATGGACTTCAGCAGGATTCCCATCGGCACAACCGTGTGGAAGACTGACGATCCGGAACTGAACAAACGATTGAAGCAGAGCTACAACCAGGATAAAGTCCAGCGTCGCACACCGGTTACGGGTCACCTCAGCGGCACCCTCGGTGGTGACATGACGTTGACGCTGACAGGTGACAACGGATTGTCAGCGTCGGCCAAGTGGCCCGGCCCACTGGTGGAAGCCACCAAGCGTGCCACCACCGTGGATGAGCAACGCGATGCCATCGCCCGCCTTGGGGATACGCCATTTGAACTGACGAAGTTTGCTTCGACCGTGCCAACCAACGCGATGGTGCCAAAGTCGGTGTTGAACGATCTTCGCCGTCAATGTGCCACGGAGTTGACCAAGCACCTGCACACCGGCCACGCGATTGCCAATCCAAGTGCCTTGACGAAGCTACGCTCTGCACGACCGACTCCAAACTCAGAACTACCGACCTCACAATTATCCATCTTGGTGCGCAACCTCGCACAACTGGAAGCCGTGCTCAAGCTCCAGCCCGCGCTGGTGTATGCCGACTTTGAAGATCTGCGAAAGTACCCCGAAGCGGTGACGATGGCCCGCGACAACGGGGTGACACTGGCGCTAGCCACCAACCGTATCTGGAAGCCGGGCGAAGATGGGTTTCAAGCACTGGTGGTGCGGGCCAAGCCCGATGCGGTGCTGGTGCGGAACCTCGGCAGCCTGGCCTACTATCAGGAGCAGTTGCCGGGTACTACGCTGTATGGCGACTTCAGCTTGAATATTGCCAACGACCTAACAGCCAAACTGTTCCGTGACAGCGGCTTGTCGCGAATGGTGCCAAGCTTCGATCTCAACTGGCAACAGCTTGCTGCGTTATTCAAGAACAGCGATCCGAGTTGGTTCGAGTGTGTGGTGCATCAGCACATGCCGATGTTTCACATGGAGCATTGCGTTTTCGCCGCGTTCCTCAGCACCGGCAAGGATCACCGCGATTGCGGTCGGCCCTGCGAAGCCCACACCATTGAACTGAAGGACCGCACCGGCGTGAGCTTCCCAGTTCACCCGGACACGGGCTGCCGGAACACAGTATTTAACAGCCTGCCACAGAGCGGTGCGGAGTACATCCGCCGGATGCAGGAGCATGGATTACGCTGGTTCCGACTCGATTTACTTCGAGAGAAGCCGGAAGAGATTGCCGGGTTGGTGGAGCGCTACCGCCGCGTGATCGAAGGCACCGACGACGGCAAACAAACGTGGAAGCAACTCAAGGCCCTAAACCAATTGGGCGTCACCCGCGGGACGCTGAGCTTGGTGTAGAGGCGGAGTTATCGTTAGTTCATGCCTGAAGGGCGCGACCCTAACAGCCTAGGATTAGTGGCGTTGCGAGGCACCCCAGGCTCGTTGAAGAGACGCCAGTAACGTCGTGAAGGGAGTCCTACTCCCCAACTTTCTCCAGTTGTGTCTCAATAAGCGATTGTCGCAAGTCAAAGCAAGTCATGTACTTAAAGAGAATCAAGACACATCCGTGAGACGCAGTCTCAACTAAATCGCACTAGAACTGTACCAATAACGCGCCTACCATTAAGGTACGTACACGAACCTGCGAAAAGGGGGCGCTCGCATGACATTACTCAGCCGAAAGGCCGATTACGCACTGCTGATCTTGCAGTACCTGCACACGCACCCCAGTGGCAACGCCCGCGAGATTGCCGAGAAGTTTGCACTGAGTCGGTCGTTCGTGGCGAACATCCTCAAAGAGCTTGGAGCCAAGGGGTTTGTGTCGAGCACGCGCGGGGTGAAGGGTGGCTACATCCTGCTGCAACCAAGTGCCATGGTCACGCTGGCGGCACTGCTGGAAGCCCTCGAAGAAGGCTTCAAACTGACGATCTGCAACGAACATACTGCGAACAGCGGAACCGAAACGTGTGAAGTCGAGAACGTTTGCCCGGTTAAGAAGCCAATGACGGAAATCCACCGCCGACTGATGGACGTGCTGAAGGGGATCACCCTTGCGGATGTATTCACCCCGACAGGGATGAACCAACCGGCGCTGGAGACCCTGGGCTATCGCCAACCGAGTGTGATGACAACTAAAACCTAACCACAGAGGCACGGAGTCACAGAGTTGAAATCAATATTGATTATTATCTTCTCTGTGTCTCGGTGACTCTGCGGTTCATCATCTAACATCAGAGTATCTACTATGTTGAAGTTTCCGATTTACTTCGATAACAACTCCACAACGCGGACAGACCCGCGTGTTGTCGAGGCTATGCTGCCATTTTTCACCGATCATTACGGCAACGCCGCCAGCCGTAACCACCAATACGGTTGGGAAGCCGAGACCGCTGTTGATGCGGCCCGCGATCAGATCGGCAAGCTCATCGGGGCCACGGGGAAGGAAATCATCTTCACCAGTGGCGCTACGGAGAGCACGAACCTCGCCCTCAAGGGCGTGGCGGCGATGTACAAGAAAAAGGGCAACCACATCATCACGCAGGTGACAGAGCACAAAGCGACGCTCGACACTTGTAAGCGGCTGGAACGCGATGGCTGCACCATCACCTATCTGCCCGTGGATGCCGATGGCCGAGTGACCGCCCAACAAGTTGCGGATGCGATCACCGACAAGACGATCCTGGTGAGCATCATGTTCGCCAACAACGAGATTGGCACAGTGCTGCCGATTGCCGAGATCGGCAAGGTATGCAAGGCTCGGGGTGTGCTGTTCCACACGGATGCCGTGCAAGCCGTGGGTAAGGTGCCCGTGGATGTCCAAGCGATGGGTATCGATCTGCTGAGTATGACGGCCCACAAGATGTATGGCCCCAAGGGCATCGGGGCGTTGTACGTGCGCAAGAAAGACCCACGAGTTCGCTTGGAACCGATGCTCGATGGCGGTGGCCACGAACGTGGTATGCGTAGCGGAACGCTGCCAGTGCCACTGATCGTGGGCTTCGGTAAGGCGGCAGAAATTGCTCGCCTAGAGATGGCCGAAGAAGTGAAGCGAACGTTCACACTGCGGGAGAAACTCCGCAAGACCATCATGGATGGCCTGCCTGAAAGCTACCTGAACGGCCACCCGACCGAGCGCCTGCCCGGCAACGCAAACATCAGCTTTGCTTATGTGGAAGGTGAAGGGTTGATGATGGGTATTAAGGATGTGGCTGTGTCGTCCGGCTCGGCCTGTACCAGTGCCAGCCTAGAACCGAGTTATGTGCTGCGAGCCTTGGGCGTAGGCGATGAACTGGCCCACAGTTCCATCCGCTTCGGCCTCGGTCGATTTAGCACCGAAGAAGAAGTGGACTACGTAGCCAAACTGGTGGTGAAGGAAGTGAACCGCCTCCGAGAGATGAGCCCGTTGTTCGAGATGGCCAAAGCCGGCATCGACCTCAAGACGATCCAATGGGCCGGGCATTGATGAGCCAGCCCCCGCGAGTTGTCGTGCTGGGTGGTGTGAACGGAGCCGGGAAGACGACTTCGGCCTTCGAGCTTTTGGTGAATGTGTTGAGCATTCCGGTGTTCACAAACGCCGACGCCATTGCAAGAGGGCTGAATCAGTTGAATCCGGAGCGCGAAGCATTCCGTGCTGGTCGGGTGATGCTGGAATGGATGAAGGATCTCGCTGATCAACGTCGAGACTTTGCATTCGAGACAACCTTGGCTGCAAGAACTTATGTGCCATGGTTGAAGGAGATGAAGTCGAATGGATATCAAGTGTTGTTATATTATACTTGGCTGGCATCATCAGATGTTGCGATTGATCGTGTCGCGTTGAGAGTCCAAAGTGGTGGTCATCACATACCAGATGAGGACGTGAAACGACGCTACGGTAGAAGTGTGCGGAACTTCTTAGAGTTGTATCGTCCACTCGCGGATGAATGGGAAGTCGTTGATAACACGCTTGGAGAGCGACGGTTGATTGCAATCGGATCAGGCGACCAATATGAGTACGAGTCAGAAGCCGCTTGGAATGATTTTGTGAGGAGTGCCCACAATGACGCGGAATGAAAATCTGGATGCGATCCGAAGTCGAAGAGCAACAACTGATACTGCCTACAACCATGCCAACCGAAAGGCACTACTGGAACATGCCCGCATGGGTCGTTCAATCCCAACTCTGCGTGATGGCCAAGCTGTGTGGATTCCACCCGCCGAAATCTTTGCGATGTTTGGCCTAGATGAATTTGGCCGCGAGAAGCAACCCGAACAGTAACCAACACTGTACACGAAACCCCAAAGTCTCAACATTATACATGGTGATAACATGCCTTACAGTGACCAGATTCTCGAGCATTACAACAACCCGCGTAACGTGGGCACCTTCGACGCCAAGGATGCCAACGTGGGCACCGGCCTCGTCGGGGCACCGGAGTGCGGCGACGTGATGCGCTTGCAAATCCTCGTCAACCCGACCACAGGGAAGATTGAGGACGCGAAGTTCAAGACCTTCGGCTGTGGCTCGGCCATCGCCAGTAGCAGCCTGGCCACCGAGTGGCTCAAAGGCAAAAGCCTCGATGAAGCCATGGCGATCAGCAATACTGAGATCGTCGAAGAGTTGGCCCTGCCGCCGGTGAAGGTTCACTGCTCGGTGCTGGCCGAAGACGCCATCAAGGCTGCCATCGCCAACTTCAAGGAAAAGAACGATGCCGTGGCCCTGCCAGCGTAGTTGAGTTGAAGTGTTTTACCACTGAGACACAGAGTTAGCAAAATAGGCTTCTGTCTTGTCTTAGTTCCGTGCTCTCTGTGCCTCTGTGGTGAAAATTGTCTTCGGGTTATGTTTCTCTGCCGTGAACTTGCTTGTCTGCCAGTTCTTTTTCTTGGAACTTCACGTGCCGGTTGGGTAGTCTCAGGGGGATACAATGCGGAGCGACTCCGCCCCACCCCCTGGTTATCCCATGTCCACGACGAACGACGGCGACCTGATTCAGAAAGTCCGCGATGCCCACGCCAAGCTCCGCAAGGAGATCGGCAAGATCATCATCGGGCAGGATCAAGTGGTCGATCAACTGCTGATGGCGATCTTCTGCCGAAGTCACGCTCTGCTTATGGGTGTGCCCGGCTTGGCCAAGACGCTCATGGTGTCGACGTTAGCCCAAGCACTCGAACTCAGCTTCAAGCGCATTCAGTTTACGCCGGACTTAATGCCCAGCGACATCACCGGTAGCGAAGTGATTCAGGACGACCCGGCCACCCGGCAGCGGATGTTCAAGTTCCTCCCTGGGCCGATCTTCGGCAACATCGTGCTGGCCGATGAGATCAACCGTACCCCACCCAAGACACAGGCCGCACTGCTGGAAGCAATGCAGGAACGCAAGTGCTCCATCGGCGGCGTCGATCACCTGATGAAGAACCCGTTCTTCGTACTCGCCACACAGAACCCCATCGAACAAGAAGGCACCTACCCGCTGCCTGAAGCCCAGCTCGACCGCTTCCTGTTCATGATCAAAGTGGATTACCCCACGGCGGACGAAGAAGAACAGATCATGCGCCTTGGCACATCGGATGTGAAGCAGACGGTCAATCCGGTACTCAACGGCGAAGACATCCTGCAACTGCAACAAGTGGTGCGCCGCGTGCCGGTGAGTGACAAAGTGTTCGACTTTGCCAAGAACATCACCCGCAAGAGCCGACCGAAGACCCCCGAGGCAGCGGACTTCGTGAACAAGCACGTGACCTGGGGCGCAGGCCCACGGGCCAGCATGAACCTGATCCTTGCCGCCAAGGCCCACGCGGTGCTGCGTGGATCGAATCATGTGAGTGGTGACGACGTGGTGGAAGTGGCCACGCCGATCCTGCGCCACCGACTGATGCTGAACTTCGCGGCCCAGAGCGAAGGCATCACCGTGGAAGACATCATCAAGAAACTCATCCGCAGCGCAGCCACGAGCACGGAACGGTAGCCGGAAGCAAAAAAGATTTCACCGCAGAGAAAGAAGAGGACACAAGAGCAGAGACAATTCAAAGCCTGGTTTTGAACTCTGTGCTTTTGTGTCTCTGTGGTGAATCCTGCCTTTACTGAGTCTCCGCTCGTGCTCTCCTTTGCCCTCTGCGGTGAAACTGACTTAAACTCGGAACGAACGTCATGTCTACACTCCTCAACCCCGAAATCCTCGCCCGCGCCGAAGCCCTGGGCGTCAAGGCCCGGCAGATCGTCGAGGGGCTACGCGTAGGCGACCACAAGTCGCCGTTCCGGGGCTTCAGCGTCGAGTTCGTGCAGCACCGCGAATACGTACCCGGCGACGACATCCGCCACATCGACTGGAAAAGCTACGGCCGCAGCGAACGCTACACCGTGAAGCAGTACGAACAGGAAACCAACTTCATCGGCCACCTGCTAGTGGATACCAGTGCCTCGATGAAGTACGGCGAAGGCGACCAAAACAAGCTGGAGTACGCCAAGCTGCTGGCCGCGAGCCTGGCGTTCACCATCATCCGTCAGCGCGACAGCATCGGGTTGAGAACCTTCGACTCCGAACTGCGAACCGAGCTACCACCCAGCGGTGCGATGACCCACATCCACGCGATTTGCAAAACACTCGAAGCCGCCACCAGCGAACGCAAGACGGCCATCGGCCCGTTTCTGTCCCAAGTCACAGAGCACGTGAACCGACGCGGGATCGTCTTTGTGATCTCGGATTGCTTCGAGGATGTGCAGGCACTCCTTGGTGGATTGCGACAACTCCGCTTCCGTGGGCACGAAGTTTGTGTGCTGCACATCATGCATGCCGACGAGTTAGACTTCCCGCTGGATGGCAACATCCGCTTTCAGAACCTGGAGGGTGCGGACTCACTTCTGGCACGTCCGCATCTGTTGCGTCCGGCGTATCTTCGCGTCATGAATGAGTTTCGGGAAGAACTGCAACGCGGGTGCGATGCGAGCAGGATCGACTACCTGCTCATGCGCACCGATCGAAGTTTAGCCCAATCGCTTGGAGAGTACCTTGTCCGGCGATTGCAGATGGCACAACGCTGATGCGCGAACTTCATGCCGCAATGCGGATAGTTCCAAAATTTCTCGCAGATTTCAGATTAATTCTTTCCAGCGTGTTGACAGACTCAGCAGCTGGCGGGTATATATAGGACTGAGACGTTCTCCCGCGTCCTCTTTTCATGTCGAACGCGGCCCCGTCTCATCATTCTTCTCTTTTTCCGGGTAACGCTTTTTCGAGGTCTCTCCATGTCTAAGGTTCTCTCCCGCAAGCGATCGGGCTTTACGCTCATCGAATTGCTGGTGGTGATTGCAATCATCGCCATCTTGATTGGTCTTTTGCTTCCTGCCGTACAAAAAGTACGCGAAGCTGCTGCACGGATGCAATCCGGCAACAACCTGAAACAAATTGGCTTGGCAATGCACAACTTCAACGACACGTACGGCGCTTTGCCGAACAACGGGTCGTGGGATCACAACCTGCAATGGAGCGGGTCGGCCACCAACCTGCCAATGTACGCCTCATGGGCCTACAAGATTCTGCCGTTCATTGAACAAGAAAACCTTTATCGTAGTTACAACGATAACGTACCCATCAAGACGTACATTAACCCAGCTCGTAGCGGCAACGGCATCGCTGGTAACGGCAACGGTGCAGCTGCCAACTACGCACGTGGCGCAACCACCGACTACGCCGGCAACTGGCAAGTGATCAATGACCGCGGCTGGTGGGAACAACCGATTCAAGCCACTGCGAACTTCTCGATCCAAACCATCCGCGATGGTTCGTCCAACACGATCCTTGTTGGTGAAAAGTCGCTGAGTACCGACCAATACACCCCACGCTACGGCTGGAACTGGGATGAAACCGTCCGCTTCGGCGGTTCGGGTGGTACCTGCCGCGGCCCAAACTGGGACTCGTGGAGCGGCACCAACATCGGTGGTATCTGGAATCCAAACTTCGGTCAGTACTGGAACGGCCAAGCAGCAACTGTTCAACGTGATGCACCAAACATCGATCGTGGCGGTGCATGGGGCGGCCCATTCGCTGGCGGAGCAGGGTTCCTCATGGGTGACGGTAGCGTGACCAGCATTCGCCACGGTGCGACTCGCCTGCAAGTGTGGTTCCGCCTGACACCAGGTGGCGGCGAAACACTCATCGATCCTTAATCGTCTCTCAGTAGCAATTCTTAAGGGCATACGAGTCTATCGTGTGCCCTTATCGCATTTCTGGTCAACTTCGCGTAACTCTTCTTCAAAGGTTCAACATGCTCTCCCGATCTCGTTTTCTCTTGCTTGTGTGCGGTGTTACACTTGCAATGGTTTTCGTAACTGGCTGTGGTGACAAACCAGCGGATACACTACCAGGTAATCCCGTTAAGGGTAAAGTTACCGTCAACGGTAAAGAACCCGGTACGTTTTGCTCGATTGAGTTTGTCTCATCCGCAAACCCATCAGAATCCGGCAGTGCAGGTGTTGAGCCTTCTGGAGTCTATGGTGGCCGTGTTCCGCTGGGCAAATGCAAGGTTGCACTCAAACTTGGCGGCCCTCCCGCAGGAAGCAGCGGCGGTGGTGGTAATCCATACGCCAAGGGCGGCGCTGGCTTTTCTAAAGGCGGCGGACCAACGGGCCCTCCGGGCGGAGCTGGTAACGGCGGCGCACCCACTGGCCCACCACAAACCAAAGGGTCCGATATTCCAAAGAAGTTCCAAGATGTGAAAACATCCGGCATCGAAGTGGAAGTCGTTGCAGGTCAAGATCTGAACATCGACTTCAAGTAACGCCGCTGGCAATAATCCGACTCGAAGCCGTGAGGGCATAACCCCTCGCGGCTTCTGTCATTTACGGGTGAGTTTCATCATGATCGACGTTCCTGCCGCACAGCAGCTTGTCCTCCAACACGTTCGCTGCGGATCAACTGCCTCGATTCCCTTCGGCTTGGGCTGTCTCGATCGCACAATCGCTGCCGACATCCGTGCGGAGCAGGACAGCCCAGCGTTTGATAAGTCGATGATGGACGGCTACGCCGTGCGGGCCGGTGATGGAAACAGACTGCGGGTGGTGGGAGTCATCCCGGCGGGTGGTGCAACAAGCGACCCGTTATTGCCTCACGAGGCCATGCGTATCTTCACGGGTGCACCGCTACCACTGGGTGCGGATGCCGTGGTGAAGCAGGAAGATGTGCAACGTGAACAGGATCACATCCAGTTGTCGCAAACTGCACGAGTAGGGCAGAACATTTTGCGTCGCGGATCTGACATGAAGATCGACGATGTGGTGTTGCCTCAGGGTACGCTGATCAACCCAGCGGTGCTGGGTTTGCTTGCAACCTTGGGTTGCACGACCGTGCCTGTGGTTCAACGGCCAACTGTGTCGGTATTGGCCACGGGCAGTGAACTCGTGGCGGTGAATCAAAAGCCCGTTGGCAGTCAGATTCGTAACAGCAACGGGCCAATGATCGCGGGGCTGGCCCAATCGTGCGGGGCAGAAGTGATCAACGAGTTGCTGGTGCCGGACGATCCTACTCGACTCCGCTCGGCGATTTCCGCATGCTTGACGAGCGACGTGTTGATCCTGTCCGGTGGAGTCTCGGTGGGTGATTACGATCACGTCCCGAAGGTACTGGCTGAGCTTGGCTTGGTTACAGTCTTCCATCAGGTGAACATGAAGCCGGGTAAACCGGTGCTCTTTGGCACCATCGGTGGCACGCTGGTGTTCGGACTGCCGGGAAATCCGTTGAGCGCCTTCGTCTGTTTTCACCTGTTCGTTCGACCCGCCCTGCTCGTGATGCTGGGACGGTCACCTCAAATCACACCCATCCCAGCCCAATTGACGATTGATTGTCACTCAAAGCATGATCGCCCGACCTATGCGCCTGCCAAGATCCATTCGATTGGTGTGGAGCCGTTGCCGTGGCAGGGGTCATCTACGATTCGTGCCCTGGTTGAAGCTAATGCACTGCAGTTGTTTCCAGCAGGTGAGTTTCATGCCAAGGCCGGAGATCATGTCCCCGTGTTGCCATTGAAATAAGCTGATGAATCAATGATCCGAGCGACGACGCTTCTTCTTGCGAACGCGTGGGAAGAATGACCCACCCAACACCCCACCAAGCGTTGCTAGCACGAAAGCAAAACCGCCGAGTGTCATCATCACTTTCGGATCACCTGCTTCCCAGTGAAAGAGGTTCGCCACGTAGTTCCCGATGCGAAGGAACTCCGGCTTCGCAGCAGTCGTGAGGCCAATCATTCCCAAGGCACCGGCGATTCCAGCCATCAACCCATGCCGGAGTCCTGCTCCCGTGCCCGTACCAGCCAGCAGACCGGCAAGGAGGATGATCAGCCCTGCGATTTGTGTTTGCAACCTCGGGATGGATTGCGGATCGCGGAGCATTTCGCTGAGGTTCGGTGTAAGCACAAGAATACTGCTGCTGATGCGTGGCGCTACCATCAGGCAGCAAGCAATCAGCGTGGTCGAAATCAGTAAGCGATTCCAGCTTGTGGGTATTTCTTCAACCTGATCCGCTGAATCCTGTGGCTTCAACGTCAGCAGCGAGCTGTTCCGTGGCGACACTGGTTCGGCCAGCTCCACAGGTGGCGGCCAGATGAACCCGCCAAGGTAGCTGAGTAAACACCCGACAACCACAAACGAACTCCCTTTGGCGATAGGCCAGAAGTCGATCTGCAAGTAGGGATAAGCATCAAGTAATAAGTACCCGGCGAGACTGGCCGACCCGACAATGGCACCAGTGCTGAACGATTTCTTCCGCCCGGCTCCAGCAACAACAGCCCCAATCAACGTCGAGAGGGCACGAATTGCGAAGTTCAACCCTTCCCACGATTCGACTTCCGTGGACATCCCCATTATGCCAAGGGTGGCTAATGTCCATTCGCGTAACGTCAGGTGAAAACCCAAGGCCAGGAGCACTCCTACGACAACCCGGCGTGGAAACGTTGAGTGGATTTGCGTATTTGGGGCTGCTGAAGGAACCGTCTTGGGAAGCATATCCGCCGCTTCGACCGGCGATAGCAAACGACTACTACAACGGGGGCATCGCCCCATGGACGAGTGCTGAGCGTTGCACTTTGGACAAAATAAGAACATGACTCACCCGCGCACCAAGAGTCTGGCGTGAGTGGAGCTTAGAACAGATTTGGGCCGTGGGAGTAAGTCGTGCCCAATGTAGTGTCATCAGTTGGAATCGGATTTTTCAGTTCCACATACGAGAACGAAACGTCAGAGAGTGACAAACCGAAACCACTCGGTGACGCTTCGCGCTAGTTATACACACACTTCCAACATCAAAAACAAATCAGGCTCCTTGGCGTACATCGCAGCAGCTTGACGCAGGGTGCGCATGCGGTCTTCATGCCACGGGTTTTCCAACTTCGGCAAGCTGTCCGAATACGGAAACTGTTCCAAGTGCTGTTGCTGAATCAGCATCGCTCGAATCTTGCGGATGCGTTCATCGCCCACCACTTCGCAGGTCAGGAACATTGCATACTTCACTTTGGTCACGCTCACGCCGGCGTCCTGCCGCACCTGACCAGTAGCAAACTGCTCAGCAACCGCATTCAACACGAAGTTGAGGATGAACCAGCGATCCTCCTTCGGGAAGATCAAGAGCGGCTGATCTTTCGTGCAGTCTTTCGCGGCCAGTTGCACCTTCTCAATCGCCACCGGGTTGAGGAAGACCGACTCGAGCGAACGCTCCAGGACTGTGCGGATCTTCAAGTAGCCATCCGCGAAGATGTTCAGGCTTACAATCACGCGGTGCAGGAACTCTTTGCTCATCCACTCGCGGCGGGCTTTGTATCGTCCGTAGTAGCGGCCAAACAAAAACGCCACCAGCGAGGTGATGCCCGACACAATCACCGTGGTGATGAGCTTCTTCGCGGAGTCGTTGGCAAGATCCGTCACCGGGTCGTCGGCAAACAAGAGCAGCATCATCATGATGGAACAGCTTCCGTGGAGTTCGTAGCGAGGGACGCTGGCGTCAGGCTTTGATCCAGTTGCGTCAACGCAGTGTCAATCTGTTCTATCTCTTCTGCAGTCAGTTCCTGCCCGGCATAACGCATCCGGTACAGCTTGCTCACGACGAACACTGGCAGATGTGTAACCGGGTGATTCTTCGAGTGAAGTAACCCCGTAAATCGATCCGCCGTTTCGCGTGGGGTTTCGCTCTCGCCGGGGTGCAGCCCCACCTTAGCAAATGCCTGCAAGTATCGCCCGTACCACGGCAACGCTATCAGTTCGACAGCTGAGGTTCTCCGCTTGCGATTCCAAGCGAGCAACCCCACGATCAACCCGATGAAGGCGATCAACACAACAGGTCCAATGGTTATGGCTAGGCGACCAAGGTCGGCAAGAACTTGCGCACGGCGGTCTTTGTCGTACCCGACAAACAGCGCCGTAATGTATGAACCTATTTGTTGCCACCAGGTTTTCTTCGCGACAGCCGTGATGTCACCGCCGACGGTTGGATCAAGCATCATCCAGTGATAGAGATGGCTTTTGCAGTCATCAGGCGTGGCAGCATCGAACGCATAACCGGCTGGCGTGGGACGACGAATGAGGACTTCCACCCAAGCGTGGGCCGCATTACGGCGAATGATGAAGTTACCTTCTTCGTCTTGTTCACAGCCACGATAGCCCGACACATACTGGCACGGTATGCGAAGGGATCGCAGCACAAGCACAAGTGCCGAGGCGAAGCGTTCGCAGTGACCTGTCTTCGTGTTCTTGAGGAAGTCCACGATGGGATCAACAGCGCGATCCTTGATTTTCAGATTCGTCGTGTACTCGAACTGCCCGGAGGAAGTGAAGTAATCACTGAAGGCCCGTGCAACGGCTTCGTGGTCATCTGTGCGGATCAACTCGGCGGGGTCGTTCGTCACTTTCACTGTGGCCGGAAGCTTGCCCGATGCAATCAACTCGTTCAGCACGTTCATCGCAAATTCTTGGTAGTACGGCTCGCTGGTTTGAATCATGCCAATGATGGCTGTACGCATCCGCAGCAGGTTCTGGCATTCAAGCGGCAAGCCGACATCGGTGAGGGTGGGCGAGTAGAGTTGCGTGTAGCTACCGAAGTCAGCGATGTTACTTGTCAACGTCGAGAAATCTCCAGTCCTGTACCACGCCGTACCTTGCGAGCCGACCACCGTGGTATGAACTGGCGACACTAACACGGGTGCGGCCAGCACCGTCACTCGTTCTTTCTTTTCTGGGTTAAAGTCGATTTTTAAGGTGTCTGGCCCGAACGAATTAAGCAGAGCCAGATTCCGATTCAACGGTAAGCCAACCCCGAGCATCGGGAAACCGGTTGGCAGCGGGGCTTGCTTCCATTGGTATTTCGAATCGCGGTTGTAGTACGTCAGTGACCGCCCACGAAAGTGCAGGTCGTCGGGCAACTCATGAACTTGCTGGCCGGAGATGTTTGTCACTGTCAGGTGAAAGGCCACTTCGTCGGTCGGCTTCAACTCACCCGTGGACTTCATGTCCACTTCGCCTTCCTTCGACAATCCGATCTCGTACTTCCGTTTCACCAAGCTCCAGCTTTCCTCACCTTTGGGCAGCACCAGATACAACGGCATGGCCAAGCACGCCGCGAGAATCAGCCAGAGAAACGACCTGGCCAGCACATACTTTGGTGGGCTTTCGTCGAATGTGGCCGAGAGAATTTGTGCAGGCGTTGTCACGGCTTGGTTCGGAATCGGCGCGAGTAGGCTGCCACTCCGCCTGTAGAAGAAGAGGATCAAACTCCACGTGGCGCAGATGCAATAGCCGAGCAGAATCAGCACGAACCAGATATCGTCGGCCATCGCTGCGGCGAGGGCTACACCCGTCACGGCCACGCCGTGCATGGCCCACCAATCGCCGATGTGCTTGGGGCGGAAGAGCTTTGCGGGAATCAACACGAGCAGAAGCGGGGCTACAATCGGAGGCAGGTTGTTCGGCCACTCCACAACCGCCATTGGCCCCTCTTTGCGAGGGTTGGCTAGGTTTGCGATCAACCACACGGTGCCCAAAATACCGATGACCAAGCCGACGATGTTCGCTTTGCCCAAGCTCAATTCAAAGCGACGATCCAGGAAAAACGACACCACGAGAAGTGCAATCACAACACCGGCAAACACCGCCACCTCTGGTAGCAAGTCGTATTCGGCGTAGCCCAGGCAGACGCAGGCTAACCCGAGAGCGAGATAAGTGCTGAAGCGAAACCAGAAATCGCTGGGCATGGAGATCCCCGCCGTGGTACTGACAGCATAGGCGGAGAGTGATACACCACCCAGCATGAGTATCACCATCGGTATCGGCGGCGGATCAGGTTCGGGCAAGTCCACCTTGGTGGAGAAGTTGCTCGAAGCCGTTGGTGACATGTTGGTTCACCTGCCACACGATGCCTACTACCGCAACCGGGCCGAGATGCCGGAGCACGTGCGCACCACGGATAATTGGGATCATCCTGATGCTTTGGACACCGAGTTGTTCCTGGAACATCTCCGCGAGTTGCAAGCTGGGCGAGCGATCCAAAAGCCGGACTACGACTTCAACACGCACAGCCGCAAACCGATCACCACTCTGTTGGAACCCCGCACCGTGGTGCTGGTGGAAGGTATCCTCGTGCTGGCTATACCAGATATTCGCGACTGTCTCGATCTCAACGTGTATGTAGAAGCACCGGCCGACATCCGCTTGCTGCGCCGATTCCTGCGCGACTCAGCGGAACGCGGGCGTGACCTGCCGAGCATCGCCGGGCAGTACCTGACGACTGTCCGAGATATGCATGCCCGGTTTGTGGAGCCGAGCAAAAGCCACGCCCATCTGATTGTGCCTTGGGAGTGGAATAACGAGCATGCTGTGGACGTGTTGATCAATCACATCCGGGCGAAATCATGAGTTCAAGCGAGCCGTGACCACTCGCCAGCGGCCTCCCATGTCCTTGTGCGATTCCACTTTGTGCCAGTGCCCGTTGGCTTCAAGAATCTGCCGCACTGCTGGTTCTTGCGTCCAGCCGATTTCCAGCAGTAGCAGGCCACCGGGCACGAGGTACGCCGGGGCATCATTTGCCAGCCGACGGTAGAAGGCCAGCCCATCCGGGCCACCGTCGAGGGCGAGCCGCGGTTCGTAGTCCTTCACGCCCACATCAAGAGTTTCAATCTCCGACGGCGGAATGTACGGCGGATTACTCACGACGGCGTCAAAGGTCTCGCCGCTTGGCACCGGGGCGAAGAGATCACCCACGAGTACCGACACACGATCCGCTACGCCGTGCTTCTTGGCGTTCTTATGGGCCACCTCAGCGGCATCAGGGCTGATGTCGATGGCGGTGACTTTTGCTTGCTTCAGTTGATGGGCCAGGCTCACGGCAATGCAACCACTGCCAGTGCCCACATCAAGGATGCGAGCGGCGGGCTTGTGCTTGAGGTAAGCGAGTGTGGTCTCCACCAAGGTTTCGGTATCGGGCCGGGGGATGAGCACTGCGGAGTTGACGTCGTAGGTCAGCAAGTAGAAGTCGCGGCTGCCCACGAGGTAAGCCACCGGGCAGCCTTCGATACGTTGTTGAATCAGTTGACGGAACGCCTTGCGCTGAGGGTCGGTGGGTTCTTCGCCGTAGCGGGTGAGCACATCAATCGGTCGACATTCCAGTACATGCGCTAGCAGTGTGCGGGCCTCGACGGATGGTTGTTCGATGTTCTTGCTTGCGAAGTGCTTGGTTGTCCAGGCGAGCAGTTGCTGCACCGTCCAGGTGGTGGGGGCCGCATCCGCGGGCATGGGGGCTTCGTCCTTGAGGGAAAGCGAACCGGCGACGTTAGTAGCCGGGGAAAAAAAAACCGGCGAATAACGTCGCCCGTTAGCCAAAAACGCCTTTCGGCCAGGCTTTTGCACATGGCCAAAAGGCATGCTGGCCGTGAGATCCAGTCCATAAG
>JBBRME010000017.1:0-35288 GCA_038230995.1 Gemmatales bacterium
ATGGCAGGTGAGTTCGTTGCGGTGCTGACGCTGAAAGATGCGTATCCGTGGAACAAGCCGATGTACAACGCGGCGGTGTACGGCACCACTCGGACGGATCACCCCGGTGCCCGCATTGCGAACGACGACCCACGCACGTTCCTCGTGGGTGGCGATGTACAAGTACTGCCGCAACCGAAGAACCCGCAATTCGGTGACACCGTGTTGTCACCCACTGAAGTGCGTGCCTTGTTCAACAAGGTAGGGTACAATCGCGTCGTGGCGTTCCAGACCCGCAATGCACTGCACCGTGCCCACGAGTTTGCTCTGGTGGCCGGGTTGGAAAAACTCATTCGTGAAGGGCACTTCGCTGGGGCTGTGTTGAATCCGTTGGTTGGCGAAACCAAGAGTGATGACGTGGATGCTGCCACACGGATGAAGACCTACCGCGCACTCATCGACAACAAAGCCATCGGCGTTGGCGACAGCGATGAGGAGTTGTGGAAGAAGGTCGGCGTGGCCTGTGCTGAGCGCGTGCATCTCATCGGGCTGGACATCAAGATGTTTTATGCCGGGCCGAACGAAGCCGTCATGCACGCCATCTACCGCCAGAACTTTGGCTTTACCGACATCGTCATCGGTCGCAAGCATGCTGACGCACCGTACGACGACAAATCGGAAATCTGGGACGGTCTCGCCGCCCACCGCAAGTTCGATCAACTGCGTGGGGAGTTGCTCATTCAACCTGTGAAAGTCGGCTTCGCCGCATTCTACGCCGAGGCCGGTCGGGTGAAGTTGGTGGAAGAGTGTCCGAAGGAATGGAAGCCGGTGAGCATCAGCGGTACCGACCTCCGCGCTCAGCTTGGCCGAGGCGAACTGCCCGACCCACGCATCATGCGGCCTGAAACCGCCAAGGTGCTGATCGAGAAGTACCAAGGGGCGTAGTTGATGTTGTTGAAGTGCCGCTCAATCGATTTTGGTGGCACTTCGCAGCAAATTCATGTCGTGAGTTAAATCTCGTGCTCTGGCCTTGATAGAGGTCAGCCGACACAGTTATCTCTTTCATTCCACAGCAAATCCCGCCGTCGTGGACACGACCCTGCCTACAGTTGGGACATCTTATTTGTGGAACCCGTCTCTGATGTCGTCTTTCAAAAGTCTTGTGGTTGCGTTTCTACTCGTTCTGACACCTTCAACCGTACTGGCACAAACCCCTTATCGCTGGGTTGGTACAACGTCTGGAGACTGGAACACGGCGACGAACTGGCTTAATGACACTACCTCCGCGGCCGTCGCCAAACCGCCAGATTTATCGACTGAATCAGCGATCTTTAGCCAAACGAGCACCAACACGACGCTCACTCTTGCTTCAAGTATTCTGCTGCAAAGCATCCAATTTAATGCAACACCAGCGGCCTACACCATTGGTGGGCAGGGAATCACAATCACGTCCGGCGGTTCTGTTTCCGTGGCCAGCACTGTGGCTACCAATCAGACGATCAATTCCAACATCACGGCAAGTGGGTCTTTCGGCGTAACGAATAGTTCTGCAACGGCTAATCAGTTGCTGTCATTCGGCGGCACGATTGCACTTGGAAGTAATGCATTGACGGTGAACACAACGGCCAACACGACGATTTCCGGTGCCATCACAGGTACCTCGGCGAGTTCGATCACCAAGTCGGGCAACGGTGTATTGAGTCTCAGCGGTACTAACTCCAGCTATGCTGGGCCTCTGACGGTGAACGCAGGAACATTAAACGTTAGCGGAACTGGCACAACAGGTGCCGGAGCATTAACTGTGAACTCGGGTGGTAGACTCGCCGGCACCGGCACGGTGACTGGTCAGACAACAATTAATGTTGGTGGCTCCATCCGTGGCGACACGGGCACCGGCACTGGCAAATTAAATCTGAATGGCACCACCACATTGATCGGAAAGAATCAGCAGGGTGATGTTGCTTCAATTATTCGGAGTACTTTGGCTGTCAGTTCGGGTAATATTACTAACAACAGTCAGTTGTCTCTCGGAGCAGATGGTGTGCTTAACCTGAGTAATCTGCAGGGCACGAACAGAGGGATTGACATATACCTCGATAACGATGCTGGTTTGATTAATGGTAAGACCTACACGATTACACTTGCTACTGCAGGTACGAATACGACACAATTCCAGCGTAATGGTGAAGGCAAAAACAGTGGGAATGGGTTGTTCGGGGCAGGAGACGCCAATCTCTTTTCCGGAACTGGAAGCAATACATTTACCAACGTCCTTCTAAAGCGTGACGCGACTAACACGCTGGATCTCACCTTCACAGCCTTCACTGCTGTACCGGAACCATCGCTGATGTTCGGTGCCGCAACCGGATTGTTCGGGTTGGTGGCTCTTTGGCGTAAAAAAGCGAATGTAGTTGTGGCTTAACAAGCAGCCACTGTATGAGTCGTCTGTCTCTACTTGAATTGGTAGTCGATATGTCCGTTGGTCGTGCCATTACGTTGTTTCTCATCGACGGCACGCCCGATGGGCTGAGAAGCTATTTCAAAAGGTGGACTGACACCCACGAAGACTCGGAGCCAGTCTACACTTTGAAATAGCCTACAGTCAGAGAACGTAGGTATTCGCAGTGAGTGCTGCATTCAACAATGCCAGCGACTGCGTTTGGCCATTTGGCCTTCAACCAGATGAAGTCATCGTGGAGTAAGGCTTTTTGCAATTCATCAATCCTAGAGTCGCGCTGGCGACGTGTGAACCATCCGCTACAGTGGAGTTCTCCTAACAGCCCCGGGATGGCATGAGCAACTCGTTCGATACCAATTTCTCCGATCTTTCTGTTCAGCAAGAACGCGCCATTCTGGTGTCGATCAGCTTGCCTCATCGTCCGTGGACAGGTGATGACCCCTGCGATGAAATCCGCGGCCTAGCCGAGACGGCGGGGGCAGTGGTGGTGGGTGAAATGACGCAGAAGCGGCAACACATCCAACTGGGTACCTACATCGGCACCGGTAAACTTCGAGAGTTGCAGGAGATGGTGGAGACTACCGAGGCGGATGTTATCTGTTTCGATAACGATCTGACCCCGGCTCAGGCCCGCAACTTGGAAAAAGCCCTCAGTGTC
Organism: Gemmatales bacterium; assembly: GCA_038230995.1. Lineage (GTDB taxonomy): Bacteria > Planctomycetota > Planctomycetia > Gemmatales > Gemmataceae > JALHQU01. The sequence goes on from JBBRME010000017.1 coordinate 3,096, forward strand.
AAGGTGCTGGATCGTTCGGAAGTGATTCTTGACATCTTTGCACACCGGGCACGCACACCGGAGAGCCGCTTGCAGGTGGAACTTGCACAGCTGGAGTACAGCCTGCCACGCTTGAAAAACATGTGGACGCACTTGAGCCGACAGGATGGTGGTGGCATCGGCATGCGCGGGCCAGGTGAAACGCAACTGGAAACGGATAAGCGGATTGCAGGCGGTCGCATCCGAGACCTCAAGCGAAGAATTGCCGAGGTGCAGGCCCGCAAGGAACGTGAAGTTCGCAGCCGCAACAATGAGTTCACCGTAAGCATCGTCGGGTACACGAACGCCGGGAAATCTCGGCTGATGAATGCACTCACACTGGCCGAAGTTTATGTGGAAAACAAACTGTTCAGCACACTGGATACCCGTACCCGGCAGTGGCCCATTCGCGACTTCGGCAAGGTGCTGTTAAGCGATACCGTCGGCTTCATTCGCGATCTTCCGCACCATCTCGTGGCCAGTTTCAAAGCCACTCTTGAAGAGGCACGACAAGCACGCTTGCTGTTGCATGTGGTGGATTGCAGCAATCCACAAGCGGAGGGGCATATCCTCGCCGTGAACGAAGTGCTGAAGGAACTGGAGTGCGACAAGAAGCCTACGATCCTGGTGCTCAACAAGATTGACCGCGTGACGGACATGGCCTCACTTGATGTGCTGCGTCAACACCATCCCAAAAGCGTGACGATCAGCGGGTTGACCGGTGCGGGGTTGGATGAACTGCGTGATGCGGTTGTGGCATCACTCACAAGCCACTTCGTACCTGTCGAATTGACGATCCCGGTGAGCGATGGAAAACTTCAAGCGTTCCTCAATGAACACGCCGACATCTTTCGGCAAGAATACCGCGACGACACCGTGGTGATCCGCTGTCACATCGCAAAAGGCCTCATGCATCATGTACGTAAGCCAGACGTGATCGTGCGGGAGTTGACCTCTGCAACAGAATAAGAATCCAGCAAGTGCTGATCATCTGAAAGCGCGCAGTATTACCCGCGCTGGTTGCCGAAAGTTGAGCCGAACGGACAATATCCAATAAAGCCGCGTTCTTCCAAACACGAGTGAACCATGTCGAACAGTTTTGGCGCACAATCGACCCTGCAAGTCGGCAGCAAAAGCTACACCATTTATCAACTCTCGGCCATTGAGAAGGCCATTCCACAAGCCAAGAAGCTGCCCTTCAGCTTGAAAATTCTGCTGGAGAACTTGCTGCGATGCGAGAACGGGCTGAGCGTCCGCAAGCAAGACATCGAAGCTCTAGCCAAGTGGAAACCGAAGGCCGAGCCGGATACCGAAATCGCCTTCACGCCAGCGCGGGTGCTCCTGCAAGACTTCACCGGTGTGCCCTGTGTGGTGGACTTGGCCGCATTACGCGACGCCATGAAGACCCTCGGTGGCGACCCTGCCAAGATCAACCCGCTGGTGCCGTGCGAGCTGGTCATCGACCACTCCGTACAGGTGGATGTCTCGGGCACGCCGGACAGCTTCGCTCAAAACACGAAGCTGGAATACGAGCGGAATCAGGAACGCTACACCTTCCTGCGTTGGGGGCAGAGTGCCTTCCGCAACTTCAAGGTGGTTCCACCGGAGACGGGCATCGTTCACCAGGTGAACATCGAGTATCTGGCCCGCGTGGTGTTCGTGAATGATGATGCTGTGGCATATCCGGATACGCTCGTGGGTACCGACAGCCACACCACGATGGTGAACGGACTGGGAGTACTGGGCTGGGGTGTGGGGGGCATCGAAGCCGAAGCCGCCATGCTCGGCCAACCCGTCAGTATGCTCATCCCGCAAGTGGTGGGCTTCAAGTTGTCCGGCAAGTTGAAGGAAGGCACCACGGCCACGGACTTGGTGCTCACCGTCACGCAGATGCTTCGTAAGAAGGGCGTGGTGGGTAAGTTCGTCGAGTTCTTCGGCCCCGGTTTGGCCGAACTGCCACTGGCCGACCGTGCCACCATCGCCAACATGGCCCCCGAATACGGTGCGACCTGCGGCATCTTCCCGATTGACGTGGAAACTCTGGCGTACTTGCACACCACGGGTCGCCCCACCGAACAGATTGCACTCGTTGAAGCCTACGCCAAAGCACAGGGATTGTTCCACGACAAGGACACCCCTGCCGCGGACTACACCGACACGCTGGAGCTTGACCTCGCCACCGTGGTGCCAAGCCTTGCAGGGCCGAGCCGACCACAAGACCGCGTTGCCCTCACGGACATGAAGTCGAACTTCCACACCAATCTGCCGAAGCTCAAAGAGGCCGCACAAGCCGCGAAGAAAAAGACGTTGGGGATGTCTGGCGATGTGCCCGCCGGCGACTCCAAGAGCAATGGCGAACTGCACGATGGCAGCGTGGTGATTGCCGCAATTACCAGTTGTACGAACACCAGCAACCCGTACGTGATGGTGGCCGCAGGTGTGCTGGCCAAGAAAGCCGCCGCGAAAGGATTGACCACAAAACCATGGGTGAAAACGAGCCTCGCCCCCGGTAGCAAAGTGGTCACGGATTACCTCACTCAATCGAAGTTGCTGCCCGAGTTGGAGAAGCTTCGCTTCCACGTAGTGGGCTATGGATGCACCACGTGCATCGGCAACTCTGGCCCGTTGCCGGAGAGCATTGGCAAAGAGATCAACGACAAAGCCCTCGTGGTGAGTGCCGTCCTCAGCGGTAACCGTAACTTTGAAGGTCGCGTCCACGCCGATGTGCGGGCCAACTACTTGGCCAGCCCACCACTCGTGGTGGCCTACGCCCTCGCCGGTACGGTGGACATCGACTGGGACACCGACCCTGTTGGCCACGGCTCGGATGGCAAGGCAGTGTTCCTCAAGGACATCTGGCCGACGATTAGCGAAGTGAACGACGTTGTGAAGTCGAGCATCACCCGCGAGAGCTACCAACAGATTTATTCCGAGGTGTACAGCGGCGATGAAAACTGGCAGAAGCTGCCGGTGCCCAAGGGCGACCTCTTTGCCTGGGATGACAAGAGCTCGTACATCGCCAACCCGCCGTACTTCGTGGGCCTGACCAAGACCCCACCTGTTGTCTCGGAACTCAGCGGGGCACGCGCTTTGGCTGTGCTGGGCGATAGCATCACCACGGATCACATCAGCCCGGCGGGGAACATCAAGAAGGAAAGCCCGGCCGGGGCCTACCTCATGAGCCACGGTGTGCAGCCGAAGGATTTCAACCAGTACGGGGCACGCCGGGGCCATCACGACGTGATGATGCGAGGCACATTCGCCAACGTGCGATTGAAGAACCTACTGGTGCCGGGTGTGGAAGGCGGCGTAACGCGGTACCTGCCCACCGGCGAGCAACTCAGCATCTTCGATGCAGCCATGAAGTACAAAGCAGCGGGCATCCCGCTGGTGGTGCTGGGTGGCAAGGAGTACGGCAGCGGCAGCAGCCGAGACTGGGCCGCCAAGGGCACGAACCTGCTGGGAGTGAAGGCCGTGATTGCCGAGAGCTACGAGCGCATCCACCGCAGCAACCTCGTGGGCATGGGTGTGGTGCCATTGCAATTTCTGCCTGGGGAAAGCGTGACGAGCCTTGGCCTGACCGGCGAAGAAGTGTTCAGCATCGAGGGACTGGTGTATGGCTTGAGCCGCAACTTCAGCCATAGTAAGGAGCTGACTGTGAAGGCGGCCAAGCCCGATGGCACTGAAATTGTCTTCAAGGCGATCTGCCGAATAGATACCCCGCAAGAGGTGCTGTACTACTACAACGGCGGCATCCTGCCGTACGTGCTTCGTCAGTTGGCCGCTGCGAATTGATTCATGAAGCCGACCCGCGATGGGTCGGCTCTCTTTGTCCATCCACTCGAACGAGTCCTCAGATCCGCGTGCGAAATCGATTATGGAACTGTGAAGTGTGGTTTCACACCGGAGGCGTGAAGAGGGATTGATTGAGCATAATCGCTCAAAGAACACGTTGGCATCGCGTTGAGAGTCCTATCCAGCCACGCCTGCAAGTGCCGCTGGCTGATCCATCACGAGGTGATGATCAACGTATACCCAGGGCCTAGCCCTGGGCTAGTGGAGACAGCCCGTTGGGCTGAAGAAAAGCTTCTCTCCGTAGTCATACTTCTCACTTTGCCAACCCCTCATACCCGCTCCACTCCAGTGGGTGGAGCGACTCTTTCTTCAACCCGAGTTTCTTGGCTCTATCCAAAGCAACGTTGCGTTCAGCCGTCATTTTCTGTGCGTCGTAGGCACGGGCCAAGTGGTACCAGTACACCGGCGATGAGCTGGCCGAAGCGGCGGCTTGCAGATCCTCCTGAGCCTTCTTCGGGTCGCCGGAGATTAGCCAGATCATGCCACGGGTGTCGAGCAGGAACGGCTCGGGGCCAAGGTCACCAATCGACTCATTTATGAGGCGAAGCGGTTCCTCCCCGGCGGTCGGCTTCACCAGCACCGTGAGTAATGCGAGGTTGTTGATGAGCTTGGCTTTCATCTCCGGGTTCTTTTGCACGGCGATGGCCTTGCGATAGGCTTGCATGGCGTCTTCGTGGCGGCCGCGAATGTCGGCCAGTTCAGCCACGGCGATCAGCACGTCCGGGTTGTCCTTCTGCGTGGCGGCCAAAGTGGTGATGAACTTGTCCACCTCGGCGTTCATAGACTGCCACTCGTCCTTCTTCTCGGCGGGCACGGTGGTCGCAGGTTGCAGCCGCAGTGCGGCAGTCAACAATTGGGCCGTGGCGGATTGCGGGCAGTTCGGCTTGCGGGCCTGATTTTCCAAGGCAAGCGGGATGGCTTCAATGCTGCGTTTCTGCCGAATCAGGAATTCGACCAGCGGCAGATGATTGCCATCAGGGATGTCCTTCGAGTCTGCAAAGGCCCGGTACAGCGCCTCGGCTTCGCTCAGGCAACCAATGCTTTCGAGTGCCCGGCCCAGAGTCTTGGCACGGTCGAAGGCGTTGCCGGGTACGGTGAGTTTGTTGACCAGTTCAGCGGCCTTGGGCTTATCGCTGCGGGCCAGCAGGCGGGCTTCTTCCAACACGCTGATGTTCTGATTCGGGGCCAACACCTTCAAGCGGTTGACGGTGATTCTCGCTGGTGCCTCGGCACCGCGTTCGGTTTGGAGGCTGGCCAGAAGTGCTAGGTGATTCGGGTTCGCGGTGAGACCGTTGCGGGTGCCTTCAATCAGTGCGGCCTCGGCTTCGTCCTTCAACCCGGCCTGCAACTGAATGAGTGCCAACCGATAACAATCATCGGGCTTCAGTGGCCCACGACTGCGGCTTTCTTCAATGGTGCGAAGGACAGCCCGACGCAGAAACGGATCCCGCGCTTGGATCAACGCTTTGGTTCGTTCATCGTCCAAGCTTGGCCCATCGACGAGGTTTTGCTCCAATAATGCAATCGCCGCCGGGATGGCTTTGTACCCGCCGATGCCATCGGTCTCGATCAAAGCACGCATCCGTCGTGCCCAGCGCACAATCTCCGGGCGTAGCGTGAGCTTGCCACTGAGTTCGACCACGAGTTGCCGGGCCGCGTCGCGGTTGTTCTCACGCAGGTAGGTGTCGAACAGTCGCTGCGGTGGTTCGGGATCGTTCGGTGACACCTGCATAACACTGCGGTAGGCATTCGCCGCCTGCTTGGTGTCGCCGATGATGTCGTACATGGCCCCAAGGGCCATCTGCACGGGCAGGGTATTCGCCCCGGCGACCTTGGTCATTTCCTTGTCGGCCTGTTGGATTTCCTTTAGCAGTTGGTCGTTCGGCATGCCGCTGGCTTTCAACACCCGCACCTGATTGACGTAGATCTCCGGCTGACCCGGTGTCAGCCCACGGGCCACGGCGAAGGCTTCCTTCGACTGTTGAAGCTGGCCGTTTTGAGCCAGCACAATCGCCCGCAGAATCTGATCCTGATAGTTCTTGGAACCCTTGGTGAAGTCGCTTTGCATGAACTGCACGGCCTTGGCTTGATCATCGGTGGCCACGGCTTCCAACATGCGGTAGCGCGATTCCAAGTCAGTCGTCAGCCGACCGATTTCGCTCAACTTGCCCAACAGTTGCAGGGCTTGATTGAAGCGTTGGCGATCCAGCAGGAGTTGCACGGTTCGCAACACGATGGTTTCGTTGGTTTCGCCCTGGTCGATGGCGGTGCGGTACTGTTCGAGGGCTTCATCGAGGTAGCCATCGCGCTCGGCCAGTTGACCGCGAACACGGGCGACGGGCGACCAGTTCGGTCGCTTCTTGTCGATGTCCCGCAGGCGGGCGTCGATCTCGGCTCGGCGGGCGGGGGTGAGTTGCGGGGTGGTTGTGAGTTCCTGAATCACCTCGGCGAACTGCACCACGGGGCTATCGTCGCCGGTGATCTTGCGAATCTGCGTGATGAGTTCTGCTTGAAGCTTGCTGTCCTTGGCGTTGGTGGCCACGTCGAAAAGCAGCACGCGGGTGCTGAGGTCGTAGGGCTGTTCGTTCGCGGCGGCTTGCAACAGCTTTGTGCCGGGTTCGGTCTGGTTGATACTCAGCAGCACTTCGCCGATGGCCGACTTGAGGCGGAAACTGTCGCTTTTGAGTTGGGCATGTTCCGCCAGTTGCGTGATGGCCTGCACGTTCGGCTTGGCCTGTCGGCTGAGCCACGCGGCACGGGCGATCTGCACATCCACGTTCGGGCCAAGTGCCTTCTCGGCATCTGTCAAAATCGTGAGTGCAGTATCGATATTGCTGATGCCTTGCAACGCCGCGAGGCGGAGGTAGGCCGTGGAGTTGGGTGTCTGCTTCAGCGACTCTCTCAACACTTGCTCGGCTAGAGTTGGGTTCCCTTCCGCGATGTGGGCATCAGCTACGGTGACGGCAAGCTCCGGGGCAATCGGCCCGGTACCGACCGCCGCCCAGAAGCTCTTGAAATCCCGTTTCTTGGCGCTCAGTGGCTTGCGGAGTTCCTCGGCCAGCAGCAACTTCGCCAGAAGCACCTTGGCCCCCGGCGTCAGTTGGCTCAGCCCACGGAGTTGCTCCTTGGCTAATTCCAGTTTGCCATCTTTAAGCAGGGCTTCGATCCATTTCAACCGCACGGGCATGGAGTATTCATCGAGCTTGGCCGCCTTCCGCAGGCTCTCGACTTCGTTGGTGATGTCTCCACTGCGGGCGTAGCACTCAGCCAAGGCCACATTGGCTTTGATGAGGTAACCCGTCTTGCGGTTGACCCGGCGATGGAACTCAATGTTCGGGATCGCTTCCAGCAATAGCTTCTGCGCCACGGGCCAGTTGCCCACGATCAGTTCCGTCCGCCCACGTAGGTAACCGACCAGCGTGCCGAAGTCCGGCACGGCTTCGATACGCTTGGCCACGGCTTCTGCCGTGGTGGTGTCGCCGAAGTCGATCAGTCGATCCGCAACGTCGAGAAGCAGGATTTCCGTGGCGGGGAAGTTCACGGCACACTCGCCCAGCAACTCCTTGGCCCGTGCCCTGTTCCCGGCGCGAGACTCCACTTCGGCTAAGCCCAGTTGCAGCGCTGCGTTGTTCGGCAGGGCCACCAGCCCTCTCTCCAACACTGAGCGCGCAGCGGGGAGATTGTCGGCCGCTAGGGTGTCGGCGTGAAGCAGGATCACATCCTGATTCGATGTGCCACCGGGGATGGTCTCGTAAGCAATGCGTACGTCCTCGCGGCTCTCTTGCAGCTTGCCGAACTCGGCGTTGTAGCGGGCACGAACCAGCCGGGCTGGGAGGTCGTTGGGTCGGGTTTTCACCAAGTCGCGCATGATGTCGTCAGCATCAATGCGGGCTTGTGGATTGGTTTTGCCTTTCTCGATGCGGATGGTCACAGCCAAGGCCCGATAGGTTTCCGGATCGGCTTTCCCTGTCTGAATCGACTTGCGGAAGTAATCGATCTTCTGATCAATCTCGCTCGCGCAGTTCGCTGCAAGAACGTAAAGATCCGGATCGTTGTTGCTCTCCGGCTGATTCAGCAGGTACTTGATGTGTCGTTCCGAGTTGTTCATCTGCTTGAGTGCAGCGTACAGCTTCGCCAGCTTCTTGCGTTCTTCGCTCATCTCCGGCTTGAACGTGAGTGCCGTCTCGTAATTCTCGAACGACTTCCCCCAGAGGTCATCGGCTTCCTTCCGTCTGCTAACCCGAGTTCGGGCGTAGTCGTCGTACACCTGCCCGAGTTCAGCAAACACCTCAGCCTCACGCGGACGGTACTTGATGTACTCCTCGTACAGTTGCGTTGCCTTGGTGTAGTCACCTTCTGTTGCGCTCTTGCGGGCGAGGTCAAGCAGTGCCGGGGCTTGCCGGAGATTCTGCACGACGAACACCAGCGTGAGCAGTAGGGCCAGCCCGGCTACCACCCCGACGATCACGAGCAGGCGTTTGCTGCGCAGCTTGCGCGTGGGTTGAGTGCTCGTCCTGCGTCGACTCATTTTCGCTCACTCCGGATACCTTAAGAATTCTAGTTCACAATCCCTGCGATTCAGGAGTCAAGTCGTGATTCGTCCATTGCTTGCCAGCGACCGCTTGGAGTGGGATCGATTGTTTGGCGACTACGTCGTCTTCTATCAAGTGACGGTGCCCGCCGAGGTGCTGAACCTCACGTGGCATCGCTTGCTTCATCAAGAGGACGGCATGATGGGGTTGGTTGCTGTTGATGGAAACGATGTTCCCGTCGGCCTCGTCCATCTTGTTTTTCATCGATCTACATGGGGCAGAGACTGGTACTGCTATTTGGAAGACTTGTATGTGTCGCCAACCGCCCGGGGCCAGGGAATTGGTGAAGCGTTGATTAAGGCAACGTATGCCGAGGCCGACCGCCGCGGTGCCAGCAAAACGTATTGGACGACCGAAGCAGCGAACACCACCGCTCGCCGGGTGTACGACAGGGTGGCCAGAGTGACGGAGAATGTGGTGTATCGGCGGACATGGATATCTGAAAGAGCCACGCACGAAGCGTCAGCGGAGTAAGTGGTAAAAAGCCAGTAGCCAATTTTGTCTACTCAGTCACAGATTGGCCCTGCTTGACAAGTCATTGTTGAATCGATCCATTTTTAACGACACGGAGTGGTACGCATGCGCAATTACGTTTATGCCTTGATCGATCCGACCCGCCAGAACCAACCTTTCTACATCGGCAAAGGCATGGACAACCGGCTGCAAAGTCATTTCTTTGCTGCATCGAATCTGAACAGCAAGCAGACGTCGGAAGTTATCGGCTGCGATACCGAGTCCGTCATAGAAGAGGCTTCACAAGACAGAAACACCGAAAAACTTGCACGCATCATCGAACTCAAGAAGCAGGGATCCGATCACACAAAAGTTGCACGGATCGTCGGTCGTCGGCTTGATGAACCAACAGCATTTGCCATCGAAGCCTTTCTGATCAACAGTGTCTTTGGAATAGGAAACCTGACCAACAAAGTGCTTGGGTCGCACTCAGAACGATTCCGCCCATTTGGCCAAAACAACCTCATTCATGGTTTTGACTTCTCGGGGAACGGAACCGAAGCCGATGCTCGCTCACTGGAGCAGCGTTTCGGCAGGTACTACGTGTACACGCTACGCGATCCTGCAACCGGTCGAGCTTTCTACGTTGGCAAAGGGACTGGCCAGCGTATGTTTGCGCACTTCACCGATGCCATGAGTACCAAGCCGATTGATCAAGCCCAAGGCCACCTCCGGGTACTTCGCAAGCTTCTCGATGCTGGGCACACCCCACAAACCATCGGTCGTGTCGAAGCACGACTAGAACACGAGCAGCAGGCCTTTGCGATTGAGGCCTTATTGATGAAGTTCGTCTATGGCTTCAGTTCGGTGGATAACCGTGTTGCCGGACATCACGGTGAAATGTTCCGCGCGAAAGATGATTGGGAAATCCGTCGGGGTTTCGATCTGCCGTACGTAACCGATCCTGGCAAGATGGTGGATCGGGCGGACAAGCGGGACGGCATGATCGGCGAGGGTCTGGCGATTCCGTTGCTGGCTGTCGCTGCAAGTTTCCCAGAGTTGAACTTTGATCCACCGAAGATTCTCAATTCAGGTGAACTCGGCATTCAAGCAGACTTGATTCCTGCAATAGGTGGTGCTGGTACGCGTGTGAAAATCTTCATTTGGAGACGCGACATACAGGTTGAGCTCAGAGGCAAAAGTGTGCTGCAGAAGCAGTGGATTGTAAGCCACTTCGCTAAACTTGGAGCAACAGGTCTGCGTGGTGACACTGTATACCTTCCAAAAAAATGGAAGAACGAGAACATGACGGACGATCTCGATGAAATCGTCAATCGTGTCCGCATCATGCGACAGATTGTCAACGCGACTGGTCTAGATGCTTTGACGTCAGAAATTCGTGAACTGCTTACACACCAATAGCCGTTGTCTTGGAGTGATTACTCGCCATCGTCTGAATTGTCCACGGCATCGGCTTCCTTCACAAATCGATCATACTCATCCCACTCGGAAGCAAACTTGGCGATGATGCGAGGGATGTCAGCTTGTGCATCTTCCTCATCGAAGCCAGGTAAACCGTACATGTCGATGGTTTCGTCCATTGCTCCACGGATCAACGATCGTACCGCTTGAAGTTGATTTTTCTGCTGTGCAGCAGTGTACAGCCAAATTGCTACGTACTTGACCTCGTCGAGTTTCTTCGCCATTGCTTGTCCCACCTCTTATGTTCCTTCCCTTACATAACGAAAGCGATTATGAAAGGAAAGTGACTTTTCCTTTCATAAGGTTCGTCGCGGATCAGCTCCTCCACCTACTCCATCACCGCAAATCATCCTAAAACATGGGCTTCACCCCCACCGAGGTCTCTCCCATCATGGGCTTTCACCAAACGACATCGCACAAGAACGGCAAAGGCAGCTACCACCAGATTGGTTTGGTGCGTGGGCAGTTCGGCAACATTCCGCACGCCAAGTGGATCAAGTTCATCGCCGATGCGGGCTTCGACGGCTACGAAGCCGCCGCGTGGGAACTCGACCTGCGGCAGGCCGATACCGACGCCGGTGCCGCAACGCTGGCCACCAGCATGGTGAATGAAGCCAAGGCCAACGGGTTGGAAATCTTCACCGTCGCCGTCCACCTGCAAGGGCAGGTGCTGGGCGATGAACCAAGCGCCAAGACTCTGAACTTCTGCAACAGTAAAGGTGATGCTCGTCAGGCGTATGCCGCATGGCGCAAGGCCGGGAACACCCCACCACGCACCGACCCGTACTTCGTACCAGCGGACGTGGCCAAGCTCGTCCACGAAGAAGCGACCAAAGACCTGCTGGCCAGTGTTCGCCTCGCCGGGCACCTGAGCAAGTTGCAAGGCCGTAAGGTGGCCCTGCCGGGCTTCGTGGGTAGCCCTGCCGGGTGCTGGAATCACTGGTTCCTGTTCCCGCCGCTGCCGGGCGAATTGGATGGCCACAAGCTGGAAGATGTGCGTGACCTCAGCTTGAATCTGCTAGTCGAGCGCTTCGGGCCGATCTGGCAGGAGTGCAAGAAATACGGTGTGACCTACGACCTCGAGTGCCACCCCAGCGAACGGGCCATGGGCGACCTCGAAAGCGCCAGCGATTACATCAACCACATGAACAAGGCGGGCTTCGAGGGCACGGTTGGCTTCAACCTTGATGGCAGCCACATGGAATGGCAGAACGTGTCGGTCATTCAGTTCATCCGCGAGTTTGCCCCGTACATCCACTGTGCCCACGTGAAGGGCGTGCAGGTGGAGCGCGAACACTGCCGAGGTGGTCGCCTCGGTGGACACCGCTCGATGGGCCACTGGACCAACGGCTGGAAGTTCGTGACCGCTGGCACCCAGCGTGATGCCAATTCCCTCGAAGAGATCTTCATCGAACTGAACCGTGTCGGCTTCGATGGTGCGGTCAGCATCGAGTGGGAAGACAACGATGCGGATCAACTGGCCGGAGCCAAGGCAGCCCTGGCGAACTGTCGCAAGGCCGACCTGCCGCCAAGCGGCATGAAGCACGACGACATGCTGAAGGGGTAACTGAAACGGACTGGCGGTACTCTTGCCGACATGGTTAGGATGGTGATTGACCACGGAGGATCTAAGCATGAGTACTGTCGTTGTGACAAGAGCCATGAAGGAGCTGTTATGTTCAGCGAATTCGGCTGTGCAACTGATTGATGAAGAAGGTCGGCCCGTTGGCAGTTTTACGCCAAGCCCGGATGCTACTGATCCGGATTGGCCGATTACGAAGGATGAACTCGCATCCAGATCTCGGAAAGACTACTCGCTTGAACAATGCCGAACGCTCGATGAAATCCTCATCAGCGCAGGGTACCAGTAATGTTTGATGTCGTCTTTACGCGTACGGGTGATGTCGAGTTGATGACACAAATGCTTCGTTCGGCTCATAAGCCGACGATTTTCGAATCCGCTCGAAGTGCCGAACAGAAACTGAAGTCGAAGCCACATCTTGCTGGAGAAGGTCGTGGCGACAACGAGCGTGTTTTGATCGTACGCCCTCTCTTTTTTGGCTTTAACATCGACGACGAAAATCAAAGAGTGTACATCCACACTGTCCGTTGGGTTGGCTTCTAGAGTCGCCTAACTCACTCCACGGCCTTTACCTTCGCGTACAGGATCGTGAACAGCGGTTGTTCAGGGTCGCTAGTGTTCAGTTTCCAAGTGCCGACGATGGTCACCAGTTCGCGGATGTTCGATGTGGTGGTGCCATCCTTGAGTTGCACGACCACTTGCTGGGTCAGGCTGGGGGCATCGCAGAACCAGCACCCCACGGCGTACTCGCTCAGGATGAACTCACTGAACTCGTCAGCACGAATCGGCTGAATGTACCCGGACAAACTCACGGGTTGACCGTCGAGCTGCTTCACGAAATCGATCACCGTGATGCTGAACTTCTTGCCAAGGACGGTGTCGTCAAGTGCCGCCCAAGGCAACACGTTCTGTCTTGTCTTGTCCACCTTTGGCAGTGTGCTGGCATCGAACTTCTTTGGAAGTAGACGTGTTGAAGCAAACTCGATTGTTGTTGTCGTCTTGGCATGTTGCTCGGCTTTCTCCAATCGATCCACTTCCTTCTGCAACTCTTTGTGCCTTTCACGAGCTGGCTTCGAGCTGATGGCCAAGTCAGTCACGCAGCCTTCCATCATCCGGGCGGCCGTGCGGAGGTCGCCAGTGCTTGCTGTGGCTTCGGCCAGTTGCCAGAGCAAGAACGCATCGCTGGGCCAGTTGAAACAGAGTTGTTGAAGTTGTGCGAGTGCTTCCTTGGGCCAACCTAATTTTGTGTCGAAGAGAGTGTCCATTTCCTCGGAAGTCTTTGCGCGCTTGGCCCGTCCCTTCAGGAACTTCAACGCAAGTTCTTCGCTAGCTCGCTGCTGTTTCGACGTGTGCTCCAATACGTCGCTCTGCAACTCCACGGCACGATCCAAGTCGCCAAACGCTACGTGTGCCATGACCAGATGTGCTTGAATTCTGAAGTGGTCCGGATACTGTCGGGCAGCTTTACGGAGTACCCCCAATGCTTCGGCAGGCTTGCCAATACGGAGATAGCAACCACCGAGTTCAGCGAGGTCATCGGCACTGGGTGCAGCGATTTTTTCGAGGCGAGAAATGGTGTTGGTGTACACATCCTGCAATGGACTTCGTGCAAAGCCAGCGGCAAGGCGAACAGCCCGCAGGTCAAGCAGATACCCACGCCACTGGACTGGGTATGGATTCACGTTCTCACACGCCAAGTAAAAACCAGCGTGTGCCGACGACAGCGTACTCGACAGCAACAAGAGAAATCCGATTAGACCAGTTCGAGCAGTTTTCGACCTGTTTTCCATTGCTTTTCCAGTGGCTTCTCACGCAACACGTGATTGTAAAGCGTATCACGCTCGACGGGGTCACGCCCGGCTTCGGTAATGATTCTGCGAATCTCAGCCACGGCCAATTCCTGCGGGCTAGTGCTGCCGGCATCGTGGTAGATGATCTCGTGCACCACCGTGCCGTCGAGGTCATCGGCCCCGTAACTCAGGGCAATCTGTGCGGTTTTGATGCCCAGCATGATCCAGTACGCTTTGATGTGCTGGAAGTTGTCGAGCATCAACCGGGCAATGGCCATCATCCGCAGGTCCATCAACCCGCTTGGTTTGGGCAGGTGGCTCAGGCGGTTATTCTCTGGGTGAAAAGCCAGCGGAATGAACGTCTGGAAGCCGCCTGTTTCGTCCTGCAACTCGCGCAGTGCCAACAGGTGCTTGATGCGGTGTACGGGCCGGTCGATGGAACCGTACAGCATGGTGGCGTTGCTGCGGATACCAAGCTTGTGGGCTGCCCGGTGAATCTTCAACCACTCGGTGCCATCGGCTTTGTGTTCACACAACACGGAACGCACTTCGGTGTCGAAGATTTCGGCCCCGCCGCCGGGCAGGCTGCCGAGACCTGCTTCCTTCATGTCGAGCAGCAGATCTTCAATGGGTCGCTTGGTGAGGCGTTGGAACCAGTCCCACTCGACTGCTGTCCACGCCTTGAGGTGCAGCGTCGAATAATCATCGTGGATGATCTTGATGATGTTCCGATACCACTCGTACGGCTTCTGGTGGTGCAGACCACCGACGATGTGCAGTTCCGTTGCCCCCCGGCTCACCGCTTCGCGGGCACGGTGCAGAATCTGCTCGTCCGACATGACATAGGCTTTCGCGCTTTTCAAATCCGCACGGTAGGCACAAAACTGGCAGCGGTAGACGCACACGTTGGTCGGGTTCAGGTGCGTGTTGACGTTGTAGTAGGCGATGTTGCCGTTCTTCTTCTCGCGTACTTCGTTGGCCAGTTCGCCGAGGTCGTGCAGGTTGGGGTGAGCTTCGAGGAATAAGCCATCGTCGAACGTCAGCCGTTCACCGGCACGAACCTTGTTGCGGATGTCAGCAAACGTCGTCGACATGGGCAGAACCTTTGGTCAAAGTATCTTCATTCAACAAACCGAAATCCCGTGTTCAGGGCAACTACTTCCTAAAGTCCTTGTGGCAGGCGGTGCAGTTCAACTCAAGTGCCTTCATCACTTTCGTCATCGTGGCTTTGTCTGCTTTATCGCCTTTACTGGCTTCGGTTACTAGGTCTCCACCCAGCTTTTGCATCTCTTGGGCGTGGCCGACCCATGCCTTCTCCTTGTTCCCTGCGTTCATCGTCTTGGTCAGTAACTCGGAGTACTTGCCGATCAACACCATCTGATTGCCATAACTGAGTGCAGCCTTGCTATCCTTCGTACCCTTGACATACTCTAGTAATAAGGCTTCCAACCCCAGTCCACCCTTGTTCTTAGGTCGAAAGACCGTCATCAATTCCTGAACGTCGAAGTCCGTGTCCTCGAACTTCACAACCTTCTTCGCATCGCCCTTGGTGGTGCCAATTGCTTCGGCCGCTTTGATGGCCGCATCCCAATCGACTGTGCCTTTTGAAAGTGCCTCCGCTACCTTGACGGCCTGATCTCGTGTTCCTGCCATCAAATCCGCAGCTTCGCCTTTGGCTTGATCCTGGGCTTGCAGAGCAATCATCATCGACACGGCTTTGAGCGTTTTGACGGAGCTTTTGCCCTTCTTGGCGAGTGTTGTCTTGAGGTAGGTCACATCGGCAGTAAGTTGCGTGCTCACTGTTTCCGGTTCCTTAGCTACGCCTGACGGTAGCAATACCAGCACCAAGGCCACCAGAACGAGCAAAGCCAACGGTAATCGCTTCAGCATGGCAACGCTTTTCATGAGACGTCCAACAGTTTGGGAAAGGGTGGCTAACGCTCCGGTGTGCGATTTACGACACATGAACGACTTACTGACAGAATAGCCCCGGAATGTCCCATCGGCTGATTTGCTTGTGTCAATTTTGCGCCGTAGGGTTCACATGATTCTTGAGACTGTTGGTTACACTGTTTCTACCCCGGACCCCGGATCGACATGTCATCCCATCAGAAAGCAAAGAATTCCACTTCAAGTAGCCTGCCGATGGGTGATGGTGTGCCGGACGTGCCAACACATTTTTTCTTATCGCAGCAGGGTATCGAAAGTTCAGGAAATCTCCCATCACCTCTTGATGCACTACCCGGTTTGAAAACTCAGCGACAAGTCCATCAAGCGGCACCACAATCCGTCACGCAAACACCAGCGCCGGCATCGCCAATAACGCCAGCGAGAACGCAAGCTTTGCCGGGGTTTGATCATCCCCGACTCAACGCAGTTACGCGGACTTTTCTGCAAGAACTCGTCAACAGTGGTTTGATGCCCACGGCCGATGTGCCACGGTTTTTGCGGGCCTTGGGCGACCGCATTGCCAACATTACCACAAAAGTGCGTGCTGCGGATGCCTTAGTGCAACTCGGTTTTCTCACGGACTACCAAAGTAATCGTGCGCTGAACGGTCAGTATTTCGGCACCGTTTTCGGCCCATATCGCGTCATGGACAAACTCGGTGCCGGCACAGTTGGAACGGTGTTCCTGGGCGAACATACCTTCCTGAAGCGTTCGGTTGCCATCAAAGTCATGGCTGGCGAAGGCAACGACGATCCTCAACTGCTGGAACGCTTCGTTCAAGAAGCTCAAACACTCGCTGCATTGAATCACCCACACGTGGTGGCGGCACTTGATGCAGGCTTTCTGACGTCTGATGTCGAAAGCCAATGGTATCTCGTTCTGGAGCCGGTGCTGGGTGGCGATCTGGAACAATACATTTACAACAAAGGTGCTCAACCTCTCGATCAAGTGGCTCGTTGGGGTTGGCAGGCCGCTCAAGGTCTGCACGCTGCGCATGAGGCCGGATTGATCCACCGCGATGTCAAGCCGAGCAACTTCCTGCTGACCGAAGCCCTGCAAATCAAGATATCCGACTTCGGCCTCGTACGCCGTTACGACACCACACAGACACCACAGAAGTCCATCATCGGTTCGCTGGAGTTCATGGCTCCCGAGCAACTCAACGACCCGACCACCGTGACGTTCGCAGCCGATACTTACAGCCTCGGTGTCACGCTTTACTGGTGCCTCATCGGCAAGCTGCCATACCCTGAAAACCTGCGAACAAGCGAGTTAGTGGATTACCTGCTGAACAGTGAACCGATATCGCTCAAGAGCCTGCGTCCTGAGTTGCCAAACGACTTGAGTACCACGATCAACAAGATGATGGCTCGCAATCCAAGCGAACGTCCATCACTGCCGGCTGTCGCCGCGTTTCTCTCCAAGTACGCCTCGCCGGGTATCATGTCTGAAGTCGCCAAGCATCTCCCGAACTCGGACAACTTCAGTACAACCGAGTCGCTCCGACTTGCAATCTCGACGCTGGAATCCAAGCTCACGGAAAAGGAAACCAAAGTTGGTTCGATGCGTGATGCGGTGCTTGTGGCGTTACGGACGTCCGTGATTTTGCGTCCGGGTGAAACACGCGGTCACCTGCAACGAGTTGCATCTTATGCCAGGTTCCTGGCTAAGCGCCTGAGTCAGTTACCGAACTGGAGTGGCTATAGCGGGACCGAAGCGGTGAACGAACTGGCTCGCGCTGCCACATTGCATGACCTCGGTTTGGTGGGGATCTCCGATTCCATTGAGACCGGTGCCGTGAGTCGGACACCAAGCGAGGAACACGAATACCGTACGCATCCCGTCATTGGTGCGCAGATGCTTGACTACCTTGGCGAACGCCACGGCAAGGACTTGCCGTACTTGCGGTGCTTGCGAGACGTTGTCAAGCACCACCACGAGCGATGGGACGGTACCGGCTGGCCTGACGCTCTCAAGGGCACGGCCATCCCCTCTTCGGCACGAATCGTTTCTGTCGCGGATGCTTACGACCGACTCCGGGCACCATCCGGTGAGAAGCGCGGCATGGCCCATGAAGACGCCATGACCGCCATTGGCCGTGAATCCGGCACGAAGTTTGATCCGGAAGTCATTGAGGCCTTTAAATCGCTGGCAGCGCAGTTCGCCGATGTGTTTGGCACCGTTGCCGAAGACCCAACCACGGCTCCGCTCACGGCAGCACAGCAGGCTTCGGCCAACATCGTCACTCCGCGAACCGTTACCGGGAAGTAGACAGATGGAATTGCAGTCGTGTTCGAGCCTTTCATCAAGTACGATGCAGCCGCAACTAGGATCGACATCACTGCTCATGCTGTATGGATTCAACGCCTCTACAAGCGACTTCACCCAACCCAATTGAACGTAGGCATCAGATAGCCCTCGTTGCCGTTCTGGGGTTGGTGTTTGTCGTTCTTGTCGTTCGGGCCTATCTACCCGTCTACTCAACACGACCGCTTCCAGTTTCGCAGCGCACCACTTCGCTCGACATCAATCGCGCTACATCAGCTGAACTGCAATCCTTGCCCGGCGTCGGCCCCGAACTCGCTGCAGCCATCGTCGCCAAGCGAAGTGAGCAGCCCTTTGCCAACGTGACTGAACTGCGAGGTGTGCCGGGGCTAGGTCCAAAGACCTACGACGTTTTGAAGAGTCACGTCAGTGTCTCAGTCGCAGACGATGTGAAGAAAGATGAGATCGAAGAGCTCAAGCGAAAGAGTTTCGGGCAGCCGGTTTCTCCAACAGACAAAGTCAACATCAACACTGCTACTGTTGCAGAGTTGGAGAAACTGCCACGGATCGGGCCAGTGCTCGCAGAAGCCATTGTGCAGACACGGAAGCAAAAAGAGTTCACTTCCGTGGATGACCTGCGAAGAGTTCGGGGTATCGGGGCGAAGACGCTCGACGCACTTCGCCCACTCATAACGACGTCACAATGATCACTTTTTCTTTTCGTCACCCATCTTCTTCTTGCCAAGGATAATGTCGATGGTGTCTTCAGCAGTTTTCTGCACGATGTCGTCGGGCTTATAATCTTTCGGGGCATCAATCGGGATCACAGGGAGCTCCTTCTTCACTTCCTCCAGTCGGGCAACCGCTCCACGAGCACTATTGCCGATGTTCATGAGCGCGTACATGGCCGTGAGTCGCAGCGGCACTTCCTTGTAGGCCAAAGCATCGACAATCGCAGGCACGGCCTTTGCTGCTTTTGGCCCCATGGCACCCAACGCTTGAAGTGCAGCAAGGCGGTGGAGTGGATCATCCGGAGCTTTGATGATTTCCGCAATCTTCTTGACGTTGGCATCCAGCGATCTGTCGTCGTAGAGGACCTCGAGTAGCAACAGCCAGACATAGACGGCTTTGTCGCCTTTCTTGTTCTTGCTCTCGAACTCGATGCGTGGCGTCACCTTCTTGAGAAAGTGTTGAATCGCATTTTGATAGTCAGCCGGGTTCTTCACTCGTGGTGGCCCGATCATCAACAGCGATTTCACGACTTCAGTGCGAACTCCTACACTCGGGTCGCCCAACATGTTGTCCATCAACACGTTCATGGCTTCTTCGCTTGGTGGATTCGGTGGATCACTTGGTGTTTTGGGGGCTTCCGGCGAACCGATGATGCCCAGGGCAATGGCCACTTCGCGCCGAGTTTCCCACGATGGGTTCTTGGTTTGCTGGCGTTGGCCGACTGCTTCAATCACACCGGGCACACCACGTGCATCGCTACCGAAACTGGCCAGTGAACGCACGCAGTACATCTTCACGATCGAAGGAGTTTCAGGATTCAACAAGCGATTTTTCAGTACGATGATAACGGGTTTCGTTTTCGCGCGGAAATCAAACCCCATGTTGCTGATGATCGTGATTGCAGCAACTTGCACACCCGGATCAGGATCCTTGGTGATCGTGTTGATGAGTGGCTTGACCACTTTGTCACGGACTTCTGGCCCGAAATAAACCAGATTCCGCACTGCGGTCTCACGGAGTTGCGCGTCGGGTTCCAACGGTAGCGAGCTATCAGCATCGATTGACATGACTTTGAGCCAGTGCTCAACTGGTTTGCCGCCCACATCTTTCGGGTACTCGAATTTTTCTTCCTTCACTGGTTCGGCGGGCTTGGGCGGATCGGCAGGTTTATTCGGTTCAGGTTTCGCTGGCTCGGTCGGCTTTGTCGGTTCAGGTTTGGTAGGTTCCGGTGGCTTTTGTGCTGGTGGTAAAGGTGCTGTGCCACCAGTGGCCGGTGGCATCGGCATCTTTGGATTGGTGTTCGCGGCACCACCGCCAAACGATGGCGTGCTCTCGCCACCGCCGAAAATCGGCGAACTTGGGGGCACAAACGTACCCGGTGCTGGTGTGAATGGATTCGGCGGCATCGACGGTTTCGAGCTTGGGCCTGCGTTTGGCTTCTCCTCCGGCTTCACAGGCTCGGTCTTGTTATCTGCGGGTTTGACCACAGGTGGTGGCTCGATGACCGGGAAAGTCGGTGTTGGCACATCGTTCTTGGCGACGGGCTGATTTGATCCGCCGCAACCCGTAAAGGCTGCGACCAAACCGGCAGAGATGGCCAGCTTGAATCTCATGTTGAACCGCATGGGGAGTTACTCGCAACTCAGGAAGCTACCCTTAGTTAAACAAAATGACCGTAACCTTGCAAGAGTTCTAACACGGAAGCGAGTAACACGTTGGTGGAAGAGGGTTCAACCAGATTTTCTGGGGAGGGCGAACCGGGGGAACCTCCAGGTGTGCCATCATGCTGCCGAAAAACAACGGGACACCCAACCAGGAACAGTTCAGCACTTGACGAAAACGCCATAGCTTGGCATACGACTCATGAACCTTGGGATTGCTGCGGATGAAAGTTAGTCGGCACGGATTGCTGGCCGCTGTGAGCGTTTGCTTCGCTCTGTTGACTGGCTGCGCCACAGTGCCACCACTCGACAACCCGATACTGGTGAAACCCGGTCAGAACGATCCGGATAGCCTCGTGGTGACCACCGCAAGCGGGCCGACGCCGGAAGGCTACGCCGAAGTTTATGAACGTGTCCTCGATGCGATGGATGACTACTTTGAGATCGTGCCCAGTTCCCGCCACGGCGGGGTCATCAAAACCTATCCAAAAGTCGCTGCCGGTTACGAACAGCCGTGGAAGCCGAGTTCGCCTTCGGTCTATGAACGTTTTCTCGTGACTTTTCAATCAATACGACATTACGCCATCGCGCGGATTGACAGTGCGGATGAAGGTTTCCGCGTGACCATCGAAGTCTATCGGCAACAGGAAATCACCCCTGTACCGATCCAATCGCTCGGTGGGCGTGGGCCAATGTTCCGCGACAAGCCGACCGGCATGCGAATGGCCGAAATTGTCGAAACACCAAAGAATCAGGACGGTCAGTGGCTACCCGCTGGAGAAGCCCCTTACCGCGATTTCGCCTTCGAGCAGGCCATCCTGCGCAAGATACAGCACCCGCACGGGGTGAAGTAACTCAACAATTCGCGAAGCCTTGCTGCTGTGAAAGCATTTCCGTGGCGTTTAACTTGTGGCAGCCACAGGCATCGACTGCATCAGCACCGAGGAAATGCTGGCTAACATACATGGAAAGAAAAAGAAAGATTCACCGCAGAGAAACGATAGAGGCAGGAGGAAAACATGGAACAAATCAATTTTGATTCGTTGAGTTTTCTCTCCTGCCTCTATCGTTTCTCTGCGGTGAACAGCTTTTGACTTGCCCCTACTGAGCGTTCTTCACGTACTTGTCAAACCAGTTCAACTGCTCCGCGATGACGTGCTCGATGCTTTCCTTCGCGGCGTAGCCGTGGTCTTCGTTCGGCAGCAGCACCAGTCGCACGGTGCCGCCATTGCCACGGACGGCCTGGTACATCCGCTCGCTTTGCACCGGGAAGGTGCCGGGGTTGCTGTCGGCCTGACCGTGGATCATCAGCAGTGGTTCGTTCACTTTCTGTGCATTATTGAACGGACTCATCTTGCTGTAGATCTCTGGGGCTTCCCAGAACGTACGGCGCTCGTTTTGGAAGCCAAACGGCGTGAGGGTGCGGTTGTACGCCCCGCTGCGGGCGATGCCGGCTCGGAACAGATCGCAGTGGGCCAGCAGGTTCGCGGTCATGAACGCCCCGTAGCTGTGGCCCCCGACGCCGATGCGTTTACGATCCACCGGCCCCACTTCGCACGCTTTATCGATGGCGGCCTTGGCGGTGTCCACCAGTTGCTCGCGGAAGCTGTCGTTGGCCGATTCCGGTGGCCCGACGATAGGCATGCTCACTTCGTCCATCACGGCGTAACCCTGCGTGAGGAACCACAGGTGTGTATAACCGCCGATGGTGGTGAAGCGGTTCGGGCTGCCCGATACTTGCCCGGCGGTTGCGGCATCGTTGAACTCTTTGGGATACGCCCAGAACACGGTCGGTAGCTTCTCGCCGTCCTTCACGCCCGGCGGTGTGTAGAGAGTAAACGAAATGGTGACGCCGTCTTTCCGCTTGGTGGTCACCAGTTCTTTCTTCACCTTGCGCAGCTCGGGGAACGGATCTTTGTTGTCGGTCAGTTGGGTTTCCTTGTCGCCGTCACGCAGGTAGTAGTTGCCCGGTTCGGTTTTGCTTTCCCGGCGGATCAGCAGTTTCTTGCCTTCGTCATCCAGCACGCTGACGACTTGCTCGTACGCATCATCCTTACACTGGAAGAGCAGATCGGATTTCTTCGTGGATGGGTTGAACTTGGTGAGTTTGGGGAAGTCGCCTTTGGGTGTGGCGCCGATGCCGTTGAGCAGCAAGCAGCCATTCACCACCTGCAACACACGTTCTCCGTTGGGTAGCATCTTCGTCAGTGGTGTTCCGGGGTCGGCATAACGATCATTGATGCTGCGATCAAAGACCACCAACGGCTTTTCATTTGACGAATGCGGATCAATTACCACGGTGCGTGTCCATTTCCGTTCGCGGTCGAAGTCCGTCACCATCATGTTGCCAGCTTGCAGAAAGCTCGCCCCGCCGAAGCGGTGCTCGGTTTTGGTGAGCGCATTCGCGGATGAATCAAAGGGGGCTTTCTGTGTGTACAGTTCATCGCGGTGAGGCACCTTCCGCTTTGGGTCGCCGCCGTCGAGGGCTTCTGCCCACATCAACGTGCTGTCTTCGGTTGGTACCCAACGTACCCCGCGTGGGCCAACCGGTACGCCTTCAATCGGCACTTTGTCTTGCAGCGGAAGTTCAGCAACGGAGTGAATCACCTTGCCCGACCGATCCCAAACTTCAATCACCTTCGGGAACGCACTGGATGGATAGAGATAGCTGAACGGCTTGAGCAACCGCGTGAGAAGGAAGTACTTGCCGTTTGGCGACGCACTGACCGACGTAAACAACCCCGGTGCGCCCAGTTTGGTCATCGTACCGTTGAGTTCCTGCACCGCCAGTTGCGAGGTAGCGTAGTACTCGAACAACGCCTCATCGTGCGCGTTGGTCAGCATGTCCTGGAACGTGCGAACCGGGGCAGCTCTGCCGCTGCTCTCTTGTACAACCGGGCCAACCGGGGCCAGCGGTGGCTTGGGTGGTGCACCACGTGTGGGCACCAGTTGCAGCAGCAGGTGCGTATTGTCCAGCCACTCCAGTGGTGTGCCCAGTACATCCGACAGTTGAATGCCCGGTAGCACAGTGATTGTGTCTTGCCCAACTTGGCCAACACCAGCGAGGATGGCATCTGTCTTGGTGATGGTTACGGCGAAGTGCTTGCCATCGGTGCTCCAGCGTGGCGGCGAAACCTTGCCTTCGGGCAGTTTCACCACGACTTTTTTCTTTGACGATAACTCCATGAAGCTCAGCGACACCAAGCCCGATTCGCGGGCCGGGCCATTGGTGCGTGGGTTCAACCGCACACCCGCCAGTCGGAGCATCGGCTCGGCTACTTCAGCAATGCCTGGGTAGCGGGCATTCTGCGTGAAGGCGAGCCAATCCTTGGTGGGACTGACGGACACGCCAGGAGGCAGTGGAGTCTCCAGCACATCGGTAATCGCTTTGGGCGGGCGTTGATACGCCATTTGTGCATCAAGGGTCATCGGTATCAACAGTAACAAGAGGAGTGGTCGCAACATGGGGGTTCGCACTGTGGCAGGGATCGTCTGTTTTACGGTGAACCTTGGCGATGGGCGACTGTCGCTATCCGAGTGAACGATTTTCTTCCGGTGTTCCCCTTGAAACGGTAGCATCTGGCTATTATCGTTCATGAAGAATGCGGGTGTAACTCAGTGGTAGAGTACCTCGTTGCCAACGAGGTTGTCGTGGGTTCAAGTCCCATCACCCGCTCTCGAGAAAACTGAACAGGGGCGATGTTCGTCCGGAGCCGGGCAGTCGTGCGGTCCGCAGGGTGAGCAACCTTGCTATCGCTACGCTGTTCGGCTTTTTCGTTTGATGACTCAAGCACCGTGGATTTGTCAGGAGTTGAATGATGGCCACCGATGAATTGGTCGAAGGCGTGATGAAGGCAGCAGAAGAACCAAAGAAGTTCAATCAAAAGGTGGACATCTCCGACGTCGGCCCGTGCAAAAAGCACGTGGTTGTCACCATCGACCGCAGCGTGATTGATGCTCGGCTCGACGAGAAGTTCTCGGATCTCATGGTGAAATCGCCTGCTTCCATCCCAGGCTTTCGCATCGGCAAAGCTCCTAAAGAAGTGGTTCGCCGCAAGTTCAACAAAGAAGTGGCCAAAGAAGTACGCACCGAAGTGCTGATGGCCAGCCTTGAACAACTCGCAGAAGAAAATAGCCTCAGCCCGCTCAGTTCACCAGAACTCGATCCCACCAAAGTGCTGCTTCCTGTCAAGGACGGCGAGCCAATGGTGTACGAATTCGACATCGAAGTTCGGCCAGAGTTCGACCTGCCGGACTACAAGAATCTGAAGATCCGCAAGCCGGTGTACAACTTCACCGACGCGGACGTTGAGAAGGAAAAGTGTAAGCTCCTCGAGCGCGCTGGAACCATCGTACCGAAGGAAGGTGCCGTGGCGTTGGATGACATCATCAATGTCAACATCGTCATCGATAACGAAGGCAAGCAGCTCAACAAAGTCGAAGACATTCGCTTGCGAGTCGAGAAGAAATTGGCCCTTGAAGACGGTATCGCCAAGGACTTCGGCAAGACCATGGTGGGTGCGAAAGTCGGCGATAGCCGCGTGGTTGAGATCACATTGTCGAACGAGTTGGTGGACGAAGCCCTCCGTGGCAAAATGGTGAAAGCCACGTTCACCGTGACCGACCTCAAGACCGTTCGCCTACCAGAAATCACAACGGAAGTGCTGGAAACCTTCGGTGTTCGCACGCCGGAAGCCTTCGATGAACTGGTACGGACTCGCCTCGAACGTTACCTTGAATATGCCCAACGCAATGCCGCCCGTACCGATGTGCTTCGCGTCCTCGCCGGCGAGCAGAAGTGGGACTTGCCACAAGACCTGCTGCAACGCCAAGCTCGCAAGACACTGAGCCGACGCGTGATGGAAATGCGTTCTTCTGGTATGTCCGACGAGCAAATCATTGGTCGTCAACGTGAACTCGAACTGGATGCCGTGCGAAGCACCGCTTCGGCACTCAAGGAACACTTCGTGCTCCAGAAGATTGCCGAGACGGAAAAGATCGAAATCGAAGACTCGGATATCGAAGACGAAATTGACCGTATTGCTGAGCGTTCCGGGGAAAGCCCACGTAAGGTTCGTGCCCGCCTCGAACGCGACGATCTCATCGAGACCGTGGCTACCGAGTTGCTCGAACGCAAGGCACTCGACCTCGTGCTGACCACCGCCACCTATGATGAGTACGCGTTCAATCCGATGCAGGAGCAGGAAGATAACGAAGTGTCCACCGCTGATGCCTCGGCTTCGAACTAGACTGTTGACGACCCGCGTACAGTTCCTTAAGCGCACCACACGAGACGGGAGACTCCGCAGGCCTAGCCTCGGTGGCGATCCTTGTCTCGTGTTTTGCTTTCCAACCGAAAGGCTCCCTCATGTTTCTTCATCATGATCCGAAAGCCACAAGCTACGGCCCCATCGATCCGGTGATGCAGAATGGCTACACACGCCAACGCTCGATGACGTTAGCCGACATGCTGGTCGAAAACCGCATCATCTTCCTTGGCGGCACCCAAGAAACCGGCGGCGATCCACGCATTACTGACTACCTGGCCAACATCACCATCCAGAAACTGCTCTGGTTGGCCACCGACAAAAAGACGGCCGATATCCACCTGTACATCAACAGCCCCGGTGGCTCCATCTCGGCGGGGTTGGCGATTTACGATGCCATGCAGTTCATCGGCTGCCCCATCCACACGTATTGCATCGGTACCACGGCCAGCATGGCGGCTGTGCTGCTCGCAGCTGGTACCAAGGGCAAACGCTACGCTCTACCGAACAGCAAGATCATGTGCCATCAGCCCTACGGGCAGATCGGTGGGCAGATCAGCGACATGGAGATCCAGGCCAACGAAATCCTTCGTGAACGCGAACGGATGAACCAGATTCTTTCGAAGCACACTGGACAACCTGCGGAACTCATCGGCAAGCAAACCGAACGCGACTACTACATGACGGCCGAGGAAGCCAAGACGTTTGGCATCGTCGACGAAGTGCTGAACAAGCCAACGGATTCAAAGAAACTGGTGGCGAGCGCCTCATAAGGTTGCTGGTTTTCGACGAGCCGCAAGCGTGAGCAACGGGCAGAGTTGAAAACCCGCACCCGATTTTCGCTCTCATCCAAGCGACCTCTCTATCAAGCGGAGAGGTACACAACAGTTGCAGCAACTTCACAACCTCACGACCATACAACCCCACCAACAGGTAACATCATGCCACTCATTCCGATGGTTGTTGATAACAAGGGCCGGGAACAACAAGCGTATGACATCTACAGCCGGCTCCTAAAAGAACGAATTATCTTCTTGCAAGGACAAGTCCGGGACGAGATGGCGAACTTAATCGTCGCCCAGATGCTGTACCTCCAGTTCGAGGACCCAAAGGCCGACATACATCTTTACATCAACAGTCCCGGTGGCAGTGTCACCGCGGGCATGGCGATCTATGACACCATGCAGTTCATCACGTGCGACGTGGCGACCTATTGCATGGGTCTGGCCGCCAGCATGGGATCGATGTTGCTGACCGCAGGTGCTGCCGGCAAGCGACACTCGTTACCGAACGCGGAAATCATGATCCATCAACCACTCGCTGGCTACGAAGGAACAGCCATCGACATTGATATTCACGTCAAGAACGTGAAGAAGCTCAAGGGGAGCCTCAACAAGCTACTCATGAAGCACACCGGCAAGACCCTGGAACAGATCGAGAAAGATACCGATCGTGATAACTTCATGACCGCGTACGAAGCCAAAGAGTACGGCTTGATCGACACGGTACTCGAACGGATTCCCGAAATGTTCACTCGACCACGAAGCGAGGGGTAACACCCAACCAGCAGGATGCTCAACAACAAAGCGAAACACGTGCCGACCCAGCGGATGCTGATAACCCGCTGGGTCGCTTGCGTTTCGCAGCGGACGTTGGTGGTAACGGTTGCGGGAACCTTGGCGGTTGTTGGATGTAAACAGATCGACAAAATCACCAAGCCCAACGAAAAGCAAGAGTTCCTCGAAGCGGAGCTGCGAACCCGAGAACGCGAAGTGTTGGAACTTCGCGCAGAAAATCAACAACTCAAACAGCTCACGGACATCTATCAGCGTCAGGGTGGCGGGCCTTCAGATATCATCACTGGCCCGGTGGCAATACCTACGGGTATGACTTCGACCTCCGGGTCAACACCGCTTGTCAGCACTATGACTCTGGGCACGGGCACAGGTGGCCGCGACGACGACGGCCGACCCGGTGACGAAACCCTGCAAGTCGTGATCGTGCCCAAAGACCTCGACGGCACAGCCATCAAGGTGCCCGGCAAGGCCACCGTCACCGCCTTCGAGTTCACCAAAGAAGGCGCGAAAATCCCCATCGGCAGGTGGGATGTGGCCGCCGAGGACATCCGCCGCAGTTGGAAGGGTGGCTTAATTGCCAGTGGGTACTTTGTTCCGTTGCAGTGGGATCAAGCTCCGGTGTCGGACAAGATTCGCGTGGCGGTGCGGTTTACCACGAATGACGGAAGGAGTTACGAAGCCGATAAAGACGTGTTCGTGAAACCGCTTCCCGGCCTTGGGAACAAGTCGTCCATTCCGTTGACGATGCCGATGAGCGGGGGCACCGTCATCACCGCCCCTATGACCGTCATTCCGCCAGTTGGTCAACCGCTCGACACCGGCGTGCTTCCTATGCCCGGCAACCTTCTGCCGATGCCGGAGTTCCCGAAGTCGACACCACTTCCGTCGCCGAGCCCTTTCGAAAAGAAGTAGCCTACTTCCCGAACTTCGGGTACTTCGATGTATCCACCTTCTTGATGGCTTGCAGGTACTCCATCACGTCTTTGGCTTTGTCGTTTCCAACATGCGCGTGCCAGTGCACGCCGAAGCCGTGCGGCCCTTTGGCGTCAATCAGTTTGGGTTGCAGCGTCAGCAGTGCCTTCACCATGGCCAACTCACCGAGCATGATGGACGCAAACAGATCGACCCGTGCCCCGGCTTCGATGAGATACTCGGCAATGTCGCGTCGGCCCATGTGGCTGGCACCACCGAGTGCGGTTTCCCAATCGCCAGCGCCCCAGTCCATGGATGCGTTGAGGAGAGAAGGGTGCTTCTCCAGCAGTTTCTTCACCATGTCGAGATTGTCGTGCGCGTAGATCACGAAGTCCTGCACCAGCAACCGGTTCACCTGCGGCTTCTTCCAACCGGGGGTGAACTTCGGGGCGTCGTAGTCTCGTGTGAACTCGGCTTCGCTCGGCCCGGTGGGCTTCTTCGGTTCATCCGCTGCAGTTGCCACGGCGGCAACACCCGCTACCGCACCCAGTGCCAACCCGAACCCACGGCGTGAGACTTCGTCGGACATCGCTTGATACTCCTATGATGACCGTATTCTAATGAATCCGGCGACGCCCTTCATGAAGAACCCATACCTTCCTGCCACACTTCCAACTGAGAAGCCACTGCGGGCTTGGCCAGGTGTGCTCGTTGCCATCTTCATGCTCACCATGATGACGGTGCCGGGCGCGCTGGCCCCACGCACATCCTGGCACTTCATGAGCTTGATGTTCGGCTCCGTGCTCGCCTTCGCGTTCGGCACGATCTGGTGGGCTTATGGCGCTCGAGTGACACGCCGGCATCGTTGGATCGTACCCGTGCTATGGGCCGTTCTCTTGGTGGGATTCTGCATTCCGGTGGTGTTGACGGGTCATCCACCGATGGGGCCGGCGCTGTACGGCTGGCCGTTCCAGTTCACGCTATTAACGCTGGTGGTGCTTTGCCTTTGGGTCTCCGGGCGTGCAGCACAATTGACCGGTGCTTACGTCATCACCATCTTGGCTTGGGCCGCTTTTGCCTTGGTACGTATTGACGGCACCGATGCTGAGTTGGTGCCAAGCGTGGCTTGGGCCTGGTCACCCAAACCTGAGGACTTGGCCAAGCAACTCGATGATCGACAACTCGGTCAAATTGCCACTGTTGCTGGCGAGAAGCTTGGCGACAACGACTGGCCACAGTTCCGTGGGGCGAAGCAAGATGGCATCGTGCGTGGCAAGCACCCGTACGACTTCAGCAAGGAACCGAAGCTGGTGTGGAAACAAGCCATTGGCCCCGGTTGGGGGACATTCAGCGTTGTGGGCAACCGCTTGTTCACCCAGGAACAACGCGGCGAAAACGAAGCGGTGGTGTGCTACCACGCTCAGACTGGTGAAGAACTCTGGCGGTTCTATGAGAAGGCCAAGTTCCACGAAACGATCAGCAGTGTGGGGCCACGGGCCACGCCGACGTACCACAATGGCCGACTGTATGTGCAGGGCACCACGGGGTACGTCCACTGTTTGCAGGCCGATACCGGCGAGCAGATCTGGCGTGCGGCACTACTCGCCGATGCCGGGGCCAAGATTCCGGAGTGGGGCTTGGCTGGCTCACCCACGGTGCTGGGAGAGCTGGTGTATGTGTACACCGGTGGAGTGCCGGAGAAGGGCCTTACCGCGTTGAGTGCCACATCCGGCAGTGTGGTCTGGCAAGCGGGGAATGCCACACATGGCTACAGTTCGGTGCATGTGGCCAACATCGCCGGTGTGGATCAACTCTTGTTGATGAGTAACTACGGCCTAGAAGCCTTTGACCCGATCACCGGTGCCGTGTTGTGGGACTACCGCGAACCACTGGCGAATGGGAACCGTACGACGCAACCCATGCTGATTGATAGCGACGTACTCTTCACCACCGGTGTGGGCCAGAACCTCGGGGCGACACGATTGGCGCTTGAAATGAATATGAGCGGAATGCCAGGCACGATTTGGAACGTTAAGAAAGTCTGGTTCACCAACAAGCTGAAGCCGTACTTCAACGACGGCGTGCAACTCGCAGGGAACTATTACGGCTTCGATGACAAGTCGCTGGTGTGCCTTGGCCTGAAGACAAATCAACTCAAGTGGAACGCCGGCACCAAATACGCTCACGGGCAGTTGCTGCTAATGGAACAAGCCGAGGTACTGATTGTGCTGAGCGTGGATGGCCGGGTGAGTGTGGTGAAAGCCGACCCGACCGAGTACAGCGAAGAAGTTTCGTTCAAAGCCCTTAGGGGCAAAACCTGGAACCATCCGGTGTTCGCCAACGGCAAGCTGTATGTTCGCAACGGCACCGAGGCGGCGTGTTTCGAGTTCCCCTCTTTACCCCCAGCCGGGAAGTAACTCATGGCCCTGATACTGACCAAATTGAGTAAAGAGTATCCCACGCGATCCGGTGCTCTTGCGGTGTTGCAAGATGTGAGTTTCACCCTGCAAATGGGTGAGAGCTTGGCCATCATGGGGCCGTCCGGCTCTGGCAAAAGCACGCTGCTGCATGTGCTGGGTACGCTTGATTTGCCGACCTCCGGCACAGTGTCGTTGGACGGTGTTGATCCGTTCAAACTGCCTGAAGCCCAACTCGCCGAGTTCCGCAACCGTCAGCTCGGCTTTGTGTTTCAGGATCATCACCTGCTGCCCCAACTCAACGTGCTGGAAAACGTGTTGGCCCCGACCTTCGTGGCGAAGAACGTAGACAAGGCAGCGCTGCTGAACACGGCCAAGGAGTTACTCAACCGCGTGGGGCTGTCGCACCGGTTGGAGCATCGCCCAGCGGAGTTGTCGGGCGGCGAACGCCAGCGCGTGGCCATCGCCCGGAGCCTGATCCTTTCGCCGAAGCTGCTGTTGGCCGATGAACCGACGGGGAACCTCGACCGTGCCAACTCGCAGGGCATCGGCGAACTGTTGCTGGAGTTGCACCGCGAACGCGGCACCATCCTCGTGGTGGTCACACATAGTGCTGAGCTGGCGAAGGCCTTCCCGCGAACTGCGATGATGAATGATGGCCGGTTGGAAGGATAGAAGCTATTTCAAGACGGGGACTGGCTTCGAGTCTGCGAGGTGCCTGTCCCCGTCTTGAAATAGCTTCTAAGAACAATGCGGCCAGAATCTATGCGATAATGACCCGACTTGATGGTTAATGTATTGTCACATCAATCGGGTTGAGGATGTCTCATGAAAGTGTGTCCCTTCTGCATCGCGGATATTCCAATCCAAGCCTTGAAGTGCCGACACTGCGGCGAGTGGGTTGAAAAGACAAAGAAGCCTTCCACTACTGCTTCTGAACCCACAATGTTTTTGGAAACCCCGACAGTTCTCCACACGAAACCCTGCCCATACTGTGGTGGGCTGAATTCAAAAGATGCCTGGAAGTGTGTGTACTGCTGCAAAAACTTCATCATCAGCAAGCCGATAGCCATCGCCATTTCGCTGATGATCGGGTTCCTATCAGCCACCGTCTTCTTCTGTATCTGGATGCCGAGTTACGTGAAGTCTCAGTACACAGAAAACGGTTTCGATACTCGTGACAACACGCCTCACATACTGATCAAGAACAACGATGGTGGTAACCGCTTACAAAATCAACAACCACAACCGTAGTAACGCAGCGTTCTCTGCAAACTCCAAACTTCCCACTCTTTTTTGAACCACACTTCCGTGGCTGATGTGGAGTAAGCCAGGTTCAATTTCCTAACTTGCCTTCGCCACCGTAATCATCACCATCTTCGAGGTCGGCGTGTGGCTCACGTCTGCCACGCTATCCAGCGGTACCAGCACGTTCGTTTCGGGGAAGTAGGTCGCACAGTTGCCAGCGGGGATGTCGTACGTCACCACGAGGAACTTGGGTGCATGCCGAAGTTCCCCGCGGAAGTGGCTGGTCAGGTTCACCACGTCACGTTCCTTCAAGCCACGTTCTGCCATGTCGGCACTGCTCATCAGGATAACCCGGCGTTCGTTGTGGATGCCACGGTAGCGATCCTGCAAGC
>JBBRME010000018.1:0-34658 GCA_038230995.1 Gemmatales bacterium
ATCTGCACCCGGACGCCAGATTTCCGCAGTGAAGGTCGCAGGATCAATCAGCCACATCAATTGAGTGCCGAGTTCGGAGAGTTCAGCCCACTTCTGCACCATCTCCTCGTGCGTGTTCGATTCGCTCAATACTTCAACAGCGAGAGTCGGTACGACACTCCAGATGGCTTCTTCTGGGATTTCACTATCGGGCAGGGCTGACCAAGGAATGAAGCTCACGTCCGGATAGCGGATGTTATTCCTCAACATCCTGAAGGCACCGTCGGCACCAGTCACAATCCCCAGATTCAGTTTCTGAGTGTAAGTCCACAGGCAATGGGCGATGAAACTCGCCAAGATGCTCTCGCGCATTCCCATCGGTTTTTCCACGAGAGTGCCGTCGATCAGTTCACAGATCCGGTCGTGATGGTGAAGAAGATTCAGGACATCCTCTTCCGAAGCCGTGCCGGGGGCTGGTTCCTGCAGGATGCGATGTGCAGGAATACCCAGCAGCCTCGGTGCATCGAGTGTGGTGTTCATACTTTTCATGTTACCATGCCACCCATTGTGGGAATAGAACAGCTCAAATGATCCGAGGTCTCCGCATGTTGAACCGACTGCCCGTTGTTGCCATCCTTGCCTTGATGGTGTTGAACCTCACCCCACTCCACGCGGCCGACACACCCTGGTGGGACTCGGCTGTCGCCAAGCAACTCGAGCTGGCCAAGGACAACAAGGTCGAGATCGAGAAGGCACTTACTGGTGTGCCGAAGAATCAACAATCCGGCATGGCCTTCCTCGTGAAGTACATGCCCGAAGCCGATTTAAAGAAACTGAAGGCGGACTTCCTGCTGGAGAACACCAAGCTGGCCTATGACAGTCGCACGGCCTACCCGTGGGCCAAGGCCGTGCCCGAAGAGATCTTCTTCAACAACGTGTTGCCGTACGCCAACCTCGATGAAAGCCGAGACCCGTGGCGGGCCGAGATGATCAAGTTGTGTCAACCGCTTGTCAGCAAGTGCAAGACGGCCAGCGAAGCCGTGGAAGTGCTGAACAAGGAAGTGTTCCCGCTGGTGAAGGTGAAGTACAGCACCCAACGTAAGGCCCCGAACCAAAGCCCGAAGGAGAGCATGGACGGTGGCACGGCCTCGTGTACCGGGCTAAGCATTCTGTTGAGCGATGCGTGCCGGGCGGTGGGCATTCCCACGCGGGTGGTGGGCACGGCCATGTGGGCCAACAAACGTGGCAACCACACCTGGCTGGAAATCTGGGATGGCGATTGGCACTTCACCGGGGCCTGCGAACCGGACAAACTGGATCGCGGCTGGTTCGTGGGCGATGCGTCTCAGGCGAAGAAGGAGATCCACGAAAACGCCATCTTCGCCGCGAGCTACAAGGCCACCAAGACGCACTTCCCACTGGTGTGGGCACCGCGTTCCACGGTGGTTCCCGGCGAGAACGTCACGGATCGTTACGCCAAGGCTACCCCGCTCGACCCGAACAAGGTGCGCGTGTTCGTCAAAGTGGTGAAGGACAAGAAGCGTGTGGCCGAGGACGTGGTGATTGTGTTCCCCGACATGAAGGGCAAGCTCACCGGCAAGAGCAAAGGCGAAAGTGCCGACACCAACGACTTCCTCACGTTTGAACTCGACCCGAAGCGGCTCTGTCGCGTGATCGTGGGCGGCATCGAACAGGACTTCACCACCGGTGCCGGCGGCACCAGCCAAACCGTGGAAGTGGTGGTGAAGTAGACAAGGTTCTTGCGAGCCGGAGTTGAGCCTGCCCGCGTGAGCGGCAGGAGTAGACCAGGAGTTGAGCCTGCCCGCGTGAGCGGCAGGAGTTGGTCTGTGACACTCCTGCCGCTCACGCGAGCAGGCTCAACTTAAGCACAGTTGCAGGTTCGTTCGCGGCTCGCAAGACAAAAAAAGCCACCGAGTGAACTCAGTGGCTTCATTCATTCAATCATTCAACAACTATCGGCTTTCGGCGACGGCCAAGTACAGCCCGGCCAGGTGGCTCCAACCCGATTGATCCGGCAGATCGCGTGCGGCCAATCGCAGTGGGGCGATGGCCAGTTCAGCGTGACCCAAGAACAAGTAGGCCATGCCTCGGTTGAAGTTCGCTACGGCACTGTCTTCCATCTTCAACCACATTTCCAAAGCAGCTTGGCGTTCGCCGTCCTGCCACAACATTGCTGCGTTTTCGTTTTGCCCCACCACACTGTTACCTGTCGCCTCGGCGTCTTCGCCCATCTTGCGGAGGATCGCGGCGGCGAACCAATTCACACCCGCCGTGCCTACGTTCTTATTCGCCCACGTCTTCAGGCTGCTTGCCCCGAACACGACTTCCGAGGCCTTCAATTCGATGTCACCATTCAGCAATTGATCCAGGTCTCGTACTTGCTGCGGGTAGAAGCCAGCAGCCATCGGCACGGCCAGCTCGTCGCCATTGGCTTGCAGGAAGTTTGCCCAGTCCGGTGGCAGGGCCAACGGCAGGTTCTTCTCACCCAAGAGCTTGAGCGGTGCCAAGGCATCGTTGTAGGCGGTGCGTGGATCGGTGCGGAAGCCCGTCAGCACTTCGTATGGCTCAACTTCACCAGCTTCCACGATGTCGGCCATTTCGGCTCGCTTCAGCAAGCGGTCGGTCAGGTCAGCAATCGTTGGCGGGCTGAAGGGTAACATGGGAATCATCCAAAAAGTCGGTCGGTTCGATTGTCTTCGCTTTTGGAACGGCCCGTGGCCAGTCACTTGCGCGGTTTTTGGTGGTTTCGGTCGCCCGGAGATGAGAAAGTGTTGGAGGTTCTCATGAGAGTCTCACCCGACGTCTGGTAAACAGCGTCTACTGGCGAAATTGGGTGTCGGAGGCCAAACCATGCGAATCCTGCTCGTTGAAGATCAACTCACATTAGTGCGGGCATTGCGCCAAGGGTTGGAAGAAGAAGGCTTCGCTGTGGATACAGCCACCGATGGCGAAGAGGCAGACATCAAGGCCCGTACCGTCGAGTACGACGTGATTCTGCTCGACATCATGTTGCCGAAAATCGATGGACTGACGCTGCTGAAACGCTGGCGAACCAGCGGCATCAGCACTCACGTGTTGCTCCTCACTGCTCGCGGTTCCACTGGCGATAAGGTCACCGGCCTCGACAGCGGGGCCGACGACTACCTCGCCAAGCCGTTTGAACTCGATGAACTGCTAGCCCGCATTCGTGCGCTCGTCCGCCGTGGACATCAGAAGAAAGACCCGACACTGCGGGTGCATGACCTGACGCTGAACACAGCTGCCCGAAGCGTGACCCGGTCGGGCAAGAAAATTGCCCTGACCCCGCGTGAATATGCCCTGTTGGAGTTCCTGGCCTTCCACGCTGGCGCGGTGGTGACTCGCACCATGATTTGGGAGCATCTCTACGACGAGTATGATGAGAACACATCGAACGTCGTGGATGTATACATTCGGTATCTGCGGAACAAGATCGACAAAGGCTTCGAGCAGCCGTTGATCCTCACCAAGTGGGGCGAGGGCTACATGCTGCGTGGCACGGAACCGACGGACGCCGTACCGGTGCCTGCCGAGGATCTGCCTTCAACGATGGAAATACCGGTGTTGAAACCGAAGAAGCGGAGTTGATGAACTCCTGGGCCTTTGACCCAGGCTAATCTGTCTCGGCCCTTTGGGCCTCAAGGGTTTCAGGGCCAAAGGCCCGTGACAGGATAGCCCCGGCCAAAGGCCTGGGTCTTGGAGAAGCTTGTGCCCTCGCTGCGACGATCCTTGATCCTGTACTTCCTGATCCTGCTCGTGCTGGGTCTCGGGGTGGCTGCGTTGGTTGCGGATCAAGCGGTGTCGTCTGCTCGTGCCGAGCGTGTGGATGCCACGATCAAACTCATCGAACGCGGGGCAGATGACCGCATCAAAGAAGCGAACGACAAGTTCGATCAGGAGTTGCTGGCCAGTGCTCGCCTGGTGTCTCGCACCGCCACGATTGATTACCGCACCCGAGTCGAGCAAGCGAACAAGGAACTCGGCATCGTTCACCCAATGGTGTTCCTCGGGCTGGAATCTGCACTCGTGCCGTCCAGCACTTGGGGTGCGTTGACGACCACGTTCTTCTTGCACCCACCAATGCCGACGAACAACCGCCGTGGGCCACCGCTCCGCTCCCCGCTCTGGGAGCCAATGGTTCAATCCGTGTTCTCGCCATTGAAAGATGTCAGCGTGTTCCTGGAAAATCAACTGAACGAAGAAGATCACGTCGACGACTTTATTCAACTCAACACGTCGAACAAGACCTTGTTCAAATCGGGCAAGCTCGGCACTTCCGGATTGCCGTTCAACAAGTCGGAGTGGGAAAACGACAACAGCACCATGATGAAGTACGACTTGGTCGATCTCCCAGTCGGCCCTGGTCGAAGGATCATCTTGAAAGACAAACCACTGTTCGTGCCGATGTGGTGGAGGTTCAGTCCACCACAAGTTGCTCCCGTTTCTGTTGGCCCACCCACCGATGGTCGCGGCGCCGGAGGTGGACGTGAAGGCGGTGGGCCGGGCGGACGAGACAATCCACAACCCCAAGGTGCCCGCGATCCGAACTCACCACGCCCCGTCGACTTCGGCAGTTTGCAGTACTACTACCACGTGGCCCGGCCGATTGCCCCACACGAAGCCCGGCTCGAGATCATCCGCGATGAAGCCACTCTGCAAATGACTCAGGTGCGAGAAGCCAACGGTAGGGCCCAACGTGCCTTTCGCTGGACGGTCGGGCTCACCGCTGTATTGATGATGATCGGCCTTCCACTGGGTGGGTGGTTCATGACGGGCCTCAGTTTGAAACCGCTCAGCAAGCTCTCTGACGCCGTGAGCCGGGTGAATGAAAAAGACTTCCGCATCCCCATGGAGCGCGAAGAACTCACGGTGGAACTGCTGCCAATCCACGACAGACTCACGCAATCACTGGATGCCTTGAAGCTCGCCTTCGAACGAGAAAAAGAGGCCGTGGCCGACATCTCGCACGAACTGCGCACCCCGGTGGCCGGGTTGATGGCCACACTGGATGTGTCGCTCCGCAAACCACGCACCGCCGAGCAGTATCACCAGACGCTGGAAGAATGCCGGGGCATTACCAAGCAACTCAGCGACCTTGTTGAACGAGTGATGACGTTGGCGTATCTGGATGCTGGTCACGTGCAACCCACGATCACCACGATCGAGTTGCCGAAGTTGGCCAAGGGCTGTGCGGACTTGATTCGCCCGTTGGCCGAAGCACAGAACGTGTCGCTGGAATCGCACTTCGACGATGTCGAAGCGATCACGACTGATGCTGGCAAGCTCCGCGAAATCGTCCTGAACCTGCTGCACAACGCCGTGGAATACAACAAGGCCGGCGGCACGATTCGCTTGAGCGTTCGCAACACACTCGATGACGCCGTGGTGTTGGAAGTGCAGGACACCGGCATCGGCATGACGGCGGACGTGAAGAAGAAGATTTTTGAGCGGTTCTACCGGGCCGACCCCAGCCGCACCGCCACCGGGGTTCATGCCGGTTTAGGGCTGGCGATCGTCAAAGAGTACGTCAAGCAACTTGGCGGAACCATCACCGTGGACAGCGAACCAGACGTCGGCAGCACCTTCCGTGTGACGTTGCCGAAGGATGCAGCGTGAGTGAGCAGTCTCTTGCGAGCCGCGAACGAAGCGCAGCGGGAGAGTCGGGTATTTGGTTTGTAGCCACAGTGAACTCACCCTTGGCAGCACCTTCCACATGAGTCTGGTGTGCGGAGTCAGACCATGCATCCAAACACTGACGACCCGGCTCATCGCATTAGTCGCTTCTGTGTTGGAGCTGGCATCACCGCGTTCTGCGCATTCATGGTTCGGGGTTCGTTTATCTTGCTCAGCATGATGATGAATCCAAAATTGACTGGTGCCGAATACTGGGCGGCGATCTTTGCTCGCGCTCAAACAGATCGTTTCACTTCTGGGCTGCTTGTTGTTTTTAGCATGGGTGCATGTTTCGGGTTGTTCATGATGAATCGTGCAGTGTTGGGGAAACGAACCAACGTATCAAAATCGTGAAGGGAAGTAAGAACGATCTTTACTGCACGACATGCAACAGTTGCCCACTGACTTGCTAGCACGATGGCGTCTCCCTCACCTGAAGCGCTCTTGTCAAGCCGGGGGTGGCGCTTACGATGTGGGTTTAATCTGCGTCAGTACGAGTAGCAACGATGAAAAAAGGCATCCACCCAACATACCGCCCGGTGATCTTCCACGACGTAGCGGCGAATGTGTCCATCATGACGCAATCGACCGTCGAGTGCGACGACACCATGAAGTGGACCGACGGCAAAGAATACCCACTGTATAAAGTGGAAATCTCGTCAGCTAGCCACCCGTTCTTCACTGGTAAGATGAAGTTCGTGGATGTCACGGGCCGCGTCGAGAAGTTCCAGAAGAAGTTCCAACGCGCTGGCGGTACACCGGCCACGGGCGAGCAGAACTAGCTTCGTTGCACAGCCGGGGCCGGGGCGTGGGAGTGAACCCATACCCCGGCCCCGTTGTCGTTTCACTCATTCAAATCACCTTAGCCGCTGGGCATTCTCATGTGGCCTGTTCTCGTTCAAAAGCTGGCGCGCTACCGCGAGTTGGAGCATCAACTCGAGGATCAGGACATTGCTGCGGATGCCCACAAAGCCCAAGCCGTGAGCAAGGAACTCGGTAGCCTGCGCAAGCAGGTGCTGCCGTACATCGAGTACCAGCAACTTGCGGAACAGATCAAATCCTCGGAAGGGTTGCTGCTCACGGAATCGGACCCCGACATGCGGGCGATGATTGACGAAGAACTATCTTCGCTGCGTCCGCTTTTCGCAGATCTCACCCTCAAGATCGAAGAGCAACTGCTGATTGATCCGAGTGAAGACTTCGACAACATGATCCTTGAAATCCGGGCCGGCACCGGTGGCGACGAAGCCGCGTTGTTTGCTGGCGACTTGTACGAAATGTACACTCGCTACGCCCGCACCAAGAAGTGGACGCTCGAAGAGATTTCGCACAGCCCTGGTGAGTCGGGTGGCTTCAAGGAAATTGTGCTGAGCATCAAAGGCGACGGGGCGTATCAATGCCTCAAGTACGAGAGCGGCGGGCACCGGGTGCAGCGTGTGCCGAAGACGGAAACACAGGGCCGCATCCACACCAGCATGGCCACGGTGGGCGTGATGCCGGAGCCGGAAGAAGTAAACGTGGAGATCAAGCCTGCCGACTTGGAAGTCGAAGTGATGCGGGCCGGTGGGGCGGGTGGCCAGCACGTGAACAAGACGGAATCCGCCGTGCGCCTCTGGTACAAGAAGGGCACAGCAGATGAGTTGGAAGTGAAGTGTCAGGATGGCCGCAGTCAGTTGAAGAACAAAGAGCAAGCCATGCGGGTGTTGCGGACACGGATCTTCGATCAACAACAACGCAAGCTTCACAAGGAACGCACAGAGCTACGTCGGACACTGATCGGCGGGGGCGACCGTGGTGAACGAATCCGCACGTACAACTTCCCAGATGGTCGGGTGACGGATCACCGCATCGGGCTGACGGTGTATAAAATTGCGGACATCCTGAACGGTGAAGTCGATCACCTTGTGACGCCGATGAAAGATCATGACCGCAAGGAACGCCTGGCAGCCACCAGCGCGTAAGTACCAAGGGCAAGTGGCGGAATGGCAGACGCCGGGGACTTAAAATCCCCTGTCCTCACGGACGTGCGGGTTCGAGTCCCGCCTTGCCCAATTCAGTTTTTCGTTAGCACTTTCATTATCTCTGCTCACGCTCTCTTTGTGCTCACAAGGTGCGGATATGGATTTTCAACTCGCTCTACTTGCACATTCGTAATGGACAAGCTGGCCACACTTCTGTCATGCTGTATATTGCTATAACTTGACAGGTTTGCTCCAAATTCTAGAGCGATCAAAAGGGAAGCCGGTGAGAATCCGGCACAGGGCCGCTACTGTATTCGGCGAGAAGTTTGGGCACATTGCCACTGCGACACGAGTCGTGGGAAGGCCGCCTAGGCATCGTTACCAGCCGTAAGTCAGAAGACCTGCCTGTCATGTATTGTTCGGTGCCTCGGAATCCAGGCTATCGGCAGACAGGCATCTTTTCCACGCGTGTGCGTGGATTCTGTCCGTCGGTTCTTGTTCATCCGCAGACACCCCCCTTCGCCCGTCCCGGCGTAAAAGGAGTGTTCTCGTGTCGACTGCTACATCAACAAACGTCCCAGCAACATCAAACAGATTGCGACTGATCGCCTTGGCGACGTTGATCAGTGTCGCTGTACTTGCTCGTCTTATGCCGCATCCCCCAAACTTTTCACCTTTAGGAGCAATTGCACTTTTCGGCGGAGCATGCCTTGCTGATCGTCGACTCTCCATGCTCATGCCGTTTGCAATTTTGTTCATCAGTGACCTTTTCCTCGGACTGCACGCGTTGATGCCGGTGATTTACGGTAGCTTTGCAGTCAACGTACTCTTGGGCTGGTGGTTGCGATCACGGCGGACAGTCATAAGCACTGCTGTCGTCACTCTGATCGGATCGATTCAGTTTTTCGTTGTGTCCAACACCGCGTACTGGTTGCTCAATTACCCGATCACAACGACTGGATTCGTCGAGTGCTTCGTTGCAGCAATTCCGTTTTTTCAAAACTCATTGCTCGGTGATTTTGTGTTTGCCACAGCGATGTTCGGTGGGCTTGCTGCTATCGAACGCGCGTATCCGATCCTTCGCGA
The DNA here is from genome assembly GCA_038230995.1 of Gemmatales bacterium. GTDB lineage: Bacteria > Planctomycetota > Planctomycetia > Gemmatales > Gemmataceae > JALHQU01. The sequence continues at coordinate 8,739 of JBBRME010000018.1, forward strand.
ACCAACTCGCGTCTCAATTCCTGTTTGACCACCCACCTCGAGTATCACATGCGTATTGTGTCTCTACTTCCAAGTGCTACTGAGATTGTCTGCCAACTTGGGCTGGGTGATGAACTTGTTGGCGTGACTCACGAATGTGACTACCCGTCGTTCGTGGCCAGATTGCCGAAAGTCACACGAACGCTCATCCCACTTGATGCCACGAGTCGTGAAATTGACGAACTGGTTCGTGAGAGGCTGAAGACACAGCGGGCGCTGTACACCCTGGACATGCCGACACTGGAACGGCTGGCTCCAGACTTGATCGTCACTCAGACTTTGTGCGATGTGTGCGCAGTGTCCGAGGCCGAGGTGACTGCCGCAGTGTGTTCCCTACCGGGACGACCAAAGGTTATCAATCTGGAACCAACGCGATTAAGCGAGGTCTTCGATAGCCTTCGTCTCGTTGGCGATGCAGCCGGTGTATCGCAGCGAACCAGTGACATCATCGCAAAGTTGCAGTCCCGGGTCGATCTCGTTGAGAGTCGGAGTCGTGACATTGCTGTGCCTCCACGAGTGATCTTGTTGGAGTGGATCGACCCGCCGTTCAGCTCTGGCCACTGGACACCTGAACTCGTTCGATTGGCTGGTGGGATAGAAGTTATAGGTCGTGAAGCACAACCATCCCGAACGACCACTTGGGACGACATCCTTCAAGCTGATCCAGAATTCCTAATGATTGCATGCTGCGGATTTCCAGTCGAACGGACGAGACAGGATTTGCCGATCCTAGCAACGGTTCCCGGCTTTGACAGTTTGTCCTGTGTACGTTCTGGACAAGTCTATCTTGTGGATGGAAACGCGTATTTCAGTCGGCCCGGCCCACGCCTCGTCGATAGCCTGGAAATGCTTGCTCACACGCTCCACCCGAACATCCACCCTTTGCCAGCAGGACTGACTGCAGCACATCGCCTGACGAAGGAAGAGCTGAATGTTGCCGTAGGAGTATCTGCGTGAAGCCGAGAGCGTTGCTATCGTGGAGTTCAGGAAAGGACTGTGCCTGGGCATTACATGTGTTGCGACAACACGATGACGTCGAGGTGGTGGGACTGGTGACGACGATCAATGAAGCGTTCGGAAGGGTCGCCATGCACGGTGTGCGAACGGAACTGGTTCAAGCCCAGGCCGATGCTATCGGACTTCCGCTCTGGGTGGTGCCATTGCCCTGGCCTTGTTCGAACGACGAGTATGAAACTCGCATGCGAGATGTGATTGTGACTGCACGAACTGATGGAGTGACTGCCTTTGCATTCGGCGACTTGTTTCTTTCCGATGTCCGTGCGTACCGAGAGCATCAACTGGCTGGCACGGGAATTGAGCCGCTTTTCCCTCTTTGGGGGACGGCAGATGACACCCCGAACTTGGCACGTTCGATGATCTTCAATGGACTGCGTGCCACCCTTGTGTGCGTCGACCCTCGACAACTAACAACGACATTCGTTGGTCGGACATTTGACTCCACGCTCCTAGCGGATTTGCCACATAATGTGGATCCTTGCGGAGAACGAGGTGAGTTTCACACTTTTTGTCACACCGGGCCAATGTTCAAAACGCCGATCCGGACACAGGTTGGCGAGGTGGTAGAACGTGATGGTTTTTGCTTTGCAGACCTGTTACCCGAAACAGGAAAAATCTTATGAGCAGCACGGGTCAGTTGCTGATCGAAGGTATCGACTATTACATTGAAGACGGCCGTTGGGTGTTCACCGCTGCATATCACAGAAAACGCGGCCACTGCTGCAAAAACGTCTGTCGACACTGTCCGTTCGGCAATTCTCCCGCTGATCGCAAAGAAGTGGCAAGCAAATCTACGCCGTACGCAGGAGGTGATTGACCAAAAAAGAAAATCAGCTCACTACATCTCTGCACATACGCTGTGCACAAGACAAACACTGCGTTATCGAACAACAATCAGCGCTGGTGTGGTGTTAGGCAGGCGCTCGCCGCGTTTATCGAGGAACTGTTTCACTTCAAAGGCCTTGGTTGCCCCCACGCGATATGTCGTTGGCAGGTACGTCAGCAGCAGGGCGGATTTCTCGCTCTTCTTGAGAGCCTGCGTCACCTTGGATAGCGTGTCGCTGGAGATTGGCTTGGCTTCCGCTGGCGACGATTTTAGCAGTTTGCCGGAAGTGAACTCGACGCCGACCAGTTCCTTCACGTCCTTCTGTTCCGTGGTGCCGGGGGTGATAATGTGGGCGAGGCCCAGCGTCCCTTCGGACTTCGATTGTGCATGCGCCAATTTCGAGGTCTCGGCAAGCAACGCAGCCAGTTCTTCGGCCGTCAGGTTCTCGATGTAGAAGGCAAACGTGAGCCCCGTGGGCTTCTTGAGGCGTTCTGCTGTCAGGCTCTCAATGAACAGATGCACGCCCACGTTCTTCGCCGCGGCTTGCATCTGCTCAACCAACAAGACGGGGTTCTTGCTGAACAGATCGACCCGGCTCACGCTGTCACGGCCAAGTTCGGTGGCCAGTCGTTTCTTGCCCGCGTCGGTCGTGAACTCACTTGATGCAAGCAGCGTTGGCAACGTCACTTCGACAGACTTCAACGGCTTGAGTTCGATGCGGCTGCCTGTGGCGAAGATGTTCTCTTCCCGTGGTTCGGCAGGTTTCGCGGGTGATGGAGATTCGGGTTCCTTGGCGATCAACGTGTCTTGTTCATCCGGCCCGATCTTGGCGATGGCCACATCGGTGCCTGCAGGCTTGACCAGCACGAACGGCTTGACGTCGGGTTGCAAGACAACGGCATCCACAACGACAGTAGGCTTCAGACGTGCTTGTTCGGTGGTCTGTTTGACTCGACTGGTACTCGGCGCGAAGAAGTAAGTACCGACACCGATACCCAGCACAACCGAGGCCGCGAGTGCCGCAGAGACCCAAGCCAAAGGTCGACGGGAGCGAACTCGTGGGCTGGCAGCAGGCAACTTGGCGAGAATATTTGGGAGGATCGTCGTAGGCACCGGCACGATGGGCAGTGCTTGCAGTTGACGGTGCTGACTGAGAAGTTGACGGAAGATCGCGTCGGCTTCCGGGCTGCGCGTGGTCAGCGTGGTGAACAGATCGAACTGCTCCGAAGAGAGTCCGCCGTCCACGGCTTGGGCCAACAGTTCGTATTCCGTTTCCAGCAGCATCGTCATTCCCGACTTACGTCGTCCGTAGGTGTTTCGGTTTCGTCGAGCTATCGTCCCAGACGCCCGTCGAATCCGGATTCAAAATCATTCGCAGTTCCAACCGCGCCCGGTGTAGTCGGCTTCGTACCGTACCCACCGGGATCCCCGCGATCTCCGCAATCTCTTCGTACTTCCGACCTTCAATGTCCTTGAGTACCAGAATGATCCGGTGCTCCACGGACAACAGGGCCACGGCGTTCATCAGCGTCTGCTCGTCTTCCCGACGTTCCTGTGCGGCATCCGGGGCCACATCCACGCTTTTATCCGCTGGCTCCAGGCTGATCGTCTGGCTGCCGTCGCCGTCGATACTCCGGGTCGGTTTGCGTCGGCGTTTGTGGCTGATCGCCGTGTTGAACGCAATCCGGTACAGCCAGGTGAAGAACTCCGAGTCTCCCTTGAAGCTCCACAACGCCTGGTAGACGTTCAAGAACACTTCTTGCGTGGCATCGGCAGCGTCCTCGGCGTTGTGCAACACCCTGTACACGGTGTTATAGACACGCTGCTGGTAACGCTCCACGAGCTGGCCGAACGCGGCACGATCCCCGGCGAGAATCTTAGCAATCAGGCTTCGTTCGTCAGCATTCACGCAGTTCTATTCCATCCGACGATGACCGGTACGCCAGAGTTCCAGAATCGTCGCAACGGAACCGGTAGCTACGTTTTAGGAGCGAATGCCGGGAGGTGATGGGGGAAAGCGTTAGAAGCTATTTCAAAAGGGGGACTGGCTCCGAGTCTTCGAGGTGCCTGTCCCCCTTTTGAAATAGCTTCTACGGAAGCAAATCCGCCACGGGAATCTGGGCGATGGTCTGGCCATCCAGAATGAGCGGAATCTCCTGCCCGGGGAGGTAGTCGGTGCGGGTGCGGTAACTCGGCAGCGGTGTCGTGAGGTCGGGATCTGTGTAGACTTCGATCTGTCGATCCAGGACGTTGATGATCCAGTAGATGGGAATGAGGGCAGCAGCGTAGATCGGGCTCTTGTCTTCACGATCAGTATTCAAAGTCGAATTTGCTATTTCTATGACAAAGCCCAAATCGTCTGGCGTCGGATGTCGGGTTGTGTAGTTGTCAGGATCAACCAGGACGATCGCCAAATCCGGTTCTGGTTGGCTGGTCTTCAAACTCAACACAGACTGATTTCGTGTGTCCCAAGCCTCTGGAAGCACCTTGAGCAATCGTTTCTCGACTTTATTGAGTGTGCCATCGTGTGCCGGGTTCTTGCTCATTTTGTTCACCAAGTGGCCATCGAGCAGTTCGAGGTCGTCGTTCTCGGTGAGGATGCCAATATCGATGAGCTGTTGGTATTCGCCGACGCTGAAACGTCGGAAGCTGGAGACTCGGCCATGAAGCGGGATGCCAATGAATGGAGCGGTGGTCTTGATCACAGGAAGACTCGCATTAAGGGCAGCGTTTAGCGACTTGAGTTCGTGTTACTCTTTCGTCCACCAGGCTAACTTAGTGGATAAGCACCTCTATCAAAAAATATCCTGGCCTACAAGGGAATTGCAGTTCTATTACATCCGCAGCGACGCCCGCAGTTCCATCAGCAATCGCCCCAACATGTTCTTGCCAGTCCCGTCACCGCCATCGCCCCAGTAGTCATCATTGACGGTGTGCTCGACGAGTTTGGCCTCACCCGTTGAAAGCAGCAGGGCCTTGAGTTCTTCGTGTTGGGTGTACTTCGCAAGCAGTGCAGTTCGCATGACTTCTACTTTCACGGATTCCCAATCTCGTCGTAGTTTCTGCTTTCGATCTCGACCCAGGCGTGCCGCGAGCATGGGGGAGTTTGCAGTGCGAATCTTCTCCTGGTATGCAGCATCGTCGAACTTCTGAGCCTGAAAGTAATGCTCTGAAGTCGGCCAACGCTTGCCATCAAGTTGAATCGGGAAAGCTGCGAAATTCGAGAACTCTCCAAACTCGTCGCTGGTGCTGTAGAAGCTCACAACAGAGGGTGTTTCATCCATCTTCGTGCTCGTTTAGCAGACTTCAAGTTGCGTGGATCGACAGTGTTCCTCGATTGGAGGTTCAGGGGCTTTCTCGGATTCGCTGCCACTTATTTTTTCCGCTGGCGGCCCCCAACCCGCTTACATCATCCTGACGGTCAACACATCTATCCTGTGGTCATCTTCTATGATTTCGTAAACAAGGACAACACTTTCGATCACGACGATACGCGTTGTACCGCCACGGCTTTCACCGAAATCCTTGGGTCGTTGAGCAACATTGGTCTCAAACCAGTTGATGGCCTGATTCAAGAGCTTCCGATGGTCTTTGTTTTCAACGTAGAGTTGAATTATTTCTGCTTCTGCGTTTGGCTTCCAAACGACGGAGTAGCTCATAATTGAACCTGCGATAGCTTGGCCAGCAGCTCCTGCGTCGACTTGCCACCCTGTTGTTTTCTAGCGTTCTCCAACTCCTCGTCAGTAACGAGGCTGTTGGCGTGAGTATAAAGCAGTTTCCGATAGGCCACCGTTGAGAGAAACATACCCAAGGTGTCGCCGCTGGCGCTCTTGAGTTCTGCTTGCTCGCGGATTCCGCTGAGCTCGGCTTGTGCAGCAGGGCTGATGGTTAAAGTGGTCATCGAAGACTCCAACACAAGGTGTGCGTGCAAAGGGATTCAAACTTCCCCCTCATCGAAACTAGCACCCCAAACACGACAACGCGAGGTCAACATCGGTGTTGGCCTCGCGTTGCAGATCAGCTTACTTATTCCCGGCGGCCTTCTCGCCGAGGGCCGCTTGAGCAGCGTCGAGGCGGGCGATCGGCACGCGGAACGGGCTGCAGCTCACATAGTCCATGCCCAGCGTGTGGCAGAAGAACACGCTGTCCGGATCGCCACCGTGTTCGCCACAGATGCCGACCTTGAGGTGTTGGCCGTGCTTGGCCTTGCGGCTGTCGCGGCCCTTCTGGATGCCGATCTTCATCAGCTCGCCCACGCCACCGAAGTCGATGGTTTGGAACGGGTCGATTGGCAGGATCTTCTTCTCCAAGTAGGTCGGCATGAAGCCCTTGATGTCGTCTCGGCTGAAGCCGAACGTCATCTGCGTGAGGTCGTTCGTGCCGAAGCTGAAGAACTCGGCTTCTTCTGCAATCGTGTCGGCCACGACACAGGCGCGGGGGATTTCGATCATCGTGCCGATCTGGTACTCCACCTTCACGCCGTGCTTTTTGAAGGCGGCCTCGATCTCGGCGATCGCCTGGGCCTTGAGAATCTTCAACTCCTCGACAACGCCCACCAATGGGATCATGATTTCGGGGAGCACTTTCTTCCCCTTCTTCTGCACCTCGATGGCGGCTTCGATGATCGCCCGCACTTGCATCTCGCCGATTTCCGGGAACACCAGCGGCAACCGACAACCGCGGAAGCCCATCATCGGGTTCATTTCGTGCAGTTCATCAACGCGCTCGAAGATCTTCTCGACGCTTACGCCGATTTCCTTCGCGACCTTCTCGGCACCCGCCACGTTGTCCTTCTGCGGCAGGAACTCGTGCAGCGGCGGATCGAGCAAGCGGATGGTCACGGGCAGGCCGTCCATCGCCTCGAAGATGCCTACGAAGTCGGCCTTCTGGAACGGCTCAATCTTGGCGAGTGCTTTCTTGCGACCTTCGACGCTCTCCGCGAGGATCATCTCGCGCACCGCCGCGATGCGGTCGTCGCCGAAGAACATGTGTTCCGTGCGGCACAGGCCGATCCCTTCGGCACCGAACTCGAGGGCCTTCTTGCTGTCGGCTGGGCTGTCCGCGTTGGTGCGGATTTTCAAGGTGCGGAACTTGTCGGCCATGGTCATGAGAGTGGAGAAGTCGCCGGTCATGCTCGGTGGGATGGTTTCCACTTTGCCGATCATCACATCGCCGGTCGTGCCGTTGATGGTGATGTAATCGTAGGCCTTCAGCACGTTTCCTGCGATGGTCACCGTGCCAGCGTCTTCGTCGATCTTCACCGCCTCGCAACCCACCACGCAGGGCTTGCCCCAACCGCGGGCCACAACGGCGGCGTGGCTGGCCTTGCCGCCGGTGCTGGTGAGGATGCCCTTCGCGACGTGCATACCGGCCACGTCTTCCGGGCTGGTTTCCTTCCGCACCAGCATGATGGGAGTGCTCGGGTTCTTCTCGGCGAACTCCTTGGCTTCCTGTGCGTGCAGGATGATGACACCGGTGGCACCACCGGGGCTGGCTGCGATGCCTTGAGCCACCGGCTTGATCTTGCTCTTCGGGTCGAGCTGCGGTTGCAGCAGGTGGTTCAGGCTATCTGGTGGAACGCGCTTCACGGCGGTCTTCTCGTCGATCAGACCTTCCTTGAACATCTCGACAGCGATGCGGACAGCGGCGGTGCCGGTTCGCTTGCCACCACGCGTTTGCAACATGTACAGCGTGCCGTCTTGCACGGTGAACTCGATGTCCTGCATTTCCTTGTAGTGCTTCTCCAGCGTCTGGCGGATCTCCAGCAACTGCTTGTACACCTTCGGCATCTCGGTATCGAGTTGGGCCATCGGCTCCGGGGTACGGATACCGGCCACCACGTCTTCGCCTTGGGCGTTGATGAGGTAGTCACCGTAGAAAACGTTCTCGCCGGTGTTCGGGTCGCGAGTAAACGCCACGCCAGTACCCGAGCCTTCACCCATGTTGCCGAAGACCATGGCCTGCACGTTCACAGCCGTGCCCTTGAGGCCGGTGATACGTTCGATGCGGCGGTATTCGATGGCCTTGTTGCCGTTCCACGAGTTGAACACGGCGTTGATCGACAACAACAGTTGTTGCTTTGGGTCTTGTGGGAAGTCGGCACCAACGTGGGCCTTGTAGACGGCCTTGTACTTGGTCACGAGAGCTTTGAGATCATCCGCCGAGAGGTCGGTATCGAGCTTGACTTTCTTGGCTTCCTTCATCGCGTGCAGTTCGTGCTCGAACTTTTCATGCTCACAGCCCATCGCGGTGCTGCCGAACATGTCGATGAGCCGACGGTAGCTGTCGTAGGCGAAGCGTGGGTTGCCGGTCTTCTTGGCCAAGCCCTCCACTGAAGCGTCGGTCAGGCCGAGGTTCAGGATGGTGTTCATCATGCCGGGCATGCTGAGGGCAGCACCGGAACGCACGCTCACCAGCAGTGGGTCGGTCACATCGCCGAACTTCTTGCCGAAGGTTTCTTCCACCTTCAGCATGGCGGCATCGATCTCCGGCAGTGCTGCCGGTGGGATGATCTTGCCTTGTTCGTAGTAGGCTGCGCACACCTCGGTGGTGATGGTGAAGCCCGGAGGAACCGGGATGCCGATCTTGCACATCTCGGCTAGGTTAGCTCCCTTACCGCCGAGCAGTTCTTTCTGCTTGCCGTCGCCGTCTGCTGTTTTGCCACCGAAGAAGTAAACGTGCTTGCTCATCTCGTCCTGTCTCGATGAATGAAGAGGGTCCAGAGAGGCGTAGCCAGGGAGAGATGGCAATGCCTTTGATGTGCTGTTCTACGGCGCAGGGCGTTGGCAGGCAAAGGGGGAAGGGGACAGATGACGGTCACAGACTGGCAAGATTGCCGCGATCCTGACCCTATGGTGCGATTACTCCCGACTGACCGTCTTCAAAGGGAGTTGCGGTTGTTCGCCGTGGCTTGCGTCCAGCGCGTAAGCCAATTGCTCGGCGACGGAGGCCGGGCGGCTATCGCAGCGTCCGAGGCGTTCGCTGAGGGCCACATCGGGCGTGCTGAGTTGTTGGCGGCAATCGTCGTCGCTGATGAGGAGGCTCGACTAGCATTCCCCGGCCAGTCGGCCCCGGATGCCCGAGGGTACGCTGCATCTGCAGCCGTGGACGCTTCGTCCGAATGGCCACGCACAGCATCCATTGTTCTAGCTGCGACATCATGCGCAGCATCGGCTACAGGGTGTGCTGCAGGTGAGGCTGACGAGGCCCGGTACGATGAGGCGTTCGAGGGAGCGAGGGTCGCGGAGTTGGCGGCACAGGCGGCCGTTTTACGGGGGTTGATCCGCTTTCAGGTGGCGTAACCCAGACGACGCCCCGGGGACGATAGGCGATCCTGAGTGATTGTTGAAGTTAGCTTTGTGATTGCAATACTGATCAGCATTCATGATCTTCTGGCTCGTCATCCCGAGTGTCAATGAACCAATCGTTCGATCTGAACATAGCGATGCCTCTCCTCGGGCGAGCATGGTCTCTAAGCTCAGTGGCCTCATGTTGGGAATAGAGATAAGGGATGGGGCACGGGAAGGCCCCAGATCAAATGACGGTTATTTCCAACGGCGGACGAGGGGGCCGACCGTCAAACCCTGCACCAAGATGGAAAAGCTGACCACGACATACGTGACAGCCAAGATGACATCACGCTCGGGTACACTTTTACCAGCAACCATCGCGGGGATCGAAAGTGCCATCGCAACAGACAGTCCTCCTCGCAGCCCGCCCCAAGTCATGATGCGAATCGTGTATGGTTCAAAGGCCCTCCACCGTCGCATTACTGTAATCGGCAAACCCACAGCAACGAACCGTGCAGCGAGCACGACGATGATCAAGAGTAGACCCGCAAACAGTAAACGGCCGGTGAATGTCAGGATCAAGACTTCGAGACCGAGAAGCACAAACAGGACAGCATTCAGGATTTCATCGATGATTTCCCAGAAATCGTCCAGCCGCTCAACTGTGGTCGAAGACATCGCCAAACTGCGGCCTTGGTTCCCAACGAGCAACCCGGCTACCACCATTGCTATCGGCGCGGAGACATGGAGGTATTCCGCAGCAGCGTACCCGCCAGCCACAAGCGCCAGCGAAAGGAGCACCTCGACTTGGTAGTTATCAACGGATTTGAACAGTCGGAAGGCAACCCACCCAATGGCGAGGCCAAACACAATCCCTCCACCCGCGTCACGAAGGAAGTGTGTCGTCACGGAGACAAACGTGGGTGTTTCATGTTCTGTAGTAAAGGCCAACAGGCCAAGGAAGACAGCGACGGCCACGCCGTCGTTAAAAAGCGACTCGCCAGCAATTTTTACTTCTAACGCTTTTGGCGCGCCGAACTGTTTCAGCAGGCCAAGAACCGCAATAGGGTCGGTCGGAGCGATCAAAGAACCAAACAGGAAGCAATAGATGGGTCGTACTTCGATGCCCAACATCGAGAACACAAGCCATGAGAGTCCACCCACAAGAAGTGTCGAAATGACGACACCAGCCGTCGCCAGCACAGCAATCGGCGTGCGCCAACGAGCGAGGTCGTGGAGTTTGATGTGCAGCGCTCCTGCAAAAAGCAGGAAACCAAGCATGCCGTGGAGAACCGCTTCGCTGAAGTCAATTCTGCGAACGAAACCCTCCGCTTGAGTTCGCAGGCCGGGTATGAACTGGCCGACAACAACAAGTAGGATCGAGGCGGCGAGCGTCAGGGCCATCAAGCCAATCGTGGACGGTAATTTCAGCAGGCGGTGGTTCAGGTAGCTAAACCCGGCTGCCAGCACGAGAAGTACAGCCACTAAATCGAACAGTCGCATAGATTGATGTGCCTTTTGATGAATTGCGAGACTAACAACGTCGATGATTGAAAAGGGGATAGTCGCGCGCATGTCCCCTTTTCGTGCTCACTTCAAGCTCTTCACCCAATTGACGAAGTCCTTCTCGTGCTTTTCGACCACGCTTTTATGTCCACTGAAGCGGATGTGCGAGGTCTCGTCTTTCGTTACCACCATGACCCAGATGGTGCGAAACTCAGGCAGAATCTTCTCGGTCTTCGGGTCGTTGGGACGCTCGCGGTACGTCCAGGTGCCGTAGATGTCGAGTGTGTGTAAGTTGGCCCCAGCTTGTTCGTACTTGTCGATCTTCGTCACGTCAGCTGCTTTCTTGTCGTCCGGTGGGGTGTACTGGCCCTTCCATTTATCGAAAGACTTCGTGACGTCGGAACTCGATTCTGGCAGCACAATCACCTCAGCATCGGCGTGATCCTTATTCGGCGTGGCGAGTTTGAACTGATAGCTGCGAAGCAGGTTCGCAGGCTTCTCTTTCTTCCAGCCTTTCGGCACTTCTGCCTTGAACCCACTCAGCGAGACCACCACGGGTTTCTCGTCCGCAGCGATGACCACAGAAAAGAACAACACCATCAAAAACAGCAAACGCATGGGGCACCTTTGGGGAACTCGAACTCGTTCGCTAGCGCTTCGCTCACATTTCAATCATACCGCGTGCCGATGAGGTCGGGGCGATAGCGATTGCTCATCGGGGTCGACGACAGATGGCCGGGTAGCAACGAATCGGTTTCGGCGATGATCTACTTGGCGAAGTCGTACACGGTGACCGGAACAGCCCGGGCGGTGAGGTTCTTGACCACCAGCGGCTCGATCATCTCCCATGTTCCACCCGCCAGGCCACAGCCGATGCGGGGCATGTGGATCGACGCTTTCGACCGCACGGCCATCTCGCCGACGGCGGCCAGGCATTCGTCCACCGCGTCGTACCGGATCGGCGGACCCTTCGAGCCGGTTTTGATCCCCCGCTGGCCGATCATGTTCGCCACCCAGATGTACGGCTCCACCTGCACGAACTGCACCGCACCGAGACGAAACCCGGCCTCGGCTCCGGCAGAGTACCAGCCACGGTATTCGTCCTTGGGGTCGGACCAGCGGGCGGAGATGGCCAGCACGAAGCCCGCACCCCAGGCACCGATGTCGTTGCAGATATGGCAGATGATCTTGTTTCCGGAGGCCTGCGGACAGGTGGCGTCGCCCTGGATGTAGGTGATGTCGGTCATCAGTTCCCTCTCAAAATCGAGCCATTCCGGACGGCAGGATGAATTCCGACGTTGACAACTCGCCGGATGGTCATCTCTGTGGCCGGTATACTCACATCGATCGTTGTAGCCGTCTTTAAGCGATAACGCCTGTCACAAAAGAACTCCTCGTGCCAAGAGACTATCGAACTCCATCCCATCAAGGATCAACCCATGCGTCATTCAGGCACATACTTCAAGTCAACTCCTGCTGACTGCGTTCTTGATGCAGTCTACTCCGACAACCGGCTCAGAATTGTCTACGTCGAGGAAGGCAAGACGTGGCAACTAGAGGCGACAAGCACCGACGGCATACACTTCCACGGCAACTACGGCGAAGATAGCCTGGATGAACTCCGCCATGTCGAGTTCACCCAAATCAAGACGCACGCCGGTGAACGCCTTTTCCTCGGTCGATGGCGGAATGCACACCCTAAAGGCGAAGAGGGCGAATGGTTCTTCCGGTTGATGCCAACGAAGACGATCTCCAGCACCGAGGTGGCCGCGAGACTCTTCATGTACCTGCGGCAGATGGATGCCGAGGCCACCAGCATCACGAAGAAAGGCCATGTCGCTGGACTACAAGACTACTGTCGGCATGTTCGGCAAGACACTGACGAACCCCAATGCGAAGTTGAGTGGTGTCGGCGACTGGCCGAGTTGTTATCTGCGGAAGGAATCCACACCCGAATAGAGGTGCCCTATCCGGGTCAAAAGACACGGCGCGACCTGCAATTACAACTCAGTGAATCCCAATCCATGACGATTGAAGTCAAAGGAGCCTGGAGCGACTACAAGGGCAGAAAAAACAGAACTTATCGCACTTGGCTTTTGCATCCCTTGCTCCCAAACTTGGATATGAGCAAAGACCATTCCGTGCCGTTCGATCTGCGCAAGCTTTCAGCATTGCGAAGCCCGGAAACGAACTTCGTCGGCCAACTTCTTATCGGCTTTGAATCACTGGACGATCCAATGGATGAGGATGTCGAAACGCTGAGGTCGTTGGCCAACCTCTCGGCCTTGACGGAATCCAGCGATGCGTGGGACTCGCCAACAGTTCCAGGTCAGCGGGTCCGCTGTTGGTTCTGGTACAAACCGGCCGATGGAGAATGGACACTTCCAGATTCATTGCGAATTGACACAGCTTCATGATCCTGAAGTTCGGGTACAATCACAACACGGCAACAGTTCGGGGAACTTCGATGAACGTGATCCAAATCACCGCAACATCCGGGGCCGATGGTTGTCTGCAACTGAACATCCCTACCGGCACTGCTGGAGGGCAGTTCGACGTAGCCGTCGTGCTGAACGCTGCGACACCCGCAGCGGTCGAGACGAGTACTCGATCATCGGAGTGGTTGCGTACCTGCGGGGCGATCGATGACGACACGTTCGATGCCCATCGACCTACTGATTTGCCACAGGCGATGGTCTTGGGATGATCTACCTTCTCGATTCCAATGTCTGTGTTCATTGGCTACGCAGGGAACTCCCCTAACTGTCCCCAACAAACTTCAGCGAAACCGGGTTGAGGCAGTAGTGCAGGCCGGTTGGGCGTGGCTCTAGGAGACCGTCACTTGAAGGCGACCGCCTTCAACCGCTTCAACTCGCCTTCAATGTCGGTCCCTTCGTAGAAGGACAGCCAGCCGCGAACCGATCTCGTCTCCCCGGAAGGACAGTCCTCGACCACCGGGTCGGCATGCAGGCACGGGCACGGCGGGTTGCCCCACGCCCGCCCGCACTGCTCCCAGCCGGTGATAACCCACCGCGTCCCCGTCGCGTCCTTGCAGGCGGCGAACGGGGCAGCGAAAACCTTGTTCTCGTTCGTCTGCTTGTCGAACCCGGTCAGCTTGGCGAGCATGACGCACATCTGCACCCGCAGCCCAGTCAGCTTCTGATCCGTGCCATTGGCGACGCGGAACTCCATCCGCACCCCGTCCTTGCCCGGCACCACCTTCGACGCGAGCGTGACCTTGTTCGGCAGCGTGCGTTCCAGGGCCAGCGACCCGTCCTTGTTCCGTATCCACTCCAGCGGATCGAGAGCCACCTTCTGGCGGTCCCAGGTGGTGGGCACATGCGTGTGGGCTAGGTACAGCAGCTCGGGCTTCTTCGGGGCTGGCTCGAACCACACTGCCTCGGGCACGTCGGCCACCGCATACCCGCCGTCGGCCCACGGGGCGAACACGCTCGCCTTGGTCTCCCGCTGCGGCCGGATCGCCCCATCGCGGAACCCGATTCGCGGGTGCCGCCCGCCGGGATACGGCAACACCCAAAGCGGGTCACTGACTTTCCGCTCGGCTCGCTTCGCTGGGTCAATGCCGAGTCGCTTCGCTGCCGCGTTCACCTCGTCGGCGGTCAGGCCCAGGGCCGCTCCGGCCTCGGCTGGCATGAAGCGGTGTTGCACGAGGGCGTTGTTCAGCCAGTGCTGCAGTTCATCGTCGCTCTTCGCCGGGCGGGCGTTGCCCCCGTCAATCTTCCCCTCGATCAACTTCTTCCGGTCCTCCATCACCCCGAACGGGTCCGTGGGCACCACCTCGGGATCGACGTACTTCCCCAGATCGCGGAGTGCAACGACGGTGTACTTCTCATCTGCGAGGTACTTCATGAACGTTTCGAACTGCTCCTTCCGGGTGGTGACCCAATCATGGGCCGTGTCTGGAACACCGTGGAACTGCAACACGGCGATCTTCCCGTGTTTCGCCTGCGAGACGGCGGCCTTGAGGTCGTCCAGGATCCAGGTCGGTCGGGCGTCGCCGGCCGTGGGGACGAGCAGCGGGTGGTCCAGGCCGGGCTCGTAGGCGAATCCGCGACCCTCCTTGTACGGGTACTCGGGGGTACCGCCGCGACGGGCGAACTTGATGCCGAGGTCCTTGAGCACCAGCAACGCCTCTTTTGCAATCGCGTTGCCAGGGTAGGCGAAGCTGACGGGTTGTGGGATGTTGTGCTCTTTGCACCGGGCGTTGATCGCCTTGACTTGGGCGGGAAGGTCGCGAACCGTCTTGTCGGTGACACTCTTGTGGTCGATCGTGTGGTTGCCGATCTCGAACCCGTCCTTGTGCAGCTGCTCAATCTCGTTCCACGTCATGTAGTCCTTCTTGTTCGTGGGGAAGTCGAACCCCTCGGTGACGAAGAACGTCGCCCCGAACTTGTACTTCAGCAGGATCGGTCGGGCGATGGTGTAGTGCGACTTGCTCGAATCGTCGAACGTCAGCACCACGAGCCTATCGGGGATCGGCTCCAGGGCGGGAGCGGGGACAGCGAAGGTGAGCACAATCAATGCGGCAAGGAGTCGGGTCACGGGTCACCGGAAGAGAGGTGAAAAGTTTATACCCCGATCCCGTTCCCTTCGCAACCGGCGACCGCATGGCCGCTCGCACCACACGGACCCTGACCGCGTTGCTCTCGTTCGTGACTCCGTCCGGAGCACACGCCGGCGAAGACGCTACTGCGAAACTCCCTCCCCCGTGAACTTCAACGATACTGAGTTGAGGCAGTAGCGCAGGCCCGTCGGGCGTGGGCCGTCCGGGAACACGTGGCCGAGGTGGCTGCCGCACCGACCGCAGACGATCTCCTCGCGCACCATGCCGTGGCTAACGTCGCGGTGAACGGCGACATGCTCCGGGTCGAATGCTGTGTGGAAGCTGGGCCAGCCGGTGCCGGACTCGAACTTGGCCATCGACCGGAACAGCGGCAGATCGCAGAGTCGGCAGTGGTACACGCCGGGCTTCTTCTCGGTGAGTAGCCCACCGCAGAAGGCTGGCTCAGTCCCTTGGTGGAGCAGCACTCGCCGTTCTTCAGGGCTGAGCGACGCGGCCAATCGTTGCCGTTCGTCGGCGGATAGTGGCGTGAGGTCGTGCCCGGACGCCGAGATACGTGGCTTGTCGTTTGGAGTCATGAACGCACCGTGTGAGGTTTCAGCAAACCCATGTTAGGCGGGTGAGTGTTCGCTATGACCCTGGTGTTGCGGAAGTGTTGTCAAGGGGGTCGCACTGCACGTGTCCCTTACTGCTTCGCCGTACCAACCTCTTTACCGTTTTCGATGAACGATACCGTTTTCCATTCACCCTTCGGCACACTTACGATCAATGGGCTAGCGAAGGTGGCGGTACCGGGTTTGCCCGTCTCGCACTTATACGCAACCACCAGTTTCTCGCCAGCAACTTTGGTGGACACTTCGGTGTATGTCGAGATTGCCATGCCGCGGATGACCACGGCTACGACGACGTTCTTCTCGAACATGCCGTCTTTGACAGGATCAGTTTTTCGTCCACCGTTGTTGTTCAGTGGTGGTACTGTTCCGAATACTTTCTCGAAGGCTTCCAGATCCTTCAACAAATACAGCGAACGAGCCTCATCGCCCGTGTCGTTCCGCACGAAGTGCCCGGTGTGAATCGTCGAACTCGGCTTCTCTTCCTTGGGTTGATCTTCTACGAAGGCAACGGTGCAAACGAGTAGCGAAACGAGAAGCATTCTCATGGATGGCTCTGTAGTTTTGAACTGTTCAGCGGGGCCAAGGGGACCCAGCGACGTTTCGGTTCGTAGCTTCGCAAATACGGCAGCATGTTCCCCACGAAGGTGCTGGTCTCGTGGCCGCACTCTTTGAGTTCGTCCACGGCTTCGTCCGCACTCCAACCGTGGTACTTCATGCGGTAAACAGCCACGAGTGAGCCAGTGCGATGGATGCCAGCGAAGCAGTGGATCAACACTGGTCGCGGTGTTTTGACAGGATCATCAATGATGTCTTCAAACCAGTGCAGGTTCTCGATGGCGGGTACGTAACCTTTGTCGTCTGGTTCCCAGTCCCTTGGTTCACGGCGAATGAACACGATGCCATGGGCTTGGCAATAGGCTTCCTCGGCGGCATCGGTGCGTTGATCTTTGTCTTTGTCGGTCGATTCACGCAGCTTGATGACCGTGCGGATGCCACGCGACTTGCAAGTCTCTTCAAACCCGGCAATTGAGAGCTGTCCGCTACGGTAGAGCACGCCGTCGTCGACCGTGCGAAGATTGCGAAATGTCCGGTGCTTATCGGCTTTGTAAGCAAGCGGCCCTACGACGATGAACGCCAGTAGGGCCACGGCAGCAGCAACCGTTGCAAACTTCATGAGTTACTTCACGTAGAAGTAGGAAGGTACCAGAATCGACGGCTTCGTGAAGTTCCTGTTCGGCGTAGAGATCACATTCTTGCGGTCGGTTTCCAGCACTTCCAACTGCTTGAAGATTTTGTCTTCGGTTGTCAGTTGTGCGCCAAGGAGGTCGACGCCAACGAGCTTGGTGCCTGGGATGGCCTCAGCTTTGGTGAAGGGGAGCTTGTTCACATCCTTTGACTTTGGTATTGCTTCCAGCACATCATTTACGATCAAGTTGCTGATGGATTTTGAAGCTGCATCATCGGATCCGTACAAGCAGTACACCGGATTTTTCTCACGCAGTTCCGGCGTGACTTTCATCCACTTCTTCATGGTTGCAGCATCAATGCCTTTCGGCAGGCTTGGCGAGAGCCAGATCGCCCCGGCGATGTCTTTCCCGGCATAGTCCGAACCACGTGGTATCTCACGAGCTGGCGGGGGGATCATGCTGAGGTTGTGGGCTTGTGGCACGGTCTGCGGACGAGTCCACTCAGCGGCCATGTACAGCATCCCGATGCCTGCCGCGTCATCAGCACCAATGAGGTACGTCGAGCCCGAGTTGGTCTTGCCGGCATCGTTCATTTTGTCGAGGGCGATGCGAGCCGCCATGATGTCGTTCGCCAAGAAGGGTAGGTAGTTTCCCTTGGCTGCAAGCACTTCCTTCATCTCAAGCTTTTCAGGAGTGGGCTTCTTCTTGAACTGAGTGGGGAAGGCGATGTTGTTGCCGAAAAACTGATCCCAGAAGATGTTTTTGTCGAACTGCTTGCTGCTACCGTGGCCACGAAAGTCGAACCGCAGCACGTTGAAGCCTTTTCCAGCAAGCGACTTGGCCAGACCAGTCCAATCACCTTTGTTCGGATCTTTGCCTGGGGCGTGCATCATGATCACCGACGGGCTGCCACCACCCTTGAGCGACTTATAAAAGCTACCCTGCAACTCCACGCCATCGGCACTGTTGAAGGTGATCTTTTCAATGTCGACCTTTGGGTCTTCGGGCTTCGGAGTGACGGGTTTCTCACCCGCCTTTTCCGTTGGCTTCTCGACCGGTTTTTCTGGTGGCTTGGCTTGTGCAAACAACGCCGGTGCCCAAGCCAGCAAGCTGAGGGTTGTCAGCGCGAAGAAGAGGCGACGTAACCGGCTCATGCGGAACCTCGAACGTGTCGTGACTGTGGAGAGACCACTTCTGATGGCCATTATACAACGGATGCCGAGGCGTCCGCTTTGGTTTTCTGCTTACGGGCCGAACAAAAGCTTCTGAATCTGCACACCGTGCCGAACGAAGAGAAGCCGTTCGAGATACGTGGCGTTTGACCCATCATAAGTCACTAACCAGTTCAACTGTTCTAGTGCATCGATGTATCGTTCCTGTCGTTCGTACCAGTTCGCCGCTACGAACCTCACCCTGACATCCATGGATTTTGACTTCAAAGTTGTTGTAATCAGACGATCAATCTCAGAGATTCGATCCAGCTCCTCGCCAGCGATTGTCAACCCTGAGAGTTGATCTGCTGCCCAATCTTCGCGGTCGATGAGGCTCATCGCACGCTCCAAAAACACACGGCGGTCGTTGGCAGAAACACGCACGTCTGGGTAGCGTTCGTTGGCAGCCTGTACCAGCACAGCCGGATCATTCGGCAACAGATCATCACACAGTTTGGCACTGGAGATTGTCTTCGCTTCTTTCAAGATCGGACGAAGCCACTTTGGGTTGAGTTCCAAAGATCGCTTCCATTCGCTAAGTGCTTGCTCGGTCTTGCCAACACGGTAGCACTCCAAGCCATGGGCGTAGCGCAATTCCGAGTCCGTGGGCAGCAGTCGCACGGCGCGTTCCAGGTAACGATTCGCTGATTCTGCATCACGGAGGTGGCGGGCATGGAAACCAAGCCGAGCTTGCACCTGCGGGAGATACGGATTCAGATTGCGTGAACATCGCAAGGCCAACAGCGCAGGATTCACATGGGATTCGATGATGGCCGCATCGAACTGTCCATCCGGTCGTTTCGCAAGTGCGGCATCGAGGTGAGCCACACCTAGGTCGGCCCAAGCTTCGGCATCATCAGGTGTGATCTTGCACCTGGCTGTCTGGAATTCAATGCGGCGATCAAACCGTTCTGGCTGCGTGGTGTTCCGCCAAGAGTCGGCAGCGGCGTCGAAGCGATCCGCACGATAGGTCGAACGAGCTTCCAGCGTGATGACCAGCAACACAGCGAACAGGATGAAAGAAACGGCCATCGTGAGCCAACGATTGTCCGGCGAACTCGATATTTTTGACAGCGGCACTTCTGGCTGAACGATCTTTAAAGAACGACCCGATTTCTTCTTGGCACGAATTAACGAGGGGGCTAAATTTGGATCCGTTGCGGCACTCATGCCAACGGCTACTCCAATCGCACTTACCAACGCCACGGCGGGCATGTGGATGGCGAAATCGGTTAGTGCATGGATCGCCAGCACCATCGTGGCGAAGAACATCCCCAGGATTGTCGGGCCAACGCTGCGGGTATGACGTTGCCAGTAACCCCAAGCCAGCAAGCCCACGGTGCCCAGAACGAGCAGGAGGGTCAGACTGAGGCGAACGACTCCACCTTCGACAAGGGCTTCGAGATACTCGTTGTGGGCATGATCGTAGATCCCCTCTGGGCCTTGCGTTGTTCGCCCAAGGGGCTCAACTCGAGCATGACTCCCCCCCCCGGTACCCAAGAACCAGTTCCCGCCCACTTGCTTGATGCTTGTCTTCCAGCCATCGCTGCGGTCATCGCCACCTTCTTGCCAAGTGGATTGAAACCGATTGGCAACCGGGCCAACACCAAACCAGACAAGAAGCGCCAGTGCCAGTCCACCTGCTAACGTCAGTGCCCAGCCGACGACTCCATTTCCGGTTGGCTTATTCAAACGGCCGATGAGCCAGGCAGCAACACCAGCGACTAAGAACGAAAGTAACCCACCACGAGATAGGCTAATCGGCACACTGACCAACATCACACCAAGGCAGATGGCCGGGATGAATGTCGCTGGACGGTCGAGTAATTTGAGTGGCGAGGCAAGTAAATCCAGCAGGCTCTCGAAGAACTTCAGCTTGAGAATCGGTTTCTGTTCGCCATCCTTCAGGATGGTCTTTTTTTGTTCTTCTTCGTCTGGGGCAAGGATCAGGGCTATTGCTGCGCCAATGCTCCACGCCAAGAAGTCCGGGTAGTGATTCCGGCACACGAAGGTTCCGTAAACACTACTGCCGACGTCGATGCTCCAGTACATGAGGTTATGCGGCGACGAGAAGTACTGACCAAGTGCCAGCACAGCCAGTGTTGTGCCATTGGCCACTAACACCCAGAGTAAGCGTTGTACAAAAGCCCGAGATACGAGCCAACTTCGCACCACTGTGTAGAGAGCAAATACGCTGATCAAATGCGAGAGTAAAAGCTGCGTTGCCGTAGAATCGACAGTGATGGGTATCAAAGAGTCACGAGCGACGGCAGGTGCGGTTTCGTTGACGACTCGTTCGGTTTGGGCCGGTGTGAGAAACTCGAAGAGTTCGGCACGGGCGGGTGCCAGCACTTTCACAATTCCCAATGGCAACGGCACCAATTGAACAAAAGTGAACAGGATGAGGCCGAGTAAGCAAGTGGACACAAAATCGAATTTCACACGCCAGCGGTTGCTCAAAACACCATGGGCAATCCACAAACCAACGAGGACAAGCAAGCCCAGCGAAAGGATGTATTCAACGTGCGGGGTGTTGCCCCCAAACATCCAGGCAGAAATGGTACCAAGGGCAAAGACAACAACATCGCCAACGGCCCGAATTTTTCGGGTCGAGGAGAGGTTGGAAGTTGGTCGTTCTGATGGCTCGGCGGTGGACATCCTAGTCGTCGCCTGATCTGTTTGTTATTAGCGGCGTGGACGTGACACGGACACGGGCAGTGTCACGAAGCCAGTTTCGCGCCAAGTATTCATGTCAACAGCGAGGT
Source organism: Gemmatales bacterium (assembly GCA_038230995.1). GTDB lineage: Bacteria > Planctomycetota > Planctomycetia > Gemmatales > Gemmataceae > JALHQU01. The sequence continues at coordinate 29,775 of JBBRME010000018.1, forward strand.
TGCCTGTACTACCAGTCATCGGTGCTGCGGTTGCAACGCTTGTTTCAACCATAGCTGGTGGGGTGGCGAATTGTTCGCTTGCCGATACTTGCATTGCGAAAAGGCCAACGCCGAGGGTCAGTACGCCTGCGACAATTAACTTGATGGATGACTTCATTGCACCAACTCCAAAAAAAAGCTTCACGTCTGTTAGTTAACATACGGCGCGGGTCAACAAAAAGAAACGCAGAATCACGCGGGATCGGTAAAGATTCACATTTACAGTTGCCCGGTTGTAACGCGCGTGATTCACCGATCCTTCGCACTTCCACCGGAGCGTGTGGTCAGCTCAGAGAGTCGCTTCTCGGCCAGTTTGATTCGTTCCGCGTCGGTATCGTTGGCAATTTGCTCACGATACAGTTCAATCGCCTTGGATCGCTCGTTCAAAACTCGGTCATAAAGGGTAGCTGCTCGTAGTCGTGCATCCGTCCGGGTGCCTTTACGCCATTGATACGCACGTTCGTAAAAAAGTGCTGCTCGGTCGAACTGTTTGAAGGCTTTGCCTTCGTAGAGCTCGCCAAGTTGGTAGGCAACATCGGCAATCTTGTCGGAAGTCTTGTGCTTTTCGAGGATCTCACGAAGCAGCAGTTCGGCCCGCTTTTGATTCAGTGTGAATTCGTTACCTGTACCGCGATCTTTGTACTTCATCGCCTCCACGAAGATCTCGTTGGCCTCCTTGATGTTTTCTTTCGCTTCGAGATTAGCCGCGGGCACGTCGTCGATGTCAAGCCGGTAACTGGGCTTGCTCATCAAGTGAAACTGTTTGAGTTCATCCTCGGCCCATTTCAGCCGTTCGCTGTCGCCTGCTATTTCGTAGTGCTTGTAAAGAGCCACCAGTGATTGCTGATACTCCTTACGGGCAGCGTTGGTCTTCTTGACCAGTTCCGTGTCATTTTGCGCCCCACCCCCACCGGGTGGTAGTGCAGGGGCAGTCGTCTTTACTGGTGTGTCGGACGCTTGCAACGCTCCGACTGCGACGAGGCAGAGCAAGCTCAAAGTCATTTTCATATTGGCTCACCTGCTGGTAATCAGCGGGTGTTAGCCGCCGGGATTATCCTTGTTTTGGCAAATCCGTGCCACTGATACTTTGCTTCGAGTCCGTCTTGAGTGGATCGTGCGTTCCACTCATCCCCACGGGTACGACTGAGCCGCTCGTACGGGCCTCGGGCCGGCCGAAGATCATTCGCCCGGCGTTGGTTTGCAGCACACTCGTCACCACGATCGACACATCTGCGCCGATCATATTCTTCCCTTGCTCGACCACGACCATCGTACCGTCGTCGAGATAGCCGATGCCTTGACCGTGTTGCTCGCCGGGCTTCACAACTTTGATCGTCAGAAAATCACCGGGCAGTGCGAGTGTCTTCAGCGAATTCGAAACTTCATTCAGATTGATGACATCCACACCCTGCAACTGAGCGATCTTGTTCAGGTTGAAGTCGTTCGTTACTACTCGTCCACCCAGCAGTTTGGTGAAGACGACCAATCGTTCATCCACCTTCATCTTCTCGCCCGGCTTCAGCTCGCCAGCGTTCCCCTCGTGCATTTGCAGATCAATCTTCGGGTTCGTCTGCAGCTTCTTCAGGATGTCCAATCCACGACGACCACGGTTGCGTTTCATCTTGTCAGAACTGTCGGCTATACTTTGTAGCTCTTGCAGGATGAATTTGGGAATAATGATTCTGGTGTCGATGATGTGGGTTTCACAAAGATCCGCGATACGACCGTCAATGATGACACTGGTGTCAAGAACCAAAGGCTTCCCCCCTTTGATTTGTTTGGCAAACTCGACGTAGGGGATGATAAAGCGGAAATCGTTCCGAGTTTGCATCAACAGCGATATGGCGAGGTAGCAACAAACCAAGTTGATGACGACCTTGGTGATTGCACTCATACGCTCAATGCCGCGGATGGTCATCGCTGCATCAGCACTCGGTGACGGCTGGGCAGCGGACAGAATAAGAGACTCCACCACGTTGCCCACCAGCCAGCCGACAAGCAAACCAAGGATCAGGCCAAAGAAGATCGACGACACCGAACTGACGCTTTTTTGCTTCTCACGCAAATCCATGATCATCACAAGTGCTGCCACACCGATGATGGCCACAGCCCCAAGAATGCTGGGCAGCATGGTCGATGAATCGCTGAGGCCCAGTGACAGTGCCACCAGCGCCACGCACAGCATCAGGCTGGCGAATGCACCACGGGTGAGCCAGAGCAACATAAGTACACACCACGGACGAAGAGAGGTTCTGCGGAGTTCGTTATAGATCGGCTGGCGGATGGAACAAGCGACGGTACTCCTGTTGGGCATAGCGATCCGTCATTCCGGCGAGATAATCCCCTACCACCACTTCGACAGCCGATTCCAACGGACGACCCGGTAACGCCGGTTCCGTCGCTGGGCCGATCACCCCTTCGGCACCTACCCAACGCCGCAGGTGTCGTTCAGGCAACAATTCCGGAGAGCGCGTATATTCGCTGAACAATTCCCGAAGCACGCGCTTACCGTTCGCCGTCATCCGCAGCACAAGATGATGGCGATACACCCGTGCCCGCAGGAACTGCTCCAGTGCCAGTTTCATCCGCTGAACATCCGGGCTGTGGCCGACAAGCTCCGGTCTGTTCCGCACATCGTCCACCGACTTCACGCCACTGTCGTTGATCCGCTTTTGAGTTTCATCAATAAAGTCGAACACCTGCCAGGCGAGCAACTCCCGAACGACGGCCCGACGAAATGCAGGCCCGCTCAGTGTGGGGTACTGCTTGCTCACGCGCTGGGCACTGCGCTGCCAGAACTCCACATCGGACAAGTCGCCTAGGGTGATGAAACCTAAGCCCAAGGCGTCATCAATGTCGTGGGTGTCGTAGGTGAGGCTGTCCACGGCATCCACCACTTGGGCTTCCAGCGGTGGGCTACGGTGCCCGCGAAACTCGGCGGCTTCTGGCCGATCAAGCTGCCCACTATGCCGGATGAACGCCTCGCGCACTTCAAACGTGAGGTTCAGTCCGGGGAACTCCGGGTAGCGTTCTTCCAGCCAATCGACCCGACGCAGACCGAAGAGATTGTGATTGAACCCGCCATGATTGATGAGGCAGGTGTTGAGGGCAAGCTCCCCTGCATGGCCGAACGGCGGGTGGCCAATGTCGTGGGCTAGGGCCACGGCTTCGGTGAGGTCTTCGTTCAATCGCAGTCGCCGGGCCACGGTGCGGGCTACCTGCGTTACTTCGAGCGTGTGCGTGAGCCGGGTGCGGTGGTGATCGTTCACGCTGGCTACGAGCACTTGGGTTTTGCCGGTCATCCGCCGGAAGGCGGAGCTGTGAACAATTCGTTCTCGGTCACGCTGGAAGGGCAGCCGAAATGGATGGGGGTCTTCCGGGTAGACGCGCCCAGCACTCTCACTGGAGCGCATCGCATACTCTGCTAACCCAGGTTCATCCGCAAGTGAACTCATATGTCGATTGTACGCGGCACAGGGAGAACTGATGATTGAAGACACGCTGATGGGCTTCACGGTGTGGATGGCTGTCGAGGAACGGGTACGTGAGGTTGGCATCGAGATCGTGCGACGGCCGACCGCCAGCCAGATGCATGTTCAGGATGCGACCACCCTTGAAGACCATGGCATCCTTCAGTTGCGGCGCCGCCGCAAGCGCCGCAAGGATTTGGTCTAGGTGGGAGGAGGAATGCTGCATGAGGAGTCACGGAAGGGTCAACTGTCACCGAAGGAAGTTGTTCTTAGCAGTCCTCAGGGTGTAGGGCGCGATGCTGGGCCGCAGCCGCGTTGCCCACCGGCAGGCCGAGTTCATCCAACGCCCGCAGCGCCCAATGTCGCGCATCATCCTCCGTATGATCTAATTCGGCGACAAGGACGGGCACTACCGAGGCATCTCCCATCTCACCAAGTAACTCAGCGAACTTGCCGCGGGTGAACCCGTCAGTCGATTGATGCAACTCGAATATGAGCCGTGGCACGACATCGGGGCCAGTAGGTCGTTCGCCCCAATAGGCGTCCTCGAACGTCATGGCGTCCCGATCACGAATCTGATTGATCCAAGTTTCTAAATCCAGAGGAGTTCTCCAGTGACGAAGTTGTTCTTCGACACAATAAATGCCAATGACTGTCTCAGGCTAACCAGCATTGTTCAGCAAGTCAACGACCCACGATGACAGGATCCCGCAGGGATCAAAAGCAAAAGCGCAATTGCTGTATCCCTCGCTGGCGCTCAACCACCGGCTCAGGTCTACGATCCCTGCGGGATCAATACCCAGCACTCACTCGTTCGGGGTCATGGGCGTCCGTTCAACCCTCCCCGCGCGAACTCGGCTTCCGCCGGATGTCTCGTTTCCTAAACTGGTACTTCAACCAAGCGAAAGGGCACCGGCTTATGTCGAACAAAATCTGGATCAACGGCACCTACTACGACAAACTCGATGCCAAGGTCAGCGTCTACGACCACGGCTTCCTGTACGGCGATGGCATCTTCGAAGGCCTTCGCATTTACAGCGGCAAAGTGTTCAAGCATCAAGAGCACCTTGAACGGCTTTACGAGTCGGCACAAGCCATCATGCTCAAGATCCCGATGACCCTGGAGCAGTTGAAGAAGGCCGTGGAAGAGGCCGTGGCCACCAACAAGAAGGTGGACGGCTACATCCGGTTGATCGTTACCCGTGGCATCGGTAACCTGGGCCTCGATCCGCGCAAGTGCGATCCGAACGTCATCATCATCGTGGACGACATCAGCCTGTACCCGAAGGAACTGTACGAAAGCGGGTTGGAGATTATCACCAGCAGCGTGCGGCGTATCGCTTCGGATGCACTCAGCCCGCGGGTGAAGAGCCTG
>JBBRME010000019.1:0-33995 GCA_038230995.1 Gemmatales bacterium
CAACCGATTCCACCGAACGTGGATGTGGCCAAGGCGTCTTACGAGAAGTTCTTGCTCTTCGCGGATCGGGTACGACGCATCGCTGACAACCCGTTGTCGCAACTCCCGGCGTTGACAAAAGAAGAGTACGGCAAGCACGAAGCCCACAAGAAGTTCACCGAGTACATGAACGACGACTTCAACACCGGTGGAGCCGTGGGCGTGATGTTTGAACTCGCGACATCGCTGAACAAGTTCGCCGATGCGAACAAACTCGAAGCCACGGGAGCGAGCGAAACCCTCAAGGAGGAGTTTCTGGCCGGGGCGACGGTGCTGCGGGACGTGGGGGCCATACTTGGTCTCTCGTTCAATCCCACGGAAGCCACCCTCGGTGGCGGCGATGCCCTTGTCTCCGGTCTCATGCAACTGCTGCTCGATCTGCGTGCCAACCTGCGGGTCGAAGCCAAGGCCGCCGCGAAGGACAACCCGCTGAAGAAGCCGCTCTTCGATCAAACCGACTTGATCCGTACACGACTCTCAGAACTCAACATCACGCTCGAAGACCGCCCGGCTGGCACTACTTGGCGGGTGGGGTAAGTACGTATGGCCCACATCCTCGGTATCGATCCGGGTCTCGATACCACAGGCTACGGCGTGTTAGAAGCAACCGCCGCTGGCCCAGTGGTTGCTGAGGCCGGTGTGTTGCGTTCGCGGGATGATGGGGCAGCTGTCGAAGACATGGCCGACCGCCTCAAAGTCCTTTACGACGGACTGATCGAAATCCTCGATCAATGGAAGCCGGTGGCCATCGCCATCGAGCAACTCTATTCCCATGTCGAGCATCCGCGCACTGCCATCCTCATGGCGCACGCTCGCGGGTGCTACCTGCTGGCCGGTGCACTGCGTGGCATCCCCGTGTTCAGCTATGCCGCAACACAGGTGAAGAAAAACCTCACCGGCAGCGGGCGGGCCAGCAAGGAGCAGATGCAGCATTGCATTCAACACGAGTTTCAGTTGGCTAGTTTGCCGGAACCGCCGGACGTGGCTGATGCCTTGGCCGTGGCGTTTTGCCACGTCATCACGACGGGCCATGCTCGGCGGGGGAGTCGTGGGGCCAGTTATACCGGCGTCAATCTGAAGCGGTTGCTCTCTGGCGAGGTGTAGTTACTTCTTCTTGAATGTGAGTTCGCGGAACTTGATGGCTTTCACTTCGCTCGATGTTACTTCAAACTCAACGAGTTCATCCTTGAAGTCTGGGCCTGTCGATTGGAACACGTCACCTTGCCAATGTTCCAGATTCAAAACGAACGTGCTGAATCGAAGTTCAAGTTTCTTGTCCATGAGTTTCAGCGTGGCATTAGCGTAGATCTTGTCTGAGTATGTTCCGGAGTAGTCTGTCAGTGGTAGTTGAGGCGGGACGCTGTGTTTGCGGTCTTCTTGACGCTTTTTGAGTTTCTCGTCCTTCGCCTTACTCTCTGCAACTTCGATTTTGCGGTAGTAGTCGTTCCAGTCCCGAGTGGGCTTCTGTAGCAGTTCATCAAGTAGCGTGTTGGTCAGGGCGAGGTTCATCCACGTTTGATGCAAGTTGTTGAGAATCGCAAACGCAATATCGCGTTCAGGCACCAGCACGAGATTCACTCGAAAGCCGTCGATCAACCCACCGTGGGCGATGATAAGTTCGCCTTGGTAGTCATAAACCACCCAACCCATGGCGTAGTTCATCTGCTTCGTGTGTGGATTCTGTTCTTTCACGGAGTTCGTCATCGGAATGATCGTTGTCGGGGTCTTCGTGGCATCGAGTTGTTGTTTCGAGACCACGACGCTGTCCGCAACGTTGCCGTTCTTCAAATGGAACTGCAGCCAGCTTCCTACGTCCGTCGAGTTCAAGTAAAGCGAGCCCGCTGGGTTCGGCTCGGTCATCTCCCAACTGTTTTTCACTCGTACTGCGTTCGCTTGATCAAGTTCATAACCTGTCGTCAGTCGCTTGGTTTTCTTGGCATCAGATGTTGAAAAGACTGCTGACTTCAACCCAAGCGGTTTAGTGATCTTATCTCGAACGAGGACATCCCAAGTTTCGCCATAACGATTGGCGGCGGCCGCCCCTGCAACAATGACCGGTACGCTGGAGTATTGAAAGGAACTACGAAACTGACCGGACATCGGCACATCGGAAATCCGTCGCACAACTTCTTCAAGCGGCCAAGCGGCTCGGTACCACAGGAGATCGTGCGGCCCAATGCCGCTGCGATGCGAGAGCAGATCGCGCAAACTCATCAAGTCATCGAGTCGTGCGTCTGAAAAACGAACCGTTGGCAAGTGCTTGCGAACTGGGTCATCCCAATGAAGCTTTTCATCGTCGACAAGTGCCGCAATCGCGGCCGAAGTAAAAGCTTTGGTACAGGAAGCCATCGGGAAGAGCGAATCCGTCGATAGTTTTGTGTGGTTGTTGACGTCAGCATCACCCACCTGATGATTCATGAGTACTTCTTTTGAAGTCACAACAACAACGGACGTGCCTGGCACACGCCAAGCTTCACTTGCTTTCGCAATTTGTGTCTTCAAAGTGTCGGTCTTGGGCAAACCCTGAGCTGAAGCAATGGACACGAAGAGCAACGCGAACGAGCTGATGGTTAAACGACGTGACATGATGAACTCCGACGTACTCATCATTAAAGCGAGTTCCACACGAATTGGAGCACACTGCGCGTTGATTCAGTTGTTCAACAAACAGCTACTCACACCATAGTGTCGGCACCCAACCGCAGAACTCTCATGCAAGTCTCGTAGTACCTGGTTTGTCGAATCCAGTCATTACCAGGATACCCACAGTCTTCCAAAACGCCTGTCTTCCGAATTTGTGGGCGTTCTGATCGAAAAAAACTCTCGTACAAGGCGATTTTCGCCAGCAAAACACTTGACCCACATCCAAGTTGCGGTATTCCTCCGCCGCCACTTTGCACATGGAATTGTTCCTAACGTGTTCATCCGAACCGTTTGGAATTTGGCGACGGATCTACTCGGAGCACGGTTGGGGAGCCGTGATGCTGGGGAAAACTGTCTGATCGCCTTTTGGGGGGAAGCGGCTTATGCGAAGCAAGCTGATCGGGGGAATCGCGGTGTGTCTGGCCTATATGGCCGTAGGCACATCCATCCAGGCCCAACCGGTGGGCAATGGATTTTACGGCACCAGTAGTGAGGGGCTGATCGATGGCGGGGGTATCCCCGGCACCGATAGCAACTCAAGTTGGCTGAGTGCACCACTTGGGGATCCCGGCAAGCCGGGGGTGTACACTTTTTTTGAGGCGACCATCCTCACTCAAAGTTGGACGCTTGGCAATCAACTTGTGGCGTATCGTGGGTTGCAAGACACCACGGGTGTCATCAGTGGTACACCGGGTACCTACCTGGGCAGCGGTGCGAGAGCACTCAGCACAGGCGATTTTGGTCGAAGCTCGTGGGCACCGGGGATCAACCTCGGCGTTGGCTACAAGCTCGATGATGGAAGTACCGTCCACTTCCGCATCATGAAACAAGCTGCACAGGACTACAACGCAACGGCATCGGGTGCCACACCGTATGGACGGAGTAACGCAAATCTGTCTGATACCTTCCTAACTGCTGGCGTGTTTAACTTCCCGCCGCAGTTCGCCGGGCCTCGTCGCAAGACAGCCTACGAAGGGACTCGAATTGGCGACATCGTGGACATCTTCGGCAACGTGCTGTTCCCGGTCGGTCGCACGGTGCCAGATGGTGCTTTCTACGGGATTTGGAACGGTGCATCGGTCATGACGATCGCTTACACCACCGACTACACAGAAGCGGAATTCGGCGGCCGGGTACCATTATTCGAGAGTCGTTCCTCGAAGATCTATGGTTTGGGCGGCATTCGGTTCCACCACTTCATGGAGCGGTTCAATTGGCGCACAACCAGCTTCGCCGCGGACGGCAGTGCTGGCCCGCAAGACTCTGCAAAGTACAAGAACAACCTCTCGCAGAAGTTGTACGGTCCATACATGGGCTGTGCCCATGACGTGTACCTCGGCAACAAGTTCAGCCTGAGCGGGGAAGTGACTGGAGGCGCGTTTGCCAATGTCGTTTCTCGTCGTGCGAAGTATGAGCTTGAAGACCACACGATCCAGAACAAGCGTTCCACGAACGATCTTGGCCTGGTGGCAACTGGTGGTGCATCGCTCCACCTCTGGTGGTACCCCACCAAGGGTGTGCAGGTGCGGGCTGGCTATACAGCCAACACGTTCTGGAATACCGAACGGATTCGTGATCCGATTGCCTTCAACTATGGGGCACTCGATCCTGTCTACGGCACCCAGTACTTCCGCATTATGCACGGAGTGGAGGTCGGCTTCTCGCTCTTCTTCTAAGAGCAAGCAGCGGGCAAAGCCGCGAATCCCCACGAACCCCATGACCTCGTTAAAAGGTCATGGGGTACTCGGATTCTCGGGCAGACTGGGCACTGGCTGAATTGACGAACCGTTGCTGAACCATAAAGTTCCACTATGCCACCAGGCGGTGGGAACGACGGTACGCAACGAGGAGTCAGTATGGCGGAGGCCCGACACGAAACAGCCACACCCACGCCGCAGGCAGGTGTTTCAAAGTCATTGTGGACGAATCTGTTCCGTTGTTTTGCCATCGCGCTCGATCCTCGGAAGCTGCTAGCCGCAGCCTTGGGAATCGTAGTGGTGTCACTCGGCTGGTTTGTTCTATCGTGCATCTTCTACCAAACGGAGCCGACACCAAGCGACGCAACGTACTCCGCAGAAACGGTTAAGAAAGCACTCGGGGCTAAGAAAGCCAACAACGAGGACTACACCGAAGCGGAATACGAAGAAAAAGGTAAGGAACAGTACAAGCTCGACAAAGAGCGCTGGATCGTCCTGAATGAGCTGGCTGGCCCAAGAGGCAAGCTCAGCACCATGCCTTGGAACGAGTTCCGTGGTGAAAACCCGTTCTTGTTTACTACTCAACTTTCATCGCAACCCTCGGCCACATGGTTACCGAGCCTCTGCGATTACATGCTCAAGCAAATCCCGGTTCTCACTGAGCCACTACAAAAGCTGTTGATACCTGTCATCCGCATCGTCGATCCGAATGCCACCTTCCGCGTGCGTTTTTACTTGTTGCTTTGCCTCGCCTGGAGCATCGCCGTATGGGCGTTCTTCGGTGGCGTCATCACACGACTGGCTGCTGTGCAACTGAGCGCGAAAGAACGCTCGACGCTCATGCAAGCTGTGAAGTTCGTGACTTCACGTTACCTCTCGTACATTCTGTCGCCAATCGTGCCCCTCGGCGTCATCGCGGCGATCGTGATTGGATTGTTCTTGTACGGTCTCATCGCCCTGATACCAATCGTTGGCGACTTGGTGTTCTACGGCCTGCTCTTCCCGGTCATCCTTCTGGGTGGCATTGCGATGGCCTTCGTCGTCCTTGGCTTGGCTGGGTACCCGCTCATGTACTGCACGATCAGCAGTGAAGGCAGCGATACCTTTGATGCCGTGAGCCGAAGCTACAACTATGTGTTCCAAGCACCGTGGACATACATCTGGTACTCGTTCTGCGCGTTGCTTTATGGTGCTGCGATTTCCTTCGTGGTGATCTTCGTCGGCTGCCTCACGGTGGTCATGGGTAAGTGGGCCGTGGGTTCTGCTGCCGGGGTGACGACCGTCGAAAGCCGCCGACCGGACTTCCTGTTTATTTATGCACCGGAATCGCTCGGTTGGAAGGAATTGATGCTCAAGGGTAGCCCGCTGGCCGTAAAGCAGGATCCCGTGACGAACAAAATCAGCGATGTGAGCGAACGCTCCGCCAAAGAATATCGCGACTCGATGTACTGGTGGAACTACGCAGGTGCAGGAATGGCCTCGTTCTGGATGGTCTTCGTCTTTCTGCTGATGATCGGGTTCAGCTACAGCTACTTCTGGACGGCGTACACGATGGTGTACCTGCAATTGCGAAAGAAGCTCGACGACGTGGAAGTGGATGACGTGTACGTTGACGACCTCACAGCACCCGTTGCTGCACCAACACCACCGACGACTCCAGCACCTGCCGCACCAACGTCTACGCCACCCGCCGGTGGTGTATCGCTGACAGTGGTTCCACCACCGACGCCACCAGTTCCACCAACACCACCTACGCCGCCAGCAGCGGGGTGATTTTCACCTCTCCCCTTGAGTGAGAGGTCGATTGGAGTCGAACGACAATCGTGTGAGGGGTTGTTCTTGTTGAAGTGATCATCCCTCACCCGTATCGTGCTGATCGCACGATACGACCTCTCCCTCAAAGGGAGAGGTGAAAAAACTTCTGGGACATAGGACGTGCCCCGCAGCATCACACTCTTTACTGGTCCGTTTGGGGATATACCCATTGACACACTCGCGGCGAAAGTCGCCGAGTGGGGCTATCAGGGTGTAGAGCTGTGTTGCTGGGGCGACCACCTCGACGTGCAACGGGCCAGCACCGACGACGCTTACCTTGCCGGGCGAATCGACCTGCTTTCGAGGTACGATCTCTCCGTGCCCGTTGTTGCGAATCACAAAGTGGGTCAAGTCGTATGCGATGTGATTGATGCCCGGCATCAAGGCCTTCTGCCCGAACACGTTTGGGGTGATGGCCTGCTATCGGGTGTGCTGGATCGTGCCGTACAGGAAATGATGAACACCTTCCGCGTGGCCGAGAAGATCGGCGCGGGAGTGGTAAGCGGATTCACCGGGTCGAACGTCTGGAGTTATGTGGTCGGCTATCCAGCCGCCAAGCCTGGGCAAATTGCCGAAGCCTTAAAGCAATTCGTATGGAAGTGGACACCCATCCTTGATGTGGCCCGTGACCTCGGTCTGCGGTTTGCGTACGAAGTGCATCCAGGTCAACTGGCCTATGACCTTTATTCCGCTGAGGCAGTGCTTGATGCACTGGGAGACCGCGAAGAGTTTGGCTTCACGTTTGATCCGAGCCACCTGTTGTGGCAAGGCGTAGAACCGGTCGAGTTTCTGCGTCGCTTCGGCAACCGCATTTATCACGTGCACATTAAGGATGCAACTCTCGCACTCAATGGCCGTACCGGCGTACTGAGCGGCTACTGGCCGAGTGGCGATGCCCGGCGTGGGTTCCAGTTCCGCAGCCCTGGCCGTGGCACCATCGATTGGGATGCGATCATCCGCACGTTGAATGAAATCGGTTACGACGGCCCGCTGAGTGTCGATTGGCACGACGCCGGACTCGACCGCGACTTCGGTGCCAGCGAAGCCTGCCAATTCCTCAAGCGGATCGATTTCGATCCGCCCGCCCGCCGTGGCAAGAACTAGAAGCTATTTCAAAACGGGGACTGGCTCCGAGTCTTCGAGGTGCCTGTCCCCGTTTTGAAATAGCTTTAAACTACACAACGATACGGCCATCGCCGCACGGGTGCTTCCGCATCTCGTCCCACTCTTTGCGGACTTCTTGCAGACCCACGGCACAAAGTTCAAACTCATCGCCCAATTGTCGGAGCACGCGTGCCTCGGATGGGTGCTGGCGTTCCTCATAGGTGCTCGCCCGGCGATACGACCGCTTGCCCAATAGGGAAAAACTGATGAGGTGATCGCGGCTCTGGCGGTACTGCATCCGGTTCACCTGCTCCGGAAACAAGCCCGACCAGTAGAGTGCGAAGTCACCAATGTGCCGGTGGTACTCGCACTGAGTACGCCCGGCAGCAGGCAATTGCTCGGCGTCCATCGCCATCTCAACAAGTTCGGTCATCGGTCGACCTGCGTTATCTTTCAACCGAAACACGGCATCGACGTGCAAAAATCGAGACAGAAGATCCGAGACGTAATCCACGAGATTCGGGTCGGCCACGCCAAGCGTGTTGTGAAAGGCGTGTTCCGTAATGCCGGCAAACATGCGTCGCAGCGGATGATCCGTTGGTGTGGTAAACATGCTCGATACCCCCCAAGGTAAAAGTGAAACGGGAGAGGAGAGCGGTCGTCGGTCGAAATGTGGCCGGCGGCCTATCTGTAATTAGCACGCGGGCGATAACCTTGCTTGCGCGAATTTGCAAGAGAAAACGATTAGCGACGCATTTCTTGCGAGCCGCGACCGTACCGGGAGATCGCGGGTCTACGTCATGCCTACTTCTTCGTCAGCAGATCCAGCACGGCCAAGCTCATGGTGCGTGCGCCCATCATCACGCTGAGCTTGCCCGTCGGGGCGTAGCTGTCGTTGTGGGTGCTGGGCAGTTGCTTGCCGCCGGGCTTTTTACTCTCAAGGAATCGTTCAGGATCAATCGTGCCGAGGAAGTACATAAAGGTCGGTGCACCACTTTGAGCGAATCGGCCGAAGTCTTCCCCACCCATGATCGGTGGGCGTTCCTTGATGTTCATCTCACCGAAGTTGTCGCGGAACAAACTCACCACTCGCTTGGTCAGCTTCACGTCGTTCAGCATGGCCGGGGTGAATTCGTCGAGGTAAACTTTGATGTCCGGAGCTGGGGCACGGGCCGTCTCTGCCTGGCCCTTCGCAATTCGTTCAATCGACTTCAACACATCGTCACGCACACTGGTTTTCAGAGTTCGCACCGTAAGTAACAGCTTGACTTCGTTCGGGATGATGTTGTGCTTGGTACCGCCCTGAATGCTGCCAACCGTGACCACGACCGGATCGGTTGGGCTGGTCTCGCGGCTGGCAATGGTTTGCAAATCAAGAATGATCTTGGCGCTCAACACCACTGGATCGATCGTGGTATGCGGGGCTGCGCCGTGGCCACCCCTCCCTTTCACGGTCAGATCGATGGTATCCACGTTGGCCATCGCCAGGCCTTCGGTGTAGTGGATTTGGCCAACAGGCAATTGTGGATCTGCATGCAGCGACATGCAGTAGTCCGGTTTGGGGAACTTCTTGAACATCCCCGCTTCGATCATCACTCGGGCACCCATGCCGATCTCTTCCGCTGGTTGAGCTACGAACACCAACGTGCCTTTCCAATCATTCTTCATCGTCGTCAGTACTCGTGCCGCACCCACGAAGCTGGTCATGTGGATATCGTGTCCACAGGCGTGCATCACTCCACAGGCGTTGCCATTGCGGTCTTTCGCTTTCACTTTGCTGGCGTAGGCGAGGCCTGTTTGCTCGGTCACTGGTAAGCCGTCCATGTCAGCCCGTACCCAAACACATGGTCCTTCGCCGTTCTTAAACACGCCCACGACTCCATACCCGCCGCCAAATTTTGTGGTCACCTCGAAGCCTACAGCTTTCAACTCCTCCGCCATTCGCTCAGCAGACTTTTCTTCCTGCAAACTCAGTTCAGGATTCTCGTGCAGGTGTGTGTAAAGCTTGGTCAAGTCGTCAGCTTGCTTGATCACGTGCCTGTCAATGACTTCCAGCATGGGATGCACAGCCTTAGGGGCTTGTGCCTGGGCAAGGCCGAGACATGCGATGGTGAAGCATTTCGACAGAAAGTAGCGAGTCATGCGATAGGCCTCTGGTTTTGGTTTTTTCAATGCCTCGCTCCGGTCGCCGGGGAGAGGGTGGCCGTAAGGCCGGGTGAGGGGAGTTGAGCCTGCCCGCGTCAGCGGCAGGAGTCGGTGACAAAAACCCTTCGATTCTTCGCTACGCTCGAATCGACCTCTCCCCGTAAACGGGGCGAGGTGATTAAAATTACTGATACAAACCCAAATCCAATGCCTCGGCGAGCTTCCGCTTCACCCACCAGAAGCCACTACGCCACTTGCAATAGATCTTCACCTGCACCAGCGTGCCCGGGCGCATGCTGGAGTCCGGATCTATCACTTCGACTTCCAGCAAGTATGTCTGGGCGATTGGCGTCACTTCCTGCCCGTTCTCGCCAGATTGTTTCACTGCCATCGGGCCACCACCACGTTGGGTGAGTTGTGTTGGGATGTTCTTGGTGTCGGCGGTGGGCAGTTGTTTGAGCTTGGCCTCGTAGACACGATCCGTGCGACCAACCACATACACGGCCACATTCAGTTCGCCCTGCTGCATGTCTTCCTGCAAATGCTGATAGTTCAGCGAGTTCACCGGCACCTTGATGATGAGCTTCGTTGGGTCGCCCAGCGTCATGACGGGTTTAGCTTCCTGGAAGTTACGGTCGTACATCTTGCCGATGTCCTTGGAACTCGGCACATTCATGGCCACCCAAGTACTGTTTGCGTTGCCGTTTCGGGCTGGAGCTTGCAAGCGCTTCACCGAAGCCATCATCTCCTCGACGCTTTTTCGGGATTCGGTCAGCATTCGAAGTTCTGTCTCGGCAGACTTCATCTGTGTCTCAAGGCTCTCCCGCGAATTTCCGCTCACCGTGGCGGACGCCGAACGGAGTTGTTCGATCCGCACCGTTGCTGCTTGAAACTCGGAATCGACTTGCGCCAATTCCTGGATCAACCGCGGACTGCTGAACTCAGCGAGAAAATCGCCCGTGCGGATCGTCTGCCCTTCCGTGACGGCCACTCGCGTCAGGATGGCATTGTCTTGTGGGCCAAGCGGCATGCCGCTGGTTGGTTCCAACGTCACCATCCCGGCTTCACGCAGTCGGCTGATCGGCAGCGGCACAAACAAAAATACCGCAATCAAGCCGACGAGAATCGTCAGTGTGATCGCCACACGTTTTTTCTTCATGTCTGGCATTCGCCCCCGTTGTCGAACGTTTTTGATCATGCGGTACACCGGCCAGATAAACATCGACGCCAACGACATGACGGCGAGCGACCGGCTGAGTACCTTGAGTTTTGGATTGAGGAACCCGGACAAAAACCAGATGATTCCGAACGTGACCACCCAGCGGTACACGTAGCTACCCACGGCATACGCCACGAACAGAACCTTACGGCTCGGGGCCATGTATGAGTCCGGCGGGGTCTCCACGCCGAGGGCTGTACTGAGGAACAAGTTGTTTAGATATTTCGTGGCCCGATCCCGTAGGTTCGGGATTTCGAGCCAGTCAGCCAGCATGTAGTAGCCATCGAACCGCATCAGTGGATTCGCGTTGAACATCACCGTGCTCACACTGCACAGCACCATCAGGCACATGGCAATGTTGTTGATGATCGGCAAGTGCGGCGTGTACCACCACACGAAGGTGGAGACCGAAGCGATGAGCAACTCCACGTAGATACCCGCGAAGCTGATGATGATGCGCTTCCACTTGTCTGCTACCGTCCACGCATCGGTCACGTTCGCGTAAAGCGCTGGGCTGAAGCACATGAGCAGCACGCCCATTTCGTGGCACTCTCCGGCATACGCTTTACAACTTAAGCCGTGGCCGAACTCGTGGATCACTTTCACCACGCCGAGTGATATCCAGAGATACAGCACCGTCTGATAAGCAAAGAACTCCTCGTAGGCTGGGAGTTTGTCGTAAAAGGTCTGGAAGTGCACGGTGATCTGAAACACAGCCGCGAGCATCAGCCCCACGCTGGCGTAAAAGAACAGCGGTGTAAAGATCCACCATAGCCACTTGTACATCCACGTCAGCAAGCGGTCCGGGTCGAAGACCGGGATCTTGTAGTACATGATGTTCGAGAGGGCCGCGAAGCGTTGCATCCGCCGCTGCTTGGCTCGGCGTTCGAAGAGGTGCTTGCCGGTGCCCGCTTGCTCATGCTGCACGAGGCCAGCCGTCACCAGTTGACGTGCGAAGGCTTCGAGGTCTTGAAACTCTAGCCGGTGTGGTTTGTACTCGTCTTCAAACTGAAGCCGTACGTCTTCCATGGAGTGTTCGCCATCGAACAACTTGAAGACGAAATACTCTTGCTGGTTGAAGCGATAGTACTTCAGGCACACGGGATCTTTGACCACATAGAAACGCTTACCTTCGTAGCGTTGCTCCACGTGGTCGAGATCTGGCCGCACGCGAAGACGTACCTGCTTCCGGCGGGCGGCTGGGCCATCCTGGTTTGTTGCAATCATGGCAGACATCAACCCCCAACAGGGGACATGGGGGTCGGGTTACTTGTTGGATTGCATGGGTTTGGGCGTGAGCAGCCCAGTCTGGATGATGCCGTTGTTGGCCGGCAACTGCGAAACTTTTCTCGGGGCCATAGGAGCTGGCACGGGTGCGGGGGCCATCTCCGGCTTAGCATTCCGGTCGATGATGATGGTCGCCGAGCCACGATCCGACAGCAATTCATCGGTCTTGCCACCTGGATTATCCACCTCAACGCGAACCTCGGCCATGCGGGCATCTTGCCGAGTGACCGAAACAATACGACCTTTGAGTGCAGAGACTTCGTTGACATCCGGCAATTTGAAGAAGTGGATCACTCCGGTTTGCGTGCCCACGGCCACGAACGGGTTGGCCGGATCGGGGCTGAACGCAGCACAGGTGACGGGGTTGCGATATTGGGTGACCAACCGACGACGTTCCGAGCCGCGACCGCTTTCCGGGGTGGCCCAGAGTTGGAGTTCGCCCTTGGTGTCGGCATCACCTGTCGAGGTCAGCACAAATTTGTCATCAGCACTAAACAAAGCCATCCCAGCGAAGCGCATCCCACCACCGGTGTTCAGCAGGCTGCCCACGGTGCGGCCATCACTCAGCTTCACCACATCCACGCGGGTGGCATCCTGGTCGAACAACACACGTGTGCCGTCGGTACTCACGCCGACCACGTCAACTGCACCAGAACGGTGATCGAGCAACCGTAACAAACTTGCACCATCGGTGCCAAGGTTCCAAACGCGGATGGTTTTATCTCGACAGACCGTAATCAGAGTGGCTTGCTGGGTAAAGCGCAGGTGCTTGACGTCGTCACGGTGTTCCATCGGAAGGCTGTACTTTTTCTTGCGGGTCTCCGTATCCCACACGATCACTTCTCGCCCGGCGGCTGTGGCCAGATATTTGCCATCATGGCTGAATGTCAGGCAATTCAAGGCTTGGGTATGACCGTCTTCATACTCGAAGGCGGCTTTCTCCGAGATGCTGTTCGGGTTTGAAAGATCAAACATGCGAACCTTACCATCGCTGGAACCTGTTGCCACCATCTGTGCGGAAGCCGGCCCACCGCAGGCAACGGACTTCACGCTCACACCAAACGGATGGAGCAGCAGCGTTGGCTCATTTTTCTTTGGCCCGGTCACGTCCCAAACCATCGCGGTGCCGTCGTTCGACGAGGTCACGATCATCGGGCGATTCTTGTGTGCCGTCACAACAATGCCGGTCACTTCCTGGCGGTGTTGTTGCTTGTACGGTTCTGGCCCGACGGAGCGAATTGGCTCCACCGTCACGGGAGTCATCGGTAACAGTTTCTCGGCGTCTTGCACATCGAGTTTGCCTTCAACCCGAAATCGCGACGTGTTTTGAATCTCGACGATCTGTTCGCCGGCTTTCAGCGCTTCGCCACGCTGGTGCAGAATGCGGACGATCTTGCCAGTAAACGGGCTGCGGATTTTGTGGCGTTGCTCTCGGTCGAGTGCGATCAAATATTCGCCGTCATACTTCACGAGTTCTTGGAAGATTCGGGCCGTGTTCACTTTGGCTTGTGCGTATTCGATTTTGTACTTGATGATTTCGATCAACGACGAAGACGCTGTACCTTCCACACGTTCCAGGATGGTTTTGTAATCCTTCAACGACAGTTCACTCTGATCGTGTGAGAGCTTTGCAGCCTTTGATGACGACTCCAAACTTGTCTTCTGCAAAATTGCCTGCGAGTCGTCAAGCACTGCTATGACTTCCCCTTCACGTACCGTATCGCCAGGAACCAACCGCCAATACCACCAGTTCGGATCGCGCGGGTGTTGCACCAAGCGACCGGCGTAGTTTGCATCTTTGGGATCGTACGCTTTGTCACGCTCGAGCGGTCGAGCAACCAGTTCCAACTTGGCATCCACTTCTGCACCCAGCGTCACTCGTTCATCGAAGAGGATCGTACTTTGCTGAATCACAATCGGCTCGGGCTTGCTGCTATCCACACTGGGCGTTGCCGCCTTCGGCGTATCCGTTGGTATGAACAATGGCATACCAATGTCGATCTTCGCGTCTGTTCCTGTCGCGGTCGAACTGGGCTTCGTGGTGGCTTTCCCGCCACAGGCGCTCAGGCCGAGGGCCAAGCTGGCAACTGCACCAGCGGGCAACCATCGCAGCAATCGTCGAGTGTTCATGATCCGTTCCTCAATGCACGAGTTGTGCGTCTGGGCTGGCCAGGTTCGCACGGGGGGATGGATGGGGTGGCCGCCGGTTGTTCGCTCGTAGCGCCGGTCGGCGGTTGCTGCTGAATACTCACACCCCAGGCCTCTGACCTGGGCTATTCTGTCGCGGGCCGTTGGCCCTGAAAGCTCTGAGGCCCAAAGGGACGAGACAGCGTCGCCTAGGTCGAAGGCCTAGCTTTTTGATCGCACCAAACCTAGAAGTAAAACACAACCTTCTCGTAGAACCACTCCCACACGCCGTGGAAGAGGCTGTACCCGAGTGAACGATCTCCGCAGATCACTTTCACCCGCACATCAGCACCGGCCTTCTTGAACTGTTCTTCTTTGTCCTTCGGCAAGTCCACGTAAACGTAAGCCTGAGTCACTGGTTCAGTCTCGTTGTGGTCGTCGCGATTGGGCACGGCTTCAATGTGCACGTCCGTCTCGTACAGCTTGCCTGCGTAGCTCTCGGTCTCGTAACCGCTGAAGAGTGTGTCCACCGGCAGGTATTTCACCACTTTGCCGTTCAACGTCTCGGTTTGATGCCGACCTTCAGTGGCGAAGGCCTTGTTGATATGGCCGATAGCCCGTTTCGGTATCTTCAACTCCACACGCCACGGCCCTGCGGTAGCACCAAGTTTCACAATCGGCTCGTTGGGTCGCAAGGCTCGCTTGGTCAATGTTTCACGCACATCACTGCCGGTGATGTTCGACCATTGTTGCAAGCGCGGCTCGAGTTGATCGAGCTTCGGGGCGCGAGCAATAAACTGCCCCGCTTCACCTAAGCCGGTTTGCAGATTGTGCTGGGCAATCAGGTTGTTCTTCTCGCTCGTCAACGAGACGACCTTTGCTTCTGCCTCGGCCAACTGAATGACGATTTGTGCGTCTTGTGATGCTTCGTTGTTCTTCTTGAGTAGTCGAAGCTGTGCTGCCTTGGCTTGGTTGCTGCTCAGTTCGCGGTCTAACGTTTCAAACTTGTTCTTCAACGCGATGCTGTACAGCTTGGCCACCGCCGCACCAGGTTTGATGTCCCTCTGGTTCGGCTGAATGTAAATTTCTTCGACCTGGCATTCCTCGCCGGGGAACACATGCATGACGTACAGCGGCATGTACTGTCCCTTGGAATCCATCTTCAATGGATATGGCACCAAGACCATGGCGAGAGTCAGCAATCCCAAGCCGATGAGTGCAAGAATGGTGTAGAGCTTGGCCTTCCCGCCGAGGCCGTCTTGCAGCTTCACCACCGGCCACCACAGTGGTTTGAAAGGTATCCGCTTGAGTTCAGCCGCGTTGTACAATGCCGACGCGGCATGCTGGCCGACGACATCCAATCGTTGAATCAGGACTTCGGTTTGTTCCGGCGGGTTGAACACTTCCATCAACAGTGCTGAACGAGCGGGTTTGTCGTTATTCTTCTCTCGCTCATCACGGATCGGTGTGACCACCAACAACTTCGGCTGACTCTCCGCAAGATAATCATCCAGCGCCTTAGCCACATCCGGTGGCAGGGTTTCGTCCTTGGTGCCGGAGAAGACAAGTTTGTCGTTGAACTTCAGC
Organism: Gemmatales bacterium; assembly: GCA_038230995.1. Taxonomy (GTDB): domain Bacteria; phylum Planctomycetota; class Planctomycetia; order Gemmatales; family Gemmataceae; genus JALHQU01. The sequence goes on from JBBRME010000019.1 coordinate 15,664, forward strand.
ACACTGTCGAAGAGATTCTGCATCCGGCGAACATGGGTACTCGCCTTCTCTACCACGTCGGCCCCGCTCACCGCTTCAACGGTCGTCTTGGAACCATGACGCACACCCACACATAAGCGGTCGGCTTCGATCACCTTGCGGCCTTCGTTCGCCACGTGGTACGCACATTCAGTAGGGTTCAGGGTGGTGTGAATCAAACGGGCGAAGGATTCAACCAGCGTGTACGCCTTCTCACTCCCAGCGGTTTGACGGTTACCGCTGAAGGCGTGATACTGCGAGGCATACCCGGCCATTTGAAACGTGTACTGAACATATGTCTGGTACAAACGTGGATCAAGGGTCGATTCCTGGAACACTTCCAGGAGACCCATCGACGTTTTCTCCGGCCCGACAATCGGGGCGAAGATGGCGTAGAAGTCGGTAAGGTTGGCCGCAGGCACGCCACCCTGTTCGATAGGGGCATTCGGGTTCAGCCGACCTTGTGGCTCGAGCAACAACGGTCGTGGTGGTGTCGTTTGAAAGACCTGCCGAAGCACCTCATTATGGCACTGGCGACCACCGCGACGATCATCGAGACCAAGCTTTTCAAGGTTCTGCTGGGCCGCGAGTTGCAAGAAACCCTGCGGAGTACGGAGCCACACGGCACCGGCCGGGGCTTGGATGGCAGAAAGTGTGCGGGTGAGCAACTTCTCGTAGAAGTCGGTCGGGTTCAAACTCGATCCGGCGAGCTTAGAGGCATCTTCAAAGGCTTCGTCGATCTGTCGGGTAAACTTCGCGCGATCCGAGTTGTCCGGTGGCTTGTTGCTCACGTGACGTCTCATGGTTGTGGGTTGAGCCGACGGCGTTGCCGTGCAGCGCGGGTACTGTTGGGTGGCCGCGTGGGAAGAGTTCCGTCCACATCGGCAGGTGTTTCACGTAGGCAGCGCCGGTGGTGGCGTGCGCACGGTTTTGCGGTTCGTACAGGCTAGGCCTGTGAGAACATGCAACAGTTTACGCGATGGATTCAAGAAACGCTGCGCGGATTTGGCGAACATTGGCAAGTGCCGCCATAAGCGGCCGGATCAGGAAATCTGCGAGTCATGGTCGAACCTTGCGGATCGGAGTGGTTGTATGGCCGAGTCTGCGGCGTCAGACGTGTCGTCTCGACTGGTTGATTTCTGATAAGATCATTCTTTATAAACAGGCCATCCACGGTGACTGAAGTATGGCTATCACTGAAAAACCCACGAGCGATATTGGCAAAGAACTATGGCTACAGCTATTTCCTTGGCCAAAGGCAGAATCGAATAAATATACGCGTGGTCATGCTGTGGTCGTTGGCGGCCCTCTGGAAACATGTGGTGCCGCAAAACTGGTAGGCATCAGCGCGCTCAAAATAGCCGCCGGTCTTGTAACAATTCTGGCTCCCGATGAAGATGCCAAGAGAAATTATATCGCATCTGGCAATGTCAATGCCCTGATGTGGGGAACACATGCTGAACTTCATGATTATCTATCAGACCAGCATGTTACTAGCATCGTCGTCGGCCCGGGACTCGGTGTGGGCGATTTTCAAAGACAATTGATTGATATTATTGTGGACAGCAATAAGCCTGTGTTGATGGATGCAGACGCGCTTGTCAAACCGCATGTCAGCACACATTCGATCATCACCCCGCATGAGGGTGAGTTTGCCCGACTTTTCCCTGATTTGACTGGTAGCCGGGAAGACAGAGCGCTAAAAGCGGCAGAAATGACTGGCTCGGTTGTTGTGCTGAAAGGTTCAAAAACCATCATCGCATCACCCGACAGACGCATTTTTGTAAATGCGACTGCTACGCCTTGGCTTGCCACTGCAGGTTCTGGCGATGTGCTTTCTGGCATGATCGGTGGCCTGATTGCCTCAGGCATGCCATATTATGAAGCAGCTATCGCTGGAGTCTATGTGCATAGCAAAGCTGGCATGATGGCTGGACCAGGACTTATTGCGGATGATTTGGTGCAGCAGATTTCAACAGTCTTGCGTGAATTGTCACTTGATCATCAGCATCATATTTAGAGTTGTAGCTTTGTTCGCGATTACGAACTTGGCAGTCACTTATGCTCGAATAGAACGAATTCACCTCAGCTTACACCACTTCAGCCGCAGACAGTCTACTACATTCGTTTGTCAAACAGCGTGACGTGCGTCCAACGTAGCCAGAACTGTATTGCTCGAGCAACACCTTTTTCACTTTTCACTTGACGTTGTTGCTTCTGTTCAAGTTGGCTATCCAACCGGCCGACAGCGGGGGCGGCTATGCGTGGTTGGCTAATCGGTTCGGTCTTGGTTCTGGTGGGGACGATCTCCGCTCAGGAACCAGCTGCGCCCAAAGTCGTCATCGCGCAATCGGGCATCATGGCCCCGCCAGTGAGTCTGCAAACGGGACAGAATCCGCTGCCAGCGGCTGGTATCAGCTCACCGGAACTGGGCGAGAAGAGTTACCCCATTAGCTTGGGCACAGCCCTGATGCTGGCCGGTGTCAAGCCAATCGACATTCAAATTGCTGACCAACAAGTGCAGATTGCGAACCGCCAACTCGACCGTGCCAAGTTGCTCTGGGTGCCAAACCTTGTGACGGGGTTGGATTACTTCCGACACGAAGGCGGCCAACAGGTTTTTGCTGGCGACATTGTGCGAAGTAGCCGCGGTTCCTTCAACGTGGGCGTCGGGCCAAACGCGGTAGTGTCTCTGAGTGAAGCAATTTATGCACCGCTGGCTGCGAAGCAGGATTTGAAAGCCCGCCACGCACTCAGGCAAGCCGTAGCCAACGACACCATGTTGGCTGTTTGCGAAGCCTACTTCTGGGTGCAACAGTCCCGCGGGGAACTCGCCGGAGCCTCAGTCACGTTACAACATGCTGAAGACTTGGCAGCGAAAGCCGTCAAGTTAGCCGAGGGCTTAACTCCACCGCTTGAAGCAAGCCGAGCGAAAGTGGAACTCGCCCGACGAAAACAAGCGATGACGACTGCTCGTGAACGCTGGCGGTTGGCCAGTGCCGATTTGGTGCGATTGCTACGTCTGGAACCCGGCACTTTGGTTGAACCGATAGAAGCGATGTTTCTGCCAGTGACGGTGATCGACCCGAACTCCAACCTGGATGACTTGATCCCGATTGGGTTGACATCTCGACCAGAACTGGCTGGCCAACAAGCCGTGGTGAAAGCCACACTCACTCGACTCGAACAAGAAAAAATCCGCCCGCTGGTGCCAAGCATTGCCTTGAGAAGTACCAGCACCAACCCGAGTGGCTCGATTGGCTGGGGTGGTTTTGGCGGTGGGCCGAACGATAAATTCCAGAGCTTCGGCAGTCGTCTGGATATCGATCTACAAGTGCTATGGGAGTTTCAATCGCTGGGCTTCGGCAACAAGGCCCGTGTTGGGGAACGCCGCGCAGAGCACCAGATTGCAACGTTGGATTTGTTCCGCACGCAGGATCGCATCGCCGCTGAGGTGAGCGTGGCCTTTGCTCAAGCAAAAGCCGCAGCAGAACGGATGACTCAAGCTGAACCGGCACTCAAGGAAGCACGTGAATTAGTTGAGAAAAGCCTGCAAGGAATGGGCCAGACCAAACGTGTGGGCGATTCGCTGGTGCTGATTGTTCGACCACAAGAAGTGGTTGCTGCTGTTCAACTCTTCGCACTGGCCAACGCTGATTTCTACAGTTCAGTGGGTGATTACAACCGTGCACAATTTCGGCTGTACCGTGCTTTGGGGCATCCGGCCCAGGGCCTCGCCGGGTTGGTCGCACCGGAAGTACTGGCCCAGGCCAGTGCCAGTCCCATCGCAACCAATCGAGCTATCGTGTACCCGCAGAATTCCATCAAAGCGAAGTCCTTGCCGGAGGTGACTCAAACCACCTATCAAGTTGAAAAAGAACCGCTGAAGGCGATCGCACCCATGCCCATCGCGCGGAGTCAGGCGGATACAACACCCATGGATTTGCCGATTGCACGCAAAATGCTTCAGCATCGACCAGCGCTCAATCCGGAACCGGCACCGTTACCTGCAAACTTACAACCGTCCATGCAATTCGTGCCGATCCCAACCAACGCACCAATGAAGCCGAGCAGTGCCGATTTAGAGTGGAGCAAGTCCAAAGAATCTCGATAGACTTCCTGCGTTCCCCTTCAACTCCGTTGAATGGTACCGACATGCCAACTCAAGCACTCAGTCCGCGCATTGCTGTGTACACCGGCACTTTTGATCCGGTGCATCGTGGGCATTTAGATGTCATCACCCGTGGTAGCAAACTGTTCGACAAACTGATCGTGGGTGTCGGAGTCAACCCGGACAAGAAAACCACTTTCGACATCGATGAGCGCGTGAAGCTCATACAAGCTGTTGTGACCGATTACCCAAACGTTGAAGTGGTAAAGTTTGCCGGGCTTGCTGTTCGATTCGTTCGCGAACGTGGGGCACAGATCATGATCCGTGGCCTTCGGACACTCAGCGACATGGAGTACGAGTTCACCATGTCGCTCATGAACCTACATCTCGATCCGGAGATCGAGACAGTGTTCCTTATGGCTAAAGAAGAGTTCAGCCATGTCAGCAGTTCCCTTCTTCGGCAGATCGCCCAATTGGGTGGCGACCTCACCAAGTTCCTTCCGGAGTCCGTGAACCACGCACTCGTTGAGCGAGCAAAACGCCCCCACTGATTTACTTCTTCTCGCACAACTCGCAGCAGATGAGCTTGCCCTTGCCACGAAGGTACACCAGGCCGCGGGCCACCACCGGTGGTGCCCAGCACGGGCTAGCCAAGTCCTCGTTATTGCGTTCTTCCCACACGGCCACTTTCTCGAACTTTTCCGCATTCAGTTTTGCAAGAGTCAGAGTGCCGTCTTCGGACAACATCAGCAGATGACCGTCGATCTTCGTCATGGTGGTTCGTCGTGTGCGCGGCACGATCCATTTCACTGTTCCGGTCTTGGCATCATTACAGCGGACATCAGCTTCGGATTCATGCCGACCGCTGCTGCCATAGATCACATCACCGTCTGCAATTGGCGTACACCAATGGCTCGACAACGCCTTCTCCCCGCGATCCGCTTCAGCATCGGACCACACCACTTCGACCTTCCACTCCGCTGAAACTTTCACGCAGACCGTGCCCTTCTCGTAGCACTCGCTCAGGAAGATGGTATTGCCAACGACCACCGGATTGGCTGCGTTAACGCTTTCCATGCTCTTCGCACGCCATTTGAAGGTGAAGCGTTCCTTCCCGGTTGCCGGGTCAAAAGCAATCAAGCCAGAGCGAGCGAAGTAGATCACCGTCGGCTGTTTGTGCAGCGTCACCAACATGGGGCTGCTGTAGCTGGCGAGGTCGTCGCTCAGCTTGTATTTCTCCACTCCAGTTTTCTTGTCGAAGGCCACGACGCACGAACCATTTCCTTTGGCCTCGCGCAAATCAGCAGGTCTTGGCCCTTTAGCACTTCCACCAATGGCGACGATCAACAAATCGTCCACCACCAGCGGAACGCTGCCCACACCAAAGAAGTTTTGATGGAAGTGGTACTGCTTGCGTGTGTCGAGTTTCCAAAGTTCCTTGCCGTCCGACACTTGCAAGCAGGCAAGCGTTCCATCGACGCCATAGATGTAAACTTGGTCGCCATCCACCACTGGACAAGCGCGTGGGCCGTCGTCGTAGCCATAGAGGTCTTCATATTCGCTGGTGTACTCATACTTCCAGAGGAACTTACCGGTCTCGCTGTTGCGTGCGGTCAGCACGGCCTTCTTCTCTTCTCCGTCGAAGTGGAACAAGCGACCATCCGCAACCGACGGTGGTGCATAGCCAGCACCTAAGCGTGTCTCCCAGATTTTCTTCAAACCGGTCTTGGGCCAGTCGGTCTTGATCCCACGATCCGGGCTGGAGCCATCGCCATTTGGTCCGCCAAACTTCGGCCAGTCGCTGCCTGTCCGTGTGGGCTTCGGCTGTCCAGGCACAGGTGCACATCCGACAAACAACAGGCAAAGGCAACCGATTTGTGCGATACTCGACATGAATCAGCCCTAATCGTGGTGGAGTTTCCAATCTCTTTCTTGCGAAGTCGCTTAGGAAACTCTAGCATTTTAGTAACAGCCTACTTTCGCAGGTCTCGAAGTCATCATGCCTAGTCTGATGCTGATCAAGTCGCCCGCCGGGATAGCCTCCAATCAATCGTATCCCTTGAAGTTCGAGGGAAAGAACGAGGTCGTCATCGGACGTGACAAGGCAAAGTGTGAGATCTACATTGACGATGGCGAGCAGCAAGTGAGTCGACGGCAGGCCTTTATCACCCAGCAGAACGGCCAGTACTATCTCAACCATGCCGGACGAAACCCAACCCTACTGAACAACCGGGTCCTCGATAACCCCGAACCGCAAATGCTGAAGGGTGAAGACCGAATCAAGGTGTGCGACTTTCTCTTTCGCTTCCACGACGAGCGAACCACAGCACCGGTTCCCCTGCCAGCAGATTTGCTGAGCAACCTGCCCGACCCTGGTGAGGCCGACTCTGAGATGACAACGGTGCATCACGCCGTTACCAATGACGCAGCGAAGCAGTTCCTTGAAGTGCAACCGGTTGAGCAAGTTCGATTGTTGCTGTCAATCAGCACGACTCTTTCTCGAACACTTGATCTCAATGTTCTGCTGGATCAAATTGCCGACTCGATCTTCACGGTCTTCCGCCAAGCGGATCGCTGCTTCGTGATTCAACTTGATGATTCAGGTAAACCCTATCCAAAGGTCATCAAAGCTCGACGGGCCAACACCGGAGACCGCTACAGCAAGACGATTATCCGCCGCTGTATCGAAACGAACCAAGCCTATCTGAGTGAAGATGCTTCAAGCGATGCTGCACTGGGTGCTGCCCAATCCATTGCCGATTTTCGCATACGCTCGGTGATGTGCGTGCCCTTGTCAACAGCGGAAGGTCAACCACTTGGTGCGATCCAACTCGACACACAGGACATCAGCAAGAAGTTCCGCGATGACGACCTCAAGCTGCTGACCATCGTGGCGAATCTCGCAAGTGTTGCAGTTGAGAAAGCTAGATTTCTCACAGAATTGCTGCTGCGTGAGAAAGCCCAGCGAGAAATCGAACTCGCTAAGACCGTGCAACTTGGCTTCTTACCCAAAGGCCCACCAAGCATCGATGGCTATGAATTCTTCGGATATTACAGTGCTGCGAAAACTGTTGGCGGCGACTACTACGATTACATTGCTTTGCCTGGTGGAAAATTAGCAGTTGTGCTTGGCGACGTGGCAGGTAAAGGCGTACCGGCTGCAATGCTCATGGCCAAATTGAGTGCAGAAGCACGGTTCGCGTTCCTGACCGAGCCGAATCCGGCCAAGGCTGTATCGCTGTTGAATGCACAACTCGTCAACGGCGGCATTGGCGATCGATTTGTCACTCTTGCTGCTCTCATTCTTGATCCTGCAACTCACACGGTTACCATCGTCAACGCAGGGCACCAAGTACCGTATCTCTACCTCAGCCAAGGGCGAAACTGTCATACCTGTGTAAGCGACACAAACGTCGGTCTTCCTTTGGGCGTCCTGGATGGTTACGAATTCGAGAGTGAACAAATAACGCTTGAACCGAACCAAACATTGGTTGTCTTTACAGATGGTGTCACAGATGCAGTCAACCCAGCTGGCACCATGTTTGACCTCGCAGGAGTGGAAACGACGTTGTGCAACGATGGCGCAATAGGCCAAGATCCAAGTCCAAAATCTATCGGTCAGCGTTTAGCAGAAACGGTGAAGAAGCACATGAACGGCGCGGCCCCGGCTGACGATATTGCGATTGTGACGTTTGGCCGATGGGATGCGAAGACGAGTCGAACGACTTCCACTCGCGTTCCTCAAGTCACGTAGTAGAATGCACTACTACACGCGTTCTGGAGAACGAAATGCCCAGTCCGGCTGTGCTCCCCGAAGTCGATACCGACTGGAGTTTGAAGTACCAACCACCGTACCACGTTGTTCTGTTGAATGACGACGACCACAGCTACGCATACGTCATCACGATGCTGCAACAACTCTTTGGCCACTCCAACGAGAAGGCATATCTACTTGCGAAGGAAGTCGACGAAGAAGGTCGGGCCATCGTGTTTACTGGCACAAAAGAATTTGCAGAATTGAAAGTCGAGCAAATTCATGAGTTCGGGCCGGATCCAGGTATTGCTCGTTGTCAGGGGTCAATGAGAGCTGAACTCGAATCTGCTGAGTAGACACTAAGCAATGATTTCGACCTTTTCAGCGTGGACATGCAACTGCAGTTGGACTGTTCCTACTTGAACAACATCACCCGGCTGTAGGACTTTCTGTCGGCCAGGTGATAAACGTTGACGATTCACAAATGTTCCGTTCAAACTGTTCAAGTCTTCCAGCACAACGCTTCGACCATCAAACACGCAGCAGGCATGCTGACGTGAACTCCAGACACGATCTGGTGTTTCCTGCCCTGTCAGGTCGATATCCACAGGGATGGCCAAGGTTCGACCGATGACGTTTCGGCCTTCTAAAATCGGAAACGATGCACCAATCTTTTCTCCGCGAACTACTTCCAGCTTGGGTTTGATCATCAACCGTTGCGATTTTGAGGCGATATCTGATGGTCGTGGGGTCGATGCTGAAAAAGGCTGATTTGGCGTAAGTGCAATTGTGCCAGTGCTTTGGTCGATGGGCGACTGATGTGAACCCCACGAGATTTGCCCACCACTGGATGTGTGAGAATCCGCAGGTGGTTCAAGCGTGGCTGTCTTCGATTTGAACTGAAAGCGACCACATCGCGCGCAGGATTCAATGGAGGCAGTATTCACGAACAAACAGATTGGGCACACATTCATAGCAGATCCGTCGAGTGTGGAGACAAACCACTGACTCAACGGATTCATAGATCAAAACTCTATGTCTGCTGGGGACAAATCACTCTTTCTGCCGCAATCCAGACGATTCCATGGTCAGTATTTCAGCGGGCGCGAAGGTTCATGTTTGCGAGACGAGAACAATCGTGCTGAAAGGCTCCAATTTGAGTGTCGAAGAGACCTCGACCGGTTCAAGCGAATGATCCGGCCAAGTAAAATCTTCAGGTGCTGGCAAATACGTGTTCAGTACTGGAAACCATCTACGGCCTGTTGGTGATGGAGGAACTTCGACATCCGTTGCATGTGCTGACCCGTTCATCACGATGAAAAAATCGGCATCTGTTTGTGTGGGATCATCTCCGCTCAAGTGAAACCGCCCGTCAAGAGTGTAGGCCACAAGGTGCGAATCCGGCGAGAAATCCGGTTCGTTGGCTTGCCGACCGTGCCAGCGGATGTCAGCAGTGTGTGGCCCAGTGTTGCCCTGAAAGAACTGCCGGCGACGAAATACCGGATGCTTGCGACGCAACCAGATCAGCTCTCGAACAAATCGCTGAAACCCAGCATAGGTCTGCTGATGAGTCCAATCGACCCAAGACAGGTCGTTGTCCTGACACCAAGCGTTATTGTTGCCACGCTGCGTTCGGAAAAACTCATCTCCTGCTAGAATCATGGGCGTACCCTGGGCCAGAAGCAAAGAGACAAGCATCGACTTGGCCCTTGTCTGACGAAGGTGAAGAACGTCAACGTCGTCCGTTTCGCCTTCTGCCCCGCTGTTCCAAGAGCAATTCTTGCTATTCCCATCGCGGTTGCCTTCGCCATTGGCTTCGTTATGTTTCTCATTGAAACTCACGAGGTCATTCAGTGTGAAACCGTCATGACAGGTCAGAAAATTCAGGGAGTGTTTTGGCCCACGCCCGGACGGAGCAAAGATGTCCGCACTTCCACTCATCCTGTTCGCTAGTAGTCCGGTCAAGCCAGGTTCCCCTCGCCAGAAACGCCTCACATCGTCGCGGAAACGATCATTCCATTCACTCCATCTCTCACCAGACGGGAAACCACCCACTTGATAGGCACCACCTGAATCCCATGGTTCAGCGATCAATTTCGTGCCTGAAAGAATCCCATCATCAGCGATCATCTCCACAGCGGGTGGGTTGGACATTAATCGCCCACGGCGATCACGCCCCAGGATCGACGCGAGATCGAAACGGAATCCATCCACGTGCATTTCCGTGACCCAGTATCTCAGCGAAGCAAGAATCAATTCTCGAACAACCGGGTGGTTACAATTCACGGTGTTGCCGCATCCGCTGTAGTTCAGATACTCTCCGTGTTCATTCAGCAAGTAATACATCTCGTTATCTAAGCCACGGAAGTGGAACGTGCGCCCACGGTCGTCGCCCTCTCCAGTGTGGTTGAACACCACATCAAGAATGACTTCGATGCCCGCATCATGGAAGGCTTTCACCATGTCACGGAATTCATCGTCCTGGCCGTGGATCGGTGAACTGGCTGCAAACGCTGCTTTAGGTGCAGCAAAGCCAATGGGGTTATACCCCCAGTAATTCGTTAGCTTTTCGCCTGTCACCGGGTTTGTAAATGGGCAATCGCATTCATCGAATTCAAATACTGGCAGCAGTTCTACGGCTGTAATACCAAGCCATTGGAGGTAGGGGATTTTCTCCGTTAGCCCTCGGAAAGTGCCCGGTGCTGTGACGCCTGAAGAGCCATGCTGCGTGAAGCCTCGCACATGGAGTTCATAGATGATCGAGTCTTCAGGTCGAGTACGAAGCGGGGCATCTGCACCCCAGTCATACTTTGTGAATTGCCGATACAAGCTGCGACGTGACGTTCGTTCAGGATCGACTTCGCAGGTGCCTCCCCAAGTAGAACCATTCGACAACGCTATGCTGCAAGGATCAATCAGTAATCGTGTCGGATCAAATCTATTCAGAGGACTGCGTGGACCGTCCACACGCCAGCCGTAGCAGAAGATCGGCGGTAGGCCACCAATTGCAATGTGCCAATGATCTCCGGTACGGTTCAGTCGGGAGTCCAGCGGCCATTCACCAATCGGGGTTCCGTAGCCGGCCTCCGTCAGAATCACCAACGTCACGGTCGTTGCATGTCGCGAGATGATCGCGAAGTTCACTGAGTTAGGTTCTGTATGTGTGCCTAACGGAAGTGGTCGCCCGCGGGCCGTGATGATTTCGCTCATGAATCAAGTGTAGTCAACGACCGTGCAAAGTGTTGATTCCTGCGTCCAGCCGGCATCCACACGCTCTCTTTGGACGATGTATGGACGCGACTGGACGAGCTGCACAAATCAAAACACACTTGATCAGGCTTACCTAGCTCACGGTCCACAGGTCTTCCGCCTTGAACAGGTCGGCAATGGTCGCTTTGCCACGCTTGGCGATTTGAGCATCAGTCGCTTCTTGCAGCAACTCTTCATAGCACGGTTTGCGGACTGCTCGATACACGCCCATCACCTCGGGGAACTCCGGGCCAACCATGCGGCTCAGCAGCATGGCATAGGTTGGATCGTCCAGGGTTTCGTCGTGAATCAGCAAGTCGTCCGGCCCGCAGTCCTTACCCACTTCGACCACTTCCGGCGTCAGGCCGTTGAGCCGAATGCCCTTGTTGCGATCCTTGCCGAAGATCAGTGGCTTGCCTTGTTCGAGGAACAAGAGCGTGTCGGACTTCACGGTCTTGTCGGTGGCGTATGCCCACACACCGTCGTTGAAGATCTTGCAGTTCTGATAGATCTCCACGAAAGCAGTTCCCTTGTGGGCAGCAGCTCGTAGCAACACTTCGGTGAGGTGCTTGGCGTCCACGTCCACGGTGCGGGCCACGAAGGTGGCCTCGGCAGCCAGCGCCACATTCAACGGCTTCGCTGGTTGTTCCATCGACCCTTGTGGGCTGGTTTTGCTCTTGGTGCCCATCCGGCTGGTCGGGCTATATTGGCCCTTGGTGAGGCCATAGATTTCGTTATTGAAGAGCAGGATCTTGATGTCGATGTTCCGTCGCAGCACGTGCAACAGGTGATTACCACCGATACTCAAGCCGTCACCATCACCTGTCACCATCCAGATTTGCAGATCAGGATTGGCCAGCCGAAGCCCCGTGGCAAACGTCGGTGCTCGTCCATGGATCGTGTGGAACCCGTAGGTGTTCATGTAGTACGGGAAGCGGCTGGAACAGCCGATGCCGGACACGAACGCCAGGTTTTCCTTGGCGATGCTGGAGCTGGTGAGGGCTTTACGCATCAACGTGAGGATCGAGTAGTCCCCGCAACCGGGGCACCACCGGACTTCCTGGTCCGAGGTCAGATCCTTGACAGTGAGCGTTGGGAGAGCTGTAGCGGCCATAGTCATCGGTTTCGGGTGTGGGGTGTTGGAACTAGGAGTGCGTCATCGGGTGGTTTGTTCAATTTGGCTCACATCGTTGTGACGACGATGTTTGTTGAAGCCGTTACTGCGTACCCAGCGAACGAAATCCAAAGGATCCCTTGGTTCCGTGTCACCGCTCTCCAGGAGTTCCTTTTCGATGCGTTCCATATCGCTTTCATACTCGGCTGCGAGCAGTGTGCTTGCATCAACCTGATCGGCCGCGGGTCGTTCGATTGTTGGAGGAACAGCAATCAACTTGCGGCCAGCATCACGCGATGCTTGTCGCAAGTGTGCAATGAGCGACTGAAGCCCTTCGCCAGTTTCAGTCATCAACTGTTCCCGCATGCGATCCAGCTCGCTTAGCGGATGCTTATTGATATTCATCACGTTTCTCCCAGAAGCATTTGTCCGGGTGTCGCCAAGATCGGCAATCGATAACCCATCCTTGAACAGACATCGACAATCTTGGTCAATAAGAACGGGTTGGCGATTTGCTTGCAATTCCATGTTAGCATTACATCCATGCCGTGCGAAGCGGAGGTCGCAATGTGTAACGCATCAGTTTCCGCCTTCTTCGGCAATTTCAAGGCTTCGACGAGTCGTTCCGCCAACTCGCCGACGGTTTCATCAACATCGAGAACCGGGATGTCTTCAAGTGCTGCCAGTCTCAGTATGGCCGCAGAAGGATCACCGCCAGCACACTCCTTGAGGACAGCTTCACTCACGAACAATTCGTGTTTGAGCCGTTCGCTCCACCAATGTCTTGTCTCCTCCTGCTGCGCTGCAAATATGAGGTTGTTACCTGGCCGCGCGGTCAGGTAACTAGGGATCGTGGTTTCGACGTACACTTTCAACATCTCAAAGTCCTACACCCGCGTTGCAATCGCCTCTTCAATCTCGCTGATCAAGAACGGTCGGCCTTGGATCTTGTTCAATCCTTCGGCAGGGACAAGGTACTTCGCCCGCAGTAGCCAGCACAACTGCCCGCTGTTCAACTCCGGTACCAGTACTTTCTTGAAGCGTTTCAGCACTTCTTCCGTGTTCTTGGGGAACGGGTTGAGGTATTGCAAGTGGGCGTAAGCCACCTTTTTCCCTTGGCGTTGGGCACGCTCCACCGCAGCACGAATGCTGCCGTAGGTGCCACCCCAGCCGAGCACAAGCAGTTCGGCATCTTCTTGGCCGTGTACCACAAGGTCAGGGATGGTCAGGGCGATGTTTTCGATCTTCTTCCAACGCACGTGGCACATGTGTTCGTGGTTGCCGGCTTCGTAGTTGATGTTGCCGGTCACGTCCTGTTTTTCAATGCCGCCGATACGGTGCTCTAACCCCGGTGTACCCGGTATGGCCCACGGTCGAGCAAGATATTCATCGCGCTTGTAGGGCAGGTAAGTGCCTTTGGTACCGTCGCCAGAGTCGTGGAACTGTGTACCGTCGCTATTTGGTTCTGTGGCGTGCTTGATCTCAATCTTCGGCAGTTTGGTGTGATCTGGAATCTTCCACGGTTCCGAGCCGTTGGCGATGTATCCGTCGCTGAGAAGGAACACCGGGCACATGAACCGAGTAGCAATCCGTACTGCTTCGTAGGCCATGTCGAAGCAATCGACCGGCGACTGCGGGGCAAGAATTGCAACCGGGCTTTCGCCGTTGCGGCCGAACATCGCTTGCAGCAAGTCGGCTTGTTCCGTCTTCGTTGGCAGGCCAGTGCTGGGGCCACCGCGTTGCACATCAATAATGACCAACGGGAGTTCCGTCATCACCGCCAGGTTGATGGCTTCGCTTTTCAGGCAGATGCCGGGACCGCTGGTTCCCGTGACGCCAATCGCCCCGCCGAAGCTGGCACCAATGGCAATGCCACACGCGGCGATTTCATCCTCGGCTTGCAGCGTCTTCACGCCGTGGCGTTTCATGTCGGCCAGTTGTTCCAGGATGCTGCTGGCTGGGGTGATCGGGTAACCGCTGTACACCAGAGTTTTGTTTGCCGATTGTGCCGCAGCAACCAGACCAAGTGCGATGGCTTCGTTGCCGGTAATCTTGCGATAAGTGCCGGGGCTAATCTTCGCCGGGGCCACCTTGTACTGCACCGGCATCACTTCCACGGTGTCGCCGTAGTTGTAGCCAGCCTTCAGCGCTTTGGTGTTGGCATCCAGCACGGGCATGGTTTCGGGCTTCTTGCCAAACTTTCCTTGATCCACTTGAGCGTCTGCTCCATCGGCCGCTCGAACATCCAGTACACAAGGCCGAGAGCGAAGAAGTTCTTGCAGCGATCCTGTTCGCGTGGCGACAGGCCGCAGTCCTTCACAGCTTCCTTGGTCATCTTCGTGACAGGAATTCGCATGACGCGGTACTTGGCCAGGCTCCCGTCGTCGAGTGGGTTGACTTTATACTTGGCTTTGTTCAGGTCGTTCGCTTCAAAGGCATCGCTGTTAACGACGAGAATGCCACCGTCTTTCAGGTCTTTCAGATTCGTCTTCAGTGCCGCTGGGTTCATCACCACGAGGGCATCAAGGATGTCGCCGGGAGTGTGAACTTCACTGCTGCTGAAATGAACTTGGAAGCCCGACACACCAGCCAGCGTTCCTGCTGGTGCACGGATTTCCGCCGGGAAGTCAGGAAACGTGGCAATGTCGTTACCGAACAGGGCCGAGGTATTCGTGAACTGTGTACCAGCCAGTTGCATGCCGTCGCCGGAGTCGCCTGCAAAACGGATGGTCACCGACTCCACTTCCTGGGCCACTTGCGACCGGCTTCGTGCGGTCTTCGGATCGGCGGCGGTTGCTCCGCCGGATGGGAAACTCATCGAATCGTCCTCAAAGCGGGGAGAGACCGCATTGCAAAAGTGTGGGCTGGGCCTTGATGTCGGACTAGGCCAATCTGCACACTGTGCACTTTAAGTGTGGGGAATCCTGCCGAGCTTGGGTAGGGCAATTTGGGTGGCAAGCAGAAAAATGTCGGGCAAACGTTTCTGAGAGTTGCGTCTCGCCAGTTTTCACACACCCCTCCGCGAGACACAGCGAGACACAGCGAGACACAGCGAGACACAAGAACGTGAAGGCGAACGGAGCAACGTCAATCATTTTCGTATAACAATATCTGGTGCTCCGTTCATTGACGTAGTGACATTCGCTACCTGTTGACCAAATCTACACTAAAATCTATCTTTAGGATTTTGAATAACATTATGGAGACTGAGCTCATGTCGGAGGGCAATGAACAAACTGGTAAGAATTGGTACGACCGCAAGTCAGAATTAATGGAGGAGATGCTTGGCAAAGAACATAATATTGTCATGCATTCCGTGATTAGCTATGCGGCCGGTGGCGGTCTTGATCTTTACTACTATCCGAACGGGTTAGCTGGAACAGCGATAGCTACGAAGGAACTGTCCGAACTCCTGCGAGAAGGCTCATCGAATGACGTGTTTCAATGCTACGAGTTGGTAATGTTCACCAAGTTGCACATTGATCTTGATTCGACGCGAAACAAAGACACAGATTTCGGAAGAGTACACTCTTTCATTAATTCTGTGCTGAATAGACTCGGCCCATACAGCACTACGGCTACGCTTAATCCGAACGAAACATGTGAGTTTCCAGCAGATGAGTCGCCACTCGATGGCCATTGTGTAATCTTTGACGGATACCCAACGTACCAGCATGACGTAAAAGCAGAGTTTGGGCTTTTACTCATTCTCGAAGTATTCCGATCCGAAATGATATTCGCCAGAGACAATGGGGGTAGCAAAGTTGCTTGAAATACTCAAGTTGAAAGGACATTACCCATACTCCGATATGGATCGTGAACCAGTCGCTTAGAGATAAATCGACGTCAGCAAAACAGCCTTGGTCTTCTGCTTGTTTTGCCCTTGTTCAGTACCTGTTAACCGCTAAACTTCTTGCTTTGGTACGTCGCACCCTCTAGGTAAGTGTCATGGCAGAGAGAATGTCCACGGCTACGCGGA
This sequence comes from Gemmatales bacterium, assembly GCA_038230995.1. Taxonomy (GTDB): domain Bacteria; phylum Planctomycetota; class Planctomycetia; order Gemmatales; family Gemmataceae; genus JALHQU01. Next base: position 31,889 of record JBBRME010000019.1, read on the forward strand.
TGAATCGCAGCCGGGCAAAAGGCAAGATCAGCCGAATCGAGAATGGGCACCTCAAGCGAAAAGAACGCACCAGCCGCGACAAGAAGATGGTGGAACTCATCAAGAAGGGCACATTCCCTTACATTCCATCTGTGATCGTGTGGTGCAGCGTCAAGCTGGGCAAGCCTTCCACACAAGTGAGCGAAGCCGAAGCTCTTGCTCTTGCTAAGTAAATTCAAGCAAACACAAGACATTAAAAGCCGTCGGTACTCCGACGGCTTTTTTCATGGAGTTTCAACATGTCCGACGGGTTTCAACCGCTCACGCAGGATCAACGCCGGGTGCTTGGCGTATTGATCGAAAAACAAAAAACGAGCAAGTCACCCGACGCCTACCCGATGACGCTGAACAGCCTGACCACAGGCTGCAATCAGAAGTCGAACCGCGAACCGGTGCTGGAATTGAACGATGACGACGTGGAAGAAACCTTGATCGAATTGAACAAGCAGATTCTCACGCAGAAGATCCAAGGCGGGCGGGTCGAGCGCTGGCGGCACCTTGCGTACGACGTCTGGAAAGCCACACAGGTCGAGATGGCTGTCCTGGCGGAGCTACTGCTTCGCGGGCCGCAATCAGAAGGAGATTTGCGTGGTCGGGCTAGCAGAATGAACGACATACCCGACCTTGATCAACTTCGTGAACTGCTGAAGAGCCTCGTGGAAAAGAAGCTGGTGGTGTACTTGCGGACGGGTGGCCGAGGAGCCATCGTTACTCATGGATTTCACTCGGCAGCGGAGTTGGAAGAAGAACGGGCACGCTACGCCAGCGGGGCAGTTGTGGAGGCCCCACGCAGCCGGGAGGCCACACCGGATAAGTATCAGGAACTGAAAGAGGAGTTGGAGTTGCTGAAGGCACGAGTGAGTGAGTTGGAGACGAGGTTGAAGCATTAACCACAGAATCACTGAGGCACAGTGCGAAGATAGAAACCTAAGAATTTCACCGCAGATAAGCACAGCACGCAGAGAAGATAAAGCCGAGAAGTTGCTGCAATCATGTTACGCCTTACGCAGTTGCCCTTGGCAGTTGGTAGATCGGTTTGGCGAGGTACCGTCGGAGTGCGTCGCGGACGATCCCGTGTTTGGTGGCGAACCAACTGATGCCGGTTTTGAAGCGGTGGTACTCCAGTCGGACGAAGGCGCGGAGGGCACAGCCGATGTGGTTGCGTTGGCCGTGGGCGGAGCGGAGTTGGCAGCGTTCGACGCCGGTGAATTGCTTGAGGCCGCGGTGGTACTCCTCCATGGTCCAGGAGAGTTCGGCGAAGGTGAGCCGGGTCACGTCGCCCATGCCGAGGTCGTTGGTCACCCAGTGTGTCGTGTCGCCGTTTGGGGCGACCACCCGAAACACTCGAACCTCGCCAAACGCCGGCAACCAGACCACGGTTCCGGCGGCGGCGATGGGTTGCTCTGCCAGGGCTTTCGCCTCCCCGTGGTTAAGGCGAACCTTGCGATTGCCCTTGAACCTGGTCACGAAGGTCCAGCCGAAATCCCGGACTTTCTTGAGGTTTTCGACACTCGCGTACCATCCGTCGAAGAGTACGGCTCGGGGCGTGAAGCCGCGTCCGTGGGCCGCGGCTACGAGGTCGGCGAAGTGGTCGTTCTTGGTTTTGTCGTCGCTCGCCTTGTGGTAGACCCGATAGTCGCACGGGTAGAGTCGATCCCCGTCGGACCAGAGGGCCGTGACCAAATTGATTCCGCGGACGACAGCATGATGCTTCCCCGACCAATGGGAGCCAACGAGGTCGATGTGCTTTGCCCGCGGCTTGTCGAGGGTCGAATCGTCGATGACCAGGACACCCTCGGTCGGGCGGATCAGCGGCTTGACCTCAGCCCAGAGGGTGCCAGGATCTGGCTCAAGACGGTGCAGCAGACGCGTGAACGAATCGTGGGCCGGGGCCAACGGGCGATCCGGCTGCGCCCGGGCCGCCTCGGTGGTCGAAACCACCCGCGGCGACCCGACCAAGAACTGGATATAGCCTTCGTCCGTCGCACGCGTTGGGTTCATGCGACCGAACTTACCCGACTCCATAGGATTGCGCTAGATCAGTCCGGGGGCAACTGCGTAAAGCGTA
>JBBRME010000020.1:0-33744 GCA_038230995.1 Gemmatales bacterium
ACACCGTCCGAACCGGGTGGAACCTCGGGCGAGGAAACGCCGACCCAAAGAGTACGACCTGCTCAGAAAACCCCGCCAAGAACTGCAAAAACGACTACAAATGACGGTGGAAGAGGCTTAACTTTGTGCCATTCGGGACAGTCACCTTTTCTATTGTGCCTATTTATTTCTCAGCCTCCTCCGCCCGTACCTATCCGCCCATGGTTGCTGGATCACCGGAAGGTTCGTCCTCCCAAACACTACCTTCCCCGCTCCCGCTCAAGCAATCGGCTGTACGCTGCCCGCACTCGGGCCTTGGTTTCGGTGAGGGCGGTGCTGAACGCGGCAGGGGTGTCGTACCCGCTGCGGCGGGCCAACTTGGTCAGGTCGTCCGGGTGCTCAGGCACTTCGGTCAGTGGGCGATCGGTCACGATGCGTAGTCGGGCCTCCACGAACCGCAGCCACGTGTAACCATCACTCAACGTGGTCAGGATTTCTTCCGGCACCAACTTCGATTGCTTCAAACTCGCCAAGGCTTCCCACAAGTTCGGCTGCAAGATTTCCGGATGCTTTCGGCCGTACTTCAATTGCAGCAGTTGCACCGCGAACTCCACATCCACCAGCCCGCCACGTCCACGCTTCAGGCTGCGGGCCGTCGTGGTGCCTTCCAATCGCAATCGCATTCCGTCGAGTTCTTCCAGCATCGCTGGGTGCCAGGGTTGGCACAACATCGCCTGCTGAACCTTCGTTCGAATTGTTTCAACAAAGCTACCATCGCCACGGATCACCCGTGCCCGCGTGAGCGACTGGCGCTCCCACAGTTGTGCCCCATGCAGGTAATAACGCTCGAACTCATCCAGCGAGATGGCCAGCGCGCCAGACTTTCCTGTCGGGCGCAACCGCATGTCCACGTCGTACAGCCGACCCATCGGCCCGGTCTTGTTGGTGGTGCGGATGGCTTGCTGGGCCAGTGTGGTGAAGGCATGTTGCACCGCCGCCTGACCGTCGCTGTTGGCGTACACCAGCAGGATGTCGAGGTCGCTGTGATAGCTGATCTCTCGGCCACCCAACTTGCCCAGGCCCAGCACCACATACGGTGGCAACCCCTGCCCGAACTTCTGCATGACGCGCGGTTCCGTGAGGTCGAACACCGCGTTCAAGATCGTCTCGGCCACGTCACTGAGTGAACTGGTCGTCTGTCGGATGTCGCTCTTGTTCAACAAGTCTTGCACACCGATGCGTAGGAACTCCTTGTCCTGAAAGCTGTGGAAGATCGGCTCGACGTCGTTGGCCCCGCGCAGCAGTTCGCTCAGTTCCAGCCGAAGCTCCTCAGCACTGCGCGGTTGGTCTAGCACAAGGCTATCGAGCAGCTCATCAATCATCCCCGGATTGTTCGTGAGGATCGCCCCGAGGTACGGGCTATTGGCGCACAAGTCCACGTACAGCTTGAGCGTGGCCGGGCTGAAGCTGAACAGTTCGTACAGCACGGCCTTGGCACCCAAGCTGGCCGTCACTCGTTCGAGGTTGGTCAGCGTACCATCGGGGTCGGGTGTCTCGCTGACGGCACGCAGCAACTGCGGGGCAATGCTGGCGAGGAAGTGCCGACACCGGCGATGACTGAGAAACGGCACGGCCTCCTGCGCGAGCTTGCTGAGGTTCTGAAACGCCGTGCGTGGATCGCGCAGCGGATACGCCGACAGCACCTGACTGATGGTTGCCTCGTCCGGGTCAGGGTCGAGGATCAGGTCGGTTTCGGGTTCCGGGTTGGTGCCATCGGTGCCGAAGGTCTGGTGCAGCAGGTGATCGAGAATCAATCGGTTCGTGGTGGTCTTGTCTTGCAGATCTTTCAGGAACAGATCGAGCGGGTCGATCAACAGTTGTTTGGTGTCGAAGGTCGATTCGGGTTGCTCGTCAATCCGGCTGCGCCGCTGCGGGCCGTTGGTGCCACTGATGTTTTCATTTGCAACGGTCGGTGCCACGTTCTTCGCGGCGTACCCCATGCGTTTGGCGAGCTTGCGTAGCTCGACTAACCCCGTAGGCAGCTTGTGGGTTTGCCAATCGAACATGAGCTGCAGGCGGTGCTCAACGCGACGCAGGAAGCGATACGAATCCGAGAGGAGGTAAGTTTCCTGACTGTAAAAGCAACCTGCGATTTCGAGCGCCTCCAGCGCCAGCAGCGTGTTGCGCTGACGCACCGCGTTCAGCTCACCACCGTTGAGCAACTGCAGAAACTGCACGGCGTATTCAATGTCGCGGATGCCGCCTCGCCCAGTCTTCACGTCGGTGCTGTCGGTGCCCGACTTCATGCTGAGTTGTTCCATCCGGCGCTTCAACGCCTTCACTTCATTAATCTCGCTGAAGCTGAAATACTTGCGGTAAACGAACGGCTCAATCGCCGTCATGAACTCTGCGCGGAGTTCACGATCCCCTGCCACGGGGCGAAGTTTGATGAGAGCTTGGCGTTCCCAGGTGCGGCCCCGGCTGTCGTAATAACTCAACGTGCTGGAGAGACTGCGAGCCAAGGGGCCGCTCTTCCCTTCGGGCCGCAGGCGTAAATCCACGCGGTAGGCAAAGCCGCGATCCGTAACACTGCTGAGCAGCCGCACCACTTCGGCCACAATCTTGCCGTAGCACTCCGCGTTGGTGATGCCGCCGCGTTTGTTCGTGTCGCCGTCGTGGTCGTACACGAACATCAGGTCAATGTCCGACGAGTAGTTGAGTTCATCGCCGCCAAGTTTGCCAAAGGCGAAGGCACTCAACCTAGCCGGTTTGCCACTGGCCGTCATGGGTGTGCCGAGCTTCCGCGTGATCGTTTTCGTGGCCACGGTTAGGGCGTTCTTGATGCTGGAGTCCGCAACGCGGGCCAGTTCACGGGTCACTTCTTCGAGCGCGCGATCGCGGATCAGGTCGTTCACGCCGATGCGTAAAAGGTGCAGTTGCCGAAAGCGACGGAAGGCCCGCAGCACCGCGGCATCATCCGCACAATGATCCAACGCGGCTTTCAGTTCAGCAGTCAGATCGTCGGTGGTGGGGTTGCGTGGGGGCTTACTGATCCAGTCAAAGGCATCCGGGTATGTCACCAATGTGTCGGCAAAGAACTGGCTCGCCGCCAGCAGTTGCATGACCGCATCCAGCGCGCGGGCACCGTAGGCCAACAACATCGGCAGTTGTTCCTGCCCATGTGGCGTGCTCAGCAGTCGTTCGAATTGCAACAGGGCCAAGTCCGGGTCAGCTGACTTGGGCAGCAATCGGCTGAGGGCAGCGCTCAATTCTTCGCTGTGCGAACCGGCCAGCGCCAGGATCGAATCGAAGGTACTGGTTGCGCGCGTCGATTCTTGAAACGGCACAGCCTCCAGAACGCTTCGACGGTTCACACTCCCCATGCTGTCATCTTCCGCGTGTGAGACATGATTGTCCAGACCCACTGACTGACAACGCGATGTCACCAGAATTCTAAGAACTCAATGATTCTTTAAGATGGGCGCTTGCATTGCGTGTGCGCCGGGCTACTATCTTGCCCTATGGCCATGATTCTTCAGCGCTGACAGCCCGTTGTCACGCGCGGTCGCCCGACCTGGATCATCGGCCATTTTATTTCCCACTACAGTGGTGATTCATGTCGTCTCGCCTCTCCGAGAAAAGCTCCGTGACTGTGGAACGTGCCTCGCGCTTGGCCAAGTTGCTCAAACTCACCTCGACGAAATCGCCTAAGACTCGCGACGACCTCATCACTCGGTTAAAGGTGAACGTACGCGGGTTCTACCGCGATGTGAAACTGATCCGTGAATGTGGTGTGCAACTCAGCGCCGAGAAGGACAAGTATCACCTGACCGAAGACCTCTCGACCGCGCAAGGTAAACTGCCCTGCCCCGACTTGGGCCTGAGCATGTCCGATTTGCAATCGATTGCACGTGGCTCGTCAGAAACGCACAAGCGCATCCAACGACTGATTCTCGATATCCTCGGCGACGGCGGAAAGAAATGATTTCGCTCTAGAGCACCATGTTCAGCTCACCGACCTGGTCAAGTTTCTTGCCCGCAGCAGCGACCCTGACCGCAGCCAATAACTCGCTGGGTCGATAAGGCTTGGGCAATAAGCCCAGCACACCTTCAATGTCCTCAAGACTTTCAGCACTGTACCCGCTCGAGAGGAGCACGTTTGCCGTTGGGTTAATCTTGCGGAGTTCGCGGTACGTTTCCTTCCCTGTCAAGCCAGGCATGGTGAGGTCAAGAATCACCAGTTGAATCACCGAATACGATTTGTGGAACTTTTGAATCGCATCGCTACCGTCCGTCGCGGTTCGTACGTCGTAGCCATCTGATTCCAAGATGGCCGTAGCCAAATCGCGGATCATCGGCTCATCATCCACCACCAGGATCATCGGCTTGGCTGGCTGAATCTGAAACGGTAGCGGAGTATCAGCAATGGTCTCCTCTTTACTGCCATCGGAATCCTCTTCAGCACTGCGTTCGAACAGAGGAAAATAAACGTGGAACTGGGTGCCCTTGTTCATTTCCGATTCCAGTTCGATCCAGCCCGCGTGTTGTTCAATGATGCTGTGCACCATGGCCAGGCCTAGGCCGGTACCCTTGTCGGATGACTTCGTCGTAAAGAACGGTTCGAAGATTTTGTCTCGCAGTTCCACGGGAATACCGGAGCCAGTGTCCGCTACGGTCAGGCGGATAAAATCACCACTGCGGGAGTTCGTCGTTGGAAAGTGAACTTCATCCACTCGGATCGTCATGGTGCCGCCGTTTGGCATGGCATCACGAGCATTCACGCAGAGGTTCAGCAGCACTTGGTGCAGGTACGTACGATCGCCCTGTACACTCCATTGGGTCTTGATATCGATGACAAATTGAAAGCGGCCGTCGGTGGTGTTCTGTAAGAAGTCGACGACTTCTTGAGCAATGGGAGCGAGCTCGATTCTCCGGCGATGGAAGTCGCTTTTGCGGGCAAGGCCTAGCAGGTTCTTGCTGATCTTTGTGGCCCGCAGGGCTGCCGCGTGGATGGTCTCCATCCTCTTCTGGTTGGCGTCGCCCTTGGCGATCTGCAGCAGTTCGAGATGGCCGATCAACCCGGTGAGCATGTTGTTGAAGTCATGGGCAATGCCTCCGGCCATCCGCCCGATGAGTTCCATCTTCTGTGCTTGCAGCAACTGAGCCTGCGACAACCGTCGTTCGGTCACGTCCTGCGTGGTGCCGGTGAGGCGGGTAATGGCCAAGGTATTGGGGTCGAGAATCTGGCAGTAGGTTTTTACAACGTAGCGAATGTCACCATTCGGTCGAACGATACGAAACTCGATGGACTTCGTTTCCTTTTCTCGCTTCTGCTGCAAGAGAAGATGAAAGTTCAGCACACGTTCGCTGTCTTCAGGATGGACTAACTTGATAACTGCTGTGACATCCGGTTTGAACGTAGCGGAGTTCATCCCAAAGATGTTGTACATCTCGACCGACCACCAGCACTTGTTTGTTCCAGGTACAGTCTCCCACGAGCCGATGTTGGCCAGTTGCTGGGCCTCGGCCAGCATGGCTTCGCTGTGCCGCAGTTTTTCTTCAGCGGTTTTTCGGTCGCTGACGTCACGCTGAATCATCACCCAATACGGCACGGTTTCCATCGTACCCGGTACGGGCACAACACTCAGCTCTCCCCAGAAGGTTGAGCCATCCTTGCGGTAGTTCAGAATCTCGCATTGGTACGGCGTCTTGGAGTTCAGGGCATCGCGGAGCTTAGCCAACGTAGCCGGATCGGACTTCGGCCCACGTAAGAAGTGCAGCGACCGACCAACCACTTCCTCGGCCTGATACCCCGAGATATTCGTAAAGGCCTGGTTGACGTACAAAACGCTGCGTCCGGAATCCTTCGATTGCACATCAGACAAAATCACCACGGCATCACGGGCATGCACCACGGCCGATTCCAGCAATTGTAATCGCTCCAGATCATCGACGGGTGCTTGGGGCTTGTACCGAAAGGCCATCATGGCCACCGAGAGTAGTCCAACCAAGCAGAGCACCCAAATGTTCCCACCCAGTGCCGCGAGCACAATCGCCAGCAGGCCCACACCAGCGGGAAGCCAAGTTGAAGTTCGCCAGGATTGCATGCTTCGCAAATTCATGATGCAGAAAGGTCTGAGAAGTACAGACTAGAATAACGTACGGTGAACTCGAACAGGCATGCTGCGCTTTCTGCAAACTCTTCATTCGCAGCTCACGAAAATTCTGTCAGTTACTGAATCCTTCGCGCCCCAGCTCATTTTTACGGCCGTGATGCACTCACCTTCGGTTGAGCTGCAAGGATACTCAGCACCGGCAACAGCGGTGTAAAGCCCTTCTCACCGTCCCAATGCGAGTCCGTGATCTTGATGTGCCCGGGGCCAACCGAACCAGCCCCCTGAATGGCATCCAGCGCCATCCAGCCGTCGCCCGTCCACACCTCATACCACATGTGGTAGGCCAGCATGGCCGTGGTGGCGTTCTTCTCGAAGTAAACCAACCCTAGTGCGGTGCGGCTGGGGATGCCCAGCGCCCGGCACATGCCGGTAGCCAACATCGCATGTTCAGTGCAGTCGCCGGTCAATTCCTTCGCCACCGTGCCACAGGAGGCCATCGCCTGACTGAACTCCACTTGCCTGATGTTCTTGTGAACCCAACTCTCGACAGCTTTGGCTTTGTCCCATGCCGAAGCATTGGCAGGTAGCCCGCGCACAGCTTCTGCCGCGTGCTTCTTCACCAGGTCGTTGTTCCAGTCGATGAAGTACGAATCCGAGAGGTACTCCGCGCCGGGTGCCACGAGCACGACTTCAGGCTTGATCGGCTTCCGAAGTGCCGTCACAGCCAGTTGCACCTTGCGGGCCTTGGCATCAACAACCGTGAGTTTCTGTCGTTCGTCGCTTGGCAACGCTTTGTCGAGTGTCACCTCGCCATCGAATTGAATCTCATAGACCGCTTTGTCGGCGTTGTGCATCCCCGGCACCGTCTTGGGCAGAACGATCGACTGTACCTCGCCGATGTCGAGATACTTGACGGGCTTGGTCAGTGCTACTTCACGGGTGGTGCGCTTGGCTGTCATCACCCCGCCGAGGATCGGGTTCTGCGTTTCCATCGCCACCGGTTCGTAGGTCTCCGGATCGAGGTAGACCGTAGCCGTGGGCAGCTTGAATTCGCCCACGGGCTTCATGTCTTGCAGAACCTTCAACAGCTTGCGTGGCTTGGCACCTTCCAGTGTCACTTCTTCAACGCCCTTGGCTACCAGCTTGTACGTGATGACTCCGTTGAACTGCCCGAAGTATGTCTGGTACTCGATGGTGAGGCCGGGCTTGGGCTTCATGTCCTTCAGCAAGCTGGCCTCACGGCCCACTCCCACCACACCGGCGGGCCAGGGGATCGTGTCCTTCTGTGCGTTTTTGCCGTTCTTGATGCTGACGTCCAGTCCCTTCTCGGTGACGACGCCAGCAAGTTCCATCACCTGATTCCTGCCGAGTCCCTGTCGGAGACTCGTGGAGATCACCGTGCCATCTTCGTTTTCCAGCGTCGATTCTTCGCTCCAGAGTTCCACCACTTCGCCGAAGCGTTTGAGTTGCAGCGTCAGCTTGCGCACACCGTAGATGACCTTCTTGTCATTCCGCAGATACTCACGCACCACCGTCTGCATGTAACCCACTTTGCAGCCCCGGCAATAGGCCACGTCGTACGTGTCGATCAACAGTTTGCCGTCCTCGACTTTGTCCACTGCAGGGGCCACCGGCAGGGCAGGCTTGGCCCCGGTCACTGGTGTCGGTTGCGGCAACATGGATGGGTTCGGCTTATTCGACTCGCCCTTGCCGATGATGGTGATGGTGGGAATGCCGTTGTCCGTCTGCACGGAATTCGCGGACTTAGGCATCTGCAATTGGCTGCTGATCGGTACCGCTCCCTTCATAGCGGCAGCGTTCGGGAAGATGACGATGAAACTCGGTCGATCCGGATCTTGCCCCTTATAGACAGTGGTGCCGGTGGCCGAAGCCGGTTGTATCGGTTCGGCAGGCTTCTTCGGGCTGATGACGATCTGCCCCGGTGGGCCACCGGTCGGCAACGATTGAGCCAACGCCACGGAGGTGACCACGAGTAGCAGGAGAATGTTACGAACCATTGAATCGCTCCGCGTAGAGTCCCGTTTTTACGGTGAGCGTCGAGCCGTCAGGCCGACGTGTCTGCTCTTTTTCAATCCACGGCGGGCTTACGCCGCGCCGCTCGCCAATAACTTAGCCCTACCCTGCAACGTATGATTTCGACTTCTACGCGACGCCAGGTTGACTCACGCCACACAGATTGATTGCGACCGCATCTTCAAATCCGGACAACAGCTTCTTGTGTCACAATCCAAACGCCCGACAAAAACGCTGAATCTATGCTAGGGTTGGCACGTGAAGCGTAGAATGCGACGCTTGCCAATCGACGCGGACCCCGGGGGCAGTGTATGCTTCCAACGCGTCGGGAATCACCATGACTCCACACCACCGTCGCTTTCTTCCCGCTTGGCAGACTGACCGGACAGGATTCCGGCCTACTGACCGCTGTGGAGAGTTTCATTCGTGAATGCGGATACGCTGGCTACGCACCTGAATCGCACCAAATACGGCACGTTCACCCTCACCGAGGCTGTCCGCCCCGGCCCGATGGTGCCCATTCGCCCTCGGCAAGGTTACCGCACAACGGTGTACCGTGATCGCAAGGCCGGGCTTCGCCTGCCGATGCTTTCCGCTGCCGTGAGTGCCGAAAACCTGTTCGAGTTGTTCCTTGAACTGCTTCCGCCGCTTGGCGAAGTGGTGAACGTCGTCCTCGAAAGCAGCCACGGCCGCGACGCGGACGACCATGTGGACTTCCGCCGGACGGACATCGACATGCCCGTACTCACCAGCCACCTCTACGAGTTTGAAGAGTTGCTGATGAATGACGGCTGCACCGGTGTCGCCGTGCTGAGTACCAGCAAGCCGATGGAAGTGCAGTTCGACGAACACAAGCTGCTGCATATCTACGCACCGAGCCTGAAACCGTTCCGTCGGGTACTGCGATCCTTTGGTGTCCGCAAGCGGTTGAACCTGCCGTTGCTTTCCGAAGGCGAGCATCTGCACCACACGACGGATGAGTACGAAGACCAATTCGCCATGTTCTGCAACACCATGGGTGTTGCCGACTTCGACGGCGTTCTGTCCGACGAAGAGTGGGAATAGGTTTTGGCGTGCGACGGACTTGAGTCCGTTGTTTCTGTTTTCCGAGCGGCGGGTGTCAGCCCGCCGAGTGTTTGTTCACCTTCCCGTCATGCCTAGTCAACTGCACTTCAAAATCTCCTGATCATCATTGTGTCTTGCCGAGTGATTTGAATGCTCACTGACGTTGCGGAAGTGTCGATCATCGCAACATCAGACGTGGCATCACCCTAAGAACTGCGACTCTTGTTGCATCGTCAACATGGTCTTGTGTCTCGTGAGTCTTGTGTATCTAGTTGTGTCTCGTGGAGGGGTGTGTGGAAAATGGCGAGACGCGAGACGCAAGAGATATGATCAGAACATCAAGGTGCGTAGAACAACATCTTCTCCGCACCGAGATTCCCAATGCCGACTGATCTCACCAAACCCGACCCGAATCCGATTCTTGATTTGATCTCAGCGTATCGCAACTCGCAGATCCTGTTTGCGGCGTGCGAACTCAAGTTGTTCGAGTTCCTGCAAATTCCGCAGTCGGTTCAACAACTCGTGCAAACCCAGGGGTGGAACGCCGACGCCACGGAGCGACTGCTGGACGGGGCCGTGCATCTCGGGTTGCTCACTAAGACCGGCGACCAATATGTCTGCAACGCCATGAGCCGGGAGTACCTCACCGAAGCGAGCAGCAACAGCCTGTTGGGGTACATCAACTACTCGAACGCCGTGCTGTGGAAGCTATGGGACAACCTGCCCGACGCGGTGCGCGAAGGCGGCCACCGCTGGAAGCAGACCTTCGGTACCGATGGGCCAATCTTCTCCCAGATCTTCCGCACCGAGGCCGACAAACGTCAGTTCCTGCTGGGCATGCATAGCTACGGGTTGATCTCATCGCCGCAGGTGGTGAACGCGGTGAACCTTGGCAGATATCGCACCTTCTGCGACTTGGGCGGAGCCAGCGGACACCTCGCCGTGGCAGCGTGCCAGCGTTGGGCCAACCTGCGTGGTGTGGTGTTCGACCTGCCCGAAGTGGTGCCACTGGCCAACGAGATGGTGGCGAAATCGACCATGGCCAAACAGGTGGATGTGATCGCCGGGGACTTCTTTGCGGATGAGTTGCCCAAGGCCGATGTGTATGCGGTCGGGCGCATCCTGCACGACTGGACGGAAGTGAAGATCAAGAAACTACTCAGCCGCGTTTACGAAGCACTGCCCACGGGTGGGATGTTGCTGATTGCCGAGAAGGTTCTGTACGACGACAAAGCCGGACCAGCTTGGAGCGTGCTGCAATCGCTGAGCATGCTGCTGGTAACCGAAGGCCGAGAACGCACCCTTGGCGAATACGCGACGTTGCTGGAATCCGCAGGCTTCCAACACGTCACCTGCACCCGCACCAATTCACCACTCGATGCAATTTCCGCGGTGAAGTGACGAGCCGGGGAACCTCCATTCTTCACCTCGCCCCGTTTACGGGGAGAGGTCGCCGAGTGCGTTTCGCACTTGGCGGGTGAGGGGTCTTCTTGGCGAACCGGCTGAGTGAGCTGCCGGGTGGAAGTTAACCCAGCGACTGACGTCGCCGGTTCACCAAGAACCCCTCACCCGATTGTCGCTGCGCTCCAATCGACCTCTCCCCGTAAACGGGGCGAGGTGCATAGCAGAAGAGATGCTTCTCTCTCTCGCCGTCGCTTCCGGCTCGTTAGCGGACACACCGGAAACCGGTGTGGCAGGCGCTGCTGTCCGGTGGGTTCTTGTCCCGCGGCGAAGGCAGATACCTTCGGCAGTAGTTGTCGGCACATAAGTACGATCCACCGCGGCGGACACGCTCGGTGCCAGCATCCGGCCCGTGCGGATTGTCCTTCGCGCTGTTTCTGTAGGTTCCAACGTCGTACCAGTCGGCACACCACTCCCACGCATTTCCGCTCATGTCGTACAACCCATAACCATTGGGGGCGAACGACTTCACCGGGGCGATCCCCGTGAAACCATCCGTACCCAAGTCCTGCACCGGGAAGGTGCCTTGGAAGGTGTTGGCACGGTACTTCTTGTTCAGTCCTTGGCGTTCGCTGCCCCAGCAGAACTCTTGTTGAACGAGTCCACCACGGGCGGCATACTCCCACTCGGCTTCCGTGGGTAGGCGTTTCTTCGCCCAGGTTGCATAGGCCGAGGCATCGTCCCAAGCGATGTGAACCACCGGGAGATTGCCTTGGCCCTTGAGGTTGGAACCGGGGCCGCTGGGTTGCTTCCAATTGGCCCCCGCCTGATACACCCACCACGGTGGTGGGCCGTCGCTCCACTCTTGATTTGCTTCAACGGATGTCAACCGAAACACCGCTGACCCCGGCACCAACCGCGACGTGGGCACACCGGGGTACATCTTCGCATCGGGTGTTTGTTCAGCCAGGGTGACGTAGCCCGTGGCCTTCACGAACGCAGCGAACTGAGCGTTAGTGATTTCCGTCACATCCATCCGGAACGGCGACAACGTCACTTCATGCACCGGGCGTTCATCCGCCGCACCCGACTCAGAACCCATCAGGAATGTGCCACCAGGGAGGTCGATCATCGGCACCGGCGAGTCATCAGCCAGGCTCAGTGGATCGAACGGACTTTCCGGAAGTGAGATGATCACGAACACGGCCAGCAAACCTACGACCAACCCACCGAGAAGGAACGGAGCCAAGCTCTTAAAGGATAATCGTGTCATACCCACGGCGACCACGAGGAATGTGCAGCATAAGATAGCAGCGATCTAGATCATCACCATTACCGATCCATGCGCATCCTCCATACAGCCGATTGGCACCTGAACGACCGCCTCGGACGGATCGACCGCACTTCCGACCTGCGCGCCAGCGTGGAGCAAGTGGGCCGGTACTGCGACGAGCACCAAGTCGATGTGCTCATCGTCGCGGGCGATCTGTTCAGCGAACTCGCCCGAGCTGAAGCACTACGCGAAAGTTTGAACCACTGGCAGGAAGTGTTTGCGGGCTTCCTGCTGCGTGGGGGAACCATCCTCACCACCACCGGCAACCACGACAACGAAAACTTCTGCCAGACGCTCCGCAGTGCCATGCACCTCGCAGCCCCGGCGGTGGATCGCCCCGGCGAACTGGTGCCGACTGGTCGGCTGTACTTGGCCAGCGATCCCACCTTCCTGCGGTTGAACGTGAACGGGCAAGACGCACAATTCACGTTGATGCCCTACCCTACGGCGGCCCATTACCTCATTGGCGAGAACGCCCAGACCTACACGAACCCCGACGAAAAACAGAAGCTGCTGAACCAGTCCTTCGAGCAACGCTTGGTGCAGTTCCGCCAACACGAACGATATCAACCCAACACCACGAACGTACTCATCGCCCACGCCAATGTGTTCGGTGCCGTGGTGGGCGAGAGCCTCTTCCGCATCAGTCCACAGGAAGACATCGTGCTGAGCGGGCAGTCGTTTGCAGAGCAGTATCAGTACGTGGCACTGGGGCACATCCACAAAGAACAGTTCTTGGGCCATGAGCATATCCGCTACTCCGGCAGCGTGCAGAAGCTCGACCTTGGCGAACAGCACGACCTCAAGAGTGTGACACTCTTTGATCTGGATTCCACCGGTAAAGTGAAGAACTTGACCCTATTGCCAATGGCCAGTGTGCCGGTGTATGAACTCACCATGCACGACCCGGATGAAGACCTGCCGAAGTGGAAGATCGACTACGCTGATGCTTCCGGCGACCTGGTGAAGCTCACAATCAACTACACAGCTGGGCAGCACAACCTCGAAGAACTGCTGCGTGAATGCGGCAAGCTCTTCCCGCGTTGGTACACCCGAAGCTGGAAGGAATCTCGTGCACCAAGCCTGACCTTGGTGCCAGGCGAAGCCGACCGCACCCGCAGCTTCAGCGAGACCGTTCGCGGGTACCTGACAACGGAACTGACCAACTACGACGAAGCGGAACGCAGCGAACTGTTGAAGATCGTCGAGGAACTGATGCAGGACGCCGCACCATGATCCCCCTGCGTGTGAAGCTCACCGGCTTTCTTTCATACCGCGAGGAGCAAGAGCTCCGTTTCGATGAAGCATCGATCTGGATGCTCTCGGGCAGCAACGGCTCGGGGAAGTCGTCGATTTTCGATGCCCTCACCTACTCGCTGTTTGGCAGCCACCGTGGTGGATCGACCAATGCCGTGGAGTTGATTCACAAGGAGTCGAATGGCCTGAGTGTGGAGTTCGACTTCCAACTGGATGGCACGGTCTATCGCAGTAAACGCACGCTGCGTAGGCCGAACAAAGGCAGTGCTGCGGGTACGCAGCAACTGTTCGTGAAAGCCGACGGCAATGAGTGGGCCGCATTGCCGGATACCACCAAGAAGACGGACTTCGACAAGTGGATCGCCAGCCACGTTGGGCTGGACTACGAGACATTCACGTCGAGCGTGTTGCTCATTCAGGGGAAGTCCGAGAAGTTGCTGGATGCCAAACCGGGTGGGCGGTTCGATGTGCTTGCGGGAATCGTCGATCTTCAACGGTTTCAATCGCTTTACGAAAAGGCCAACAGCAAGAAGCTGGAAGCGAAGTCGAAGCTCGACACCATCGGCGCGCAGACCGACGGTGTGCCCACAGTGAGTGAAGAAGAGTACGCCATGGCGGAACTCAACATCGACACGGCCAACGATTCACGAGACTCCTCCAAACAACGCATCGTGCAACTTCAGGAAAGGGAGAATCTCGCCCGCCGCTGGAACGAAGCGGAGGAACGCCGCCGCGCAGCGGAGGCTCGGCTCAAGCAGGCTGAAGTGGTGCTGGGCGATGCGGTACGCATCGAGAATCAACACGGGCGTGTGACGGAACTGCGCAGCGTGCTACCGGTGGTTCACACAGTGGTGACCAACCGCGTGCAGAAGAAAGAGTCCATCGAGAAAGCTGCCCGCTGGCAGAAGGAACGCAGCGACACCAACGAACGCCGTGCCACGGCCGAGCGCGCCTTGGAGCAAGCCCGCCGACAGAAGACGCTGCACCTCAAGGACCTCGAAGGCCAGGAAGGGTTGTTGAAAGATTGCATGACTCGGCTACGGGCACTGGCTGGAATCCTGCAAACCGTCCGGCTGATGGAAGATCAGCAGAGCCAAGTGCAACGCCTGCGCGACGACCTTGACAAGCTTCCACAGAACCCAGCGGCACTGCTGGAGGAAGCCCGACAGCAAGAACAGCAGCGACAGCAACTCGAAACGATTTTGCCGAACCTCGAACACTTCAACACCGAGCGGCACGACCTTGGCGTCGCCATCAAGAAGGAAGTGACCAGCAAGCAAGAACGCGACGAAACTGCAAAGAAGGGAAAGGATGCCAAGACGAAACTGGTCGAACTAGCGACGCAGATCGACGGCTACCGCAAGAGCAAGGGGCAGGCCGACAACACGGTGGCGGTGGCCAAGGCACAACTTCAACAGGCGACACAAGCACTGGCGGAACTGGGCGATTTGAACGGGGCCAGCGAGTGCCGGGCGTGCGGTCAACCCCTCACACCGGAACATTTCACCAAGGAAAAAGCGGAGCGAGAGCGAGCCAAAACCGAGGCGGAGAAAGCTGTACGTGAAGCCACCGCCGCACTCACCCTGCACACCGAACGCGAGCAGAACAGCACCAAGCTGCACGCCGAGCAAGGCAATCTGGTGGAACAACTGCGCGACCAATACAAGGACTTGGATGCGGCCAGCAAACAAGCCGGGGCCGACATGGTGCGACTGCAAAAGTCGCTAGTGTTGCGTTACGCGGAGTTGCCCGAAGCGGAGCGAACCAAGATTGCCCCGCGTGAAGCTGCCGACTGGACGACCACTCTGTACCCCGACAAGACCGAGTTAGTCGCACTTCGCAGAGTAGCCACCACGCTGGATGCGGCCAAGCGGGCAGTGCGTGACGCCGAGGCCACCGTGCAGAAGGCCAGCGACCTCCGTGGGCGGATCGACTCGCTGACGCTGTCGATCAACTCGCTGAACAAGACGGTCGATCAGGAAGATGTGACCAAGGCCCGTAGCGAGCAGTCCACCTTGGCCAGCCAGGAAGTAACGATCGCCAACACCATCCGTGGATTGAAGAAGTCGCTGGAGTCGGCCGAGCGAGACATCGACATCCAGCAGAGTGCCGCACACTCGGCCCTCACGCTCATCACCGATCTTGCTGGCCGATTGAAGAGTGAAGACGAGAAGCAAGTCATCTATCAGGAAACCCTGACCGCAGCACTGGGTCGGTTGCCCGAGGTCTGGCAAACATCACTCGGAACTGCCGGGTTGGTGGAGCACTCCAAGTGGACATCGGAACTCGATCAGTTGCT
This sequence comes from Gemmatales bacterium, assembly GCA_038230995.1. Classification (GTDB taxonomy): domain Bacteria; phylum Planctomycetota; class Planctomycetia; order Gemmatales; family Gemmataceae; genus JALHQU01. The sequence goes on from JBBRME010000020.1 coordinate 15,485, forward strand.
CTCCGATGGCGTGGAGAAACGCTTCAAGGAACTGGAGCAGGCCCGTGGCGGGTTATCCACCCTGCGGGCCGACGTAGAGACGTTCGCCAGCGAAGCGGCGGGCTTTCCTGCTGACAGCCAGGTGTCAGTCACAGACGTGCAGCAACAGATTCAATTGGCAAAGAGCGATGAAGCCACGGCGAATCAAAGTTGGATCGATGCCCAGAAGCACCGCGACAAACTGCACGGCTACCGCGAAACACGAGCGAAACTCGGCGAGCAATACAAGCAGGTAGATCAAGACTTGGCCCGGTACAAACTCCTCGCGGAACTGCTTGGTAAGGATCGCCTGCAACGGCACCTCGTTCGGCAAGCCGAACGGCAGATCGTGGAACTGGCGAACTCGATGCTCGACCGCCTGAGCGGGGGGCAGTTGTTCCTTCAACTCGTGGGCGGGAACGACAGCGACGGCAACAAGGCCCTCGAACTCGAGTGCCTGAACCGCATCACCGGTGGGTCGCCCATCAACGTGCAGTTCCTCAGCGGCAGCCAGCGCTTCCGCGTGGCGGTGGCCTTGGCTTTGGCTATTGGTCAGTACGCCAGCCGACAGTTCCGCCCCATCGAGAGCGTTATTATTGATGAGGGCTTTGGTTGCTTGGATCGAGCCGGTCGCACGGTGATGATTCAGGAATTGCAGAACCTGCGCGGGCACCTGAAGTGCATCATTTTGGTGAGCCATCAGGAAGAGTTTGCGGATGCCTTCAACGATGGGTATCGCTTTGAACTGACCGACGGGGCCACGAAGGTGACCCGCGTCGTTCGGTAACTTCTTGCTTCTTTAATCCGGTTGTTTCTCGGCCATCGTCTTGTTGAACTTCGCTGCAATCGGCAGGTAGATACCCATGACGACAACCATCGCAACACCCAAACCCGCGAAGTACAGCATCGGGGTGGTCTTCGCATAGAGTTGTGTTACGGGCGCGTTGATCAGCAGGTTCGCCAGGAACACGACTGCGAGCCAACAAGCGGTTACAAAGCTCTTCATGCTCTTGGGTGCTGCCACGAAGGCGAGTTCCAGCCCCGTCACGGAGATCAGGATTTCTGCGATGGTGATGATGAAGAACGCGAATACTTGCCAGCCGACGGCAACTCGTTCCGTTGGCTTCGTCCACTCAACTGATTCCAGCGTTGTTGTGGTTGCCTCAGGCTTCACCGCAGCACGGGCGGCTGCGGACTTCAGTCGAGGTTCCAAGATGCCGGCTTCGTACAGTGCAGCGTCATCCGGGAACGTATCCACGAAGTGACCATCCTTGATCGTCAATGTCACGCTGCCAGCCGTGATCGTGCCGTTTTTGATTTCAAGTTTTTTCTTTTCTGCATTGAACGCGAAGTCCGAGCTCATGACTTTCACTTTGTCACCAATCGTCACCGGTGAGCCATCGGCGTTCGGCTTCACTTCCTCCAATTTCAACTCACCTAGCGGCACGACGAGTGCACCTTCAGGAGTAACCACTTTGAGTTGATCGGACTTCGTCCCTGCGAGGTTCGCCGAAAACGCCATGATGAACATGCTCAAGGCTGTCAGGCCGAATCCAACCAGCATCTTCGTCGTCGCCTTGACGGGATGGCCCTTCGCTGCGAGGAACTTAAAGAGCTGAACGAAGATCGGTACCAGAAGAATGATGAACAACGCATTGAACGACTGCACTTGATCGGCCGTCAGTGGAATGCCGCAGAAGCTTTCCGTCATGTAGGTGTCAGCGAAGAAAATCCAAGTACTCGCAGATTGATCGAAAATCGCCCAGAAGAACATGACCGTGAGAAACAACGCCCCGATGCTGCTGAGTGTTTGAATCTTGAGTTTTCGTTCAGCGTCACGTTCTTCGATGGTCTGCGCTACATACCGAACTGTCACACCAGTGACGGTTTTCGTGTCGGGCTGTTGGTCTGACTTTGAGCCAACATATTTCCGTTCAATCACTTCCTTGCCATAGAACTTCTTGCCCATCGCAAACACAATCAGAGCCACAATCATCAACACGGCCGGGAAGATGAAGGCGACTCCGTAGCCGTAGTTCACCCGCAAAATAGGCATGGTGAGTTGCGAGAGCCACGCCCCGATGTTGATCGCCATGTAGAAGTAGTTGAAGGCACTTGTACGGAGTTGATCCTGTCCCGGTCTGAGCTGATCGTACGTCAACCCCATCAGTGTCGAGATATTCGGTTTGATGACCCCCGATCCCATCGCGAGCAGTGTCAACGCCCCCACCACGACGTACTTGTTCTCGATGCCGACCAAGAACTGGGCAATCACGTAGGGTGCGCTGAAGAGAACAATCGTCCAGTACTTACCGAGGATGTTGTCCGCCACCCAGCCGCCAATCAGCGGGAAGAAGTAACAAGCCGCGATAAACAGCGACATGTAGGTTCCAGCATCCGACTTCGCAACGCCGAGCTTTTCGATCATGTACAAGCTGAGGATGGCCCGCATCCCGTAGTACGAACACCGCTCAGCAAACTCGCCTGTAAAGAAGAACCAGAAGCCAGTCGGGTGATTTGTCGGAACTGGGGTGTTCGGTGGGATCGCTTCAGCGGACAAGGTGGAACCCTCGGCAGTACAAAAAGAAAGAGTGTGACGGAATCGCCACACTCTACCCACTTCCCGGCCCGGTGGCCATTACTTCTTCTTGAAGGTCTTTTCGTACCAAGCGGCCCAGGCTTCGGCGGCCTTGGTTTTTGCGTCGTCATCCGCACCGTTCTTTGGGCCGAAGTCCGTGCCGATCTGCCCGAAGCTCTTCAGCCCGGCGCGGGCAGCACGCACCACGAACTCGTTCGGATCGGCTAGCTTGGAGATCAAATTGGGGATCATGTCCGCGTCTTCCTTCATGGCGGCGGCAAGGCAAGCGGCCCTGCGAAGTTCAGCTTCCGGGTCCTTCAGCATGTCACGCAGGGTTTTCTGCGTCATGCGGGTCAGGCGTTCGGCTAGGGCATCGCGGGCTTGAAAGCGGCGTTCGCCATCGAGCCGAGCTGCTGCGAGGGTCAGCCCGCGTGTCCATTTGTCGCCTCGACCGGCGACAGCTTCATCGAGCTTGGCTTTCCAATCTGCTTCGCTGGCGGTGGTCAGGCCGAGTGCCACTTTCTCCGTTTCACCTTCCTGGGTGGGTTGGGCAATCGTCGGCAGAGTGAAGCCGGGCTTCATCTTCGCATCTTCGTTCTCAGCGGTCTTGTTGCCATTCGGGTTGCCGCGGGCCAAGAGCGGTGGTGGGGTTCCTGTGCCGCCGCCCCCACGGAGTTCAGCTTTACCGGGGTCCTTGGCCTTGGTGCCCAGGTCGCGGGTGTAGTTGGCCTTGGCCAAGAAAAGCACGGCCAGCGATGTATTGACCACAGCCCCGTATTGTGCATCCGTTACGGCACCATCACCACCTTGCATGGAGATAATCGTGTCGGCCCCGGCACTGTGCCAATCGGTCCCGCCTAGGGTATCTAGCGAGTACGCGACGCAAACGCGTTCCACACTCCACAGTGTGTACATGGTGTTGCCCAGGCCAATAAACTGGTTAAACGGTCCCGACTGGTTGTTCCCCGCCCCGCGCACACCGGCCCCGAATGCTGCGGCGAGTGTCTTAAGCGCAAACTCAGCAGACTTGCCATTTGCCGCAAGATTCTCCGTGTTTTGCTTTGCGGCGGGCTCGGCTTTTTCACCGTTCTCTTTCTTGGGGTTGAAGAACTGATCGTCCTCTGCACCTTCAGGTTTGTCTTTCGATTTCGTCGTTGCTGCTTTTAATTGGTTTCGGCTTGCTTTACCAACGGCGAGGCCGAGTAGACCAGCACACGTCATGGCTACCGTAGATTGTGAGGTCGCTACGCTTCCACTGACGCTGGAGGGGATGTAGCCCCAGCCACCGTCGACTTGGCTTTGTGTGCGGACGAACCGTGCTTCGATCAGCGCGAAGGCTTCTTTGCATGGCACGCCGTTGCGGGCAGCTACCCACAGGCCGACGATGCCAAACTGTGTGTTCGAGTTGTCGTCACCCTGTCCTGCGGATCGCCCACTGGTGCGAATCGTGTTCTGTACGACTGCAGCCACTTTTGCCACTTCCGGGTGTAACTTGGCTGTCGTCGTCAGCGGTTTCGCAGTGTCTTCCGTTTTGATGAAGCCATCGTCCTTATTCTTGTCCTTCTCCGGCTTGCTGGTCGACAAGCTCGCACCCTGCAGTGCTTTGAGCAGTGCCGCAGCGTCGTTGTTGGTATCACTCCAGCAGTTGTAGCCCCAACCACCGCCTGCGTTCATGCCTGCATTCAGGCGAATGCCAAGCATTTGAATCAGTGGGACATCACGAGGATCGCCGTGGCGATCCAGATAAATGATCGACAGAGCAGTGTCGTAAGTTTTTCCATCAATCAGGCAGGTGTTGCGAACCAGATCCGTGACGTTCTTGACCGATGGATCGCTTTTATCCGTGCTGGCTTCCAGCAATGCGAGACCGGCCAAGGCATGTTCGCCCAGCCCGTGCCCGCCCATCGGCGTCCCTTTCCCGTAAATCCCGCGCAGATAGTCACCGGCTTTTTTGATGGCCGCATCAATCGCGGCTTTGTCGGCCGCTTGAAGCGAAGCCGCCCCACCGAATAAAAACACCACAAGCAGGAACGCACGCATCGGTCTACTCCACGGTCACTTCGATGGGAACCAAATGGTTAATCATGTAAGTGCGACGATCCGGGTCGCGCTTATCGGGCTGTGTTGTCCCTGCACTGTCGGTGCAGCGGGCCACGAGCTTTGCCACACCTTTGGCCTTGGGCTTCCAGTTGATAGTCCAGCCAATCCAGCGGAATGGTTCGGCCTTACCGTCGATGGTTGCCGCTTGCCAAGTCACTCCGCCATCATCGCTGAATTCGACGGTCTTGGGCATGTCTTCTCCGGCCCAAGCCAGCCCGATGACTTTCTGTTCCTTCAATTCGACTGTGCTACCTTCGCCAAGATTGGTGATAACCGCCTTGGGTTGCCCTTTGGACACAGGCACCAGACTCGCTGCACCATCTTTGGTGCGTGAGTAATAACTGTAGTCCATGGTTTGCCAGAAGCCGTCGTACGGTTTCTCCACCACGGTGATTTTGCTGAGCCACTTCACCGCTGCCATGCCGTACCAACCGCCCAGCACCGCCCGCAGCGGGTGGCCGTGGGCTGGTTTGATTGCCTTGCCGTTCATCTCGTAGGCCAGCAGGCACTCGGGCTTCAGGGCCTTTTCCAGCGGGATGCTGCGGTCGAAGTGGATCGGCCCTGGGCTGGGGTTATCGCCACCCACGGCCCCCTTGTCGGCCCCGGTGAGGATCACTTCTACCGCACCAGCCTTAGGCTTGGCCAAGGCCAGTACATCGGCCAGTGTCACCCCGCCCCACTCGGCCTGGCTCACCCCGCCGAAGGCCCACTGCAACCCACGCACTTGCGGAACGAGGAAGATGCGGCCATTCCCGGCACACTCCAGGGTGATCGTCTTGGCAACCTTCGGTAACTTCTGGATGTCGGCCAGAGTCAGCGTGACCGGTTTCTCCACGTGACCGTCAATGGTCAGCGTGAAGGCCTTGGCATCCAGCGCTGGCACCGCGAAGTGACTGCGAACGAAGTGCGACGCTGGACGGGAAATGTCTGCCGCTGGAACCTCGAGGTTCCGGGGCTCGTGCATCCGCACGACGTACTGTGTGGGCTGAACGACGGGCTTGGCTGCATCGTCATGGGCGCGCGAACTGGATGTACCAGCCAACAAGGCAGCACCGGCGCCGGGTAGCGCCACCTTGAACAACTCGCGTCGGGTTGGTTCCGCCATGGTTACCACCCCGCCCCTTTCGTCTTGGTCTTCACGCGCACCAGTTGTTTGTCGGCCGTGATGTACAGCGTGCTGCCGTCGTCGCCCCAACCGCAGTTGGCCGTGGGTACACCCGTGGCGATGGTTCCCAGGTGCTTGCCCTCCGGACTGAGTACCACCACGCCGCCGGGGCCGGTGGCAAACAGGTTACCGTGGGTGTCTACCTTCAGGCCGTCGGGCAGGCCGGGCTTTTTGGCCTTCACCCATGGTGTGGTATCGAAGAACACTTTGCCATCGCCCAGTTTGCCATCGGCCTTCACTGGAAAACTCATCCATACCGCCTTGTCCGGGTCGGAGTTGGCCACGTAGAGGGTCTTTTCATCCGGGCTGAAAGCAATGCCGTTGGGTCGGCTCATGCCGGTTGCGAGTACAGTGAGTTTGCCTTTGGTGTCGAGCCGGTACACACCTTGGAAGTCGAGTTCCTTAGCCTTGTCCTTCATCTGACCCGGCAGGCCATATGGCGGGTCGGTGAAGTAAATGTCGCCATTCGATTTGATGGCAAGGTCGTTGGGGCTGTTCAGGCGCTTGCCGTCGTACTTGTCCACCAACGTGGTGAATTTGCCCTGTTTGTAGGTGGCCAGCCGACGGTCGCCGTGCATGCACATGGTCAGGGTGCCATCTTTATCCAAAGCCAAGCCGTTGCTGCCGGGTTCTCGACCAGTGAACTTCTCGGAACCGGTGTAGCCGCTCGGCTTCAAGAACTCTTTCAGGCCATCCTTCTCGCTCCACTTCCAGATCATGTTTTTTGGGATGTCCGAGAACAGCACGTGTCCACCGGTTTTGTCCTTCACCCACACCGGCCCTTCACTCCAGTCGAAGCCGTCGGCCAGCACATCGACAGTCGCATCTTTACTGATCAAGTCGTCGAACTTGGGGTCGATGCGTTCAATGGTGCCGAGGGTCTTGGGCTTTTTGTCGTCGGCACAGGCCACGACGCTGAACGTGAGCAGAAGCAAGGCAAGGTAGAACCGAGCAGACATGGAGAAGGCTCCAACTAGGAGAGAGTTTAGGCGGATTGTAGCAGAACTCAACTCCCGATGCGAGCGCTCAAATCGTTTGGCATGGCCGAAAGGTCTGGGTTCAATTGGCCTGGAACGTAAGCTTTAGCAAGGTGTCGAAAAACTCTTCGTTGCTCCTGTTATGGGATCGCGCTATTCTCCAGTGTCTAAGTTGTGCAACACTCACTCCACTTGAGAATCACTGGCCAACAGGTTCGTGACGTATTTCTGGGCTACGGACGACGGGCTACGGGGCGAAGACAATCAGAGAATTAGGTTTCACTCATGAAGGTTCTACCACTACCGACAATCCAAAACTGGGACTGCCACACCTGTGGCGATTGCTGCCGGACGTATGCCGTGCGTATTACTGCCGAAGAGAAGGCCCGGATTGATGGGCAGGGTTGGCCATTCCCCGGCACCACGTTCCACCCGCTGCTGCGTGACAATGCGTTGTCGCAACTGCCCAATGGCGATTGCGTGTTCCTCGGGGCCGACAACAAGTGCCAGATGCACGCCAAGTTCGGTGCTGAATCCAAGCCATTTGCCTGCCGGTTGTATCCGTTCATCCTCGTGCCGCACGGCGGCACTTGGAAGGTGAGCTTGCGCTATGCCTGCCCATCAGTTGCGGACAACCTCGGCCGTGCCTGTAATGCCCACTATGCGGATGTCAGTAGCATCGCCAAACTTGTGGAGGCCGATCAACCCGCCACGGCGAACACAACTGCACCGGCTCTGCAACGCGGGCAGCAACTGAGCTGGGATGACCTGACCAGGCTCACCGGTGCCTTCCTGAACATTCTGAATCAGGACAAGCAAACTCTTGACCACCGGCTTCGGCAGATCCTTGCCTTGGCCGACCTGTGCAAGAAGAGTGTGTTTGAATCCGTGACTGGCAAGCGGCTCGATGAGTTCTTGGAGATCGTGAGTGCGGCCACGGCGGAGGAAGCCCCAGTCGATCCGCTTCAGGTGCCCGGCCCCGGTTGGGTGGCACGCAATTTGTTCCGTCAACTCGTGGGCAGCCTGCTTCGACAAGACTTTGGCCCCCATTCCGGGGTAGGTAAGGACAGTAAACTTGCCCGGCTCAGCGCGGGTTGGAGTTTCGCTTTAGGTTCTGGTGCAGTACCCCGATTGCATGCCGACCTGCCTGCGAATGTGGGATTTGCTTCTGCTGAGGTCGCCCATGGGCCATGGGGTGAACAGTGTGACGCGATGTTGACTCGCTATTTCCGTGTGAAGTTGGAGAGCGGGCAGTTCTGCGGGCCGACGAACTTCGGCCATACCTATTGGGACGGGATGACGAGCCTGCTGCTGGTCTATCCGACGGTGATGTGGGCGGCCCGAGTGATGCACGCCGGTGAGGTGAGTGACCCTGTCACACGGGCACTGCGGATGGTGGACGAGAACTTCGGCTACAGCCGGTTTCTTGCAGGTGGCCGGGTGCGGTGGATGCTGCGGACACTCGCTGAGCGGAGCGACGTAGCGAAGCTGATCGCTTGGTACTCACGGTAAAGCGATACCAAAATGCATCGCAGGATCTGCACTCGCCCGGCCTGCGATATCGCAGGCCGAGCAGGCGCGGCAGAGTTCTTGACTCGTTAGTTCAACACCGTTGCCAATCGTTGCAAGCTCACGTCTTTCCCAAGAATCGCAAGGGTATCGAACAAGCCAAAGCCCATGCCGGTGCCGGTGATCGCCACGCGTAGCGGCAGTTGCAACGCATTCAGTTTCAGCCCCTTCGAAGCCACAAACTCATGGGTGAGTTTGTCCAGCGACGCGGCATCGAACGACTTAGCAGACTTCAACACTTCGGCGAACTCGGTCAGCAACAGTTTGGCCGCCGGGTCTTTGAACGCCTTCTCCGTCGCCTTGGGGTCTCGGTCGATCTCCTGCTTCAAGATCGGCGTGGCGAAGGCGAGGATGTCGCTGAACAACTTGATGCGATCACCGCTGGCTTCAATGATCTTCGTCAGTGTCAATCGAGTGTCACTGTCCAGTGTGTCGCCGATGAGCTTGGCCCGTTGCAGGAACGGGATGCAACGTTCAACCTTCTCCGCGGTGGGCACCAGCTTCATGTGCTCGCCCTGAATCCAGAACAGTTTCTTGGCGTCGTAATTACCGGGGGCATCCGTCACGCGGTCGAGGGTGAAGTTCTGCTTGAGTGTTTCCACCGTCATGAATTCGGTCTCGGCATCGAGGCTCCACCCGAGGCGACAGAGGTAGTTGATGATGGCTTCAGGCAGGTAGCCGATTTCCTTGTAGTAGGCGACGGCGATAATGTTGAGATCGTCCCGACCTTTAATCTCCTCTTCCGTCCAGCCGCAGGCCTTGAACTTAGCGATCTCATCCGCACTCAGTGCTGGCGTATCTCGCTTACTCATTTTCTTGCCGATGTAGTACACCTGCGGAACGTGCCCGAAGATGGGCAGCGTAGCCCCGAGTGCCTGATACATCAGAATTTGCGTGGGGGTGTTCTCCAAGTGCTCGATGGCCCGCACCACATGGGTGATGCCAAAGGCAATGTCGTCCACCACCGTGGCGAAGTTGTACACCGCCCGGCACAGGCCGTTCTCATCCGGCCCACGCAGCAACATCGGATCACGGATCGTATCCGTGTTCGTTTCGTGCTTGCCCTTTACGGCATCCACGAAGCTGACCTTCAAGCCCGGTTCCACCTTCAACAGCAGCGGGGCTTTCTTGGCGGCATACAACTTCACATTCTCGTCGGCAGGCACATCACGGTTCGTGCCGCGATGCACATACGGCTTGCGCGCCAGCTTGGCGTGTTCGCGGGCCGCTTCCTGCTCGGCGCTCGTGGTGTAGTCCGGGTAGGCTTTGCCCTCGGCCAGCAGTTTCATCGCAGCGGCTTCGTAGATCGGGTTACGTTGACCCTGGAAATACGGCTGATGCGGGCCAAAGCTCGTGCCATCGGCGCTGTCGGTTGGGCCTTCATCCCAGTTCATACCGAGCCAGCGGAAGCCATCCAGAATGGGGCGCACGGCCTCGGCACGGTTACGGGCATCGTCGGTATCGTCGATGCGGAGCACGAACTTGCCGCCGTGTCGTTGGGCCAGTAACCAACAAAACAAGGCAGTACGAACGCCGCCAATGTGCAGGTAGCCCGTGGGGCTGGGGGCAAAGCGCGTGCGAACGGTCATGTCTGGCGTGATCCGAATGAAAACGCTTAGTGTAGCAGGCGAAACAACAGCGCAGAACGCGGTACAGCCAGAACACCAAAAACCTCTACCGCACTTCGTGAAGAACTCCATACATTTCACTCAACATCCTTGGAGTATCCCCCGCTCATGGCTGCCCCTCCTGTCGTCCTTGATCTGTTGACTGCTGGCGATCAACCCAACAAACCTCCTGCCGGGCTGATGTTCAAGCTCAGCGTGATGATGTTCCTCCAGTTCTTCATCTGGGGGGCGTGGTTTGAACTCGGCTTTGCGTACATTCCGTCGCTCAAGTTCGAAGCCGACTGGATGAACCCACTGATGTTCGGTGCCTTCAACATCGGGGCATTGGTCGCGCTGTTCTTCAGCACGCAGTTTGCCGACCGCAACTTCGCCGCACAGAAGTTCCTCGCGTTCAGTCACCTCATTGGTGGGCTGGCCATCGGGGCGCTTTTCTTCTTGCATCCTGCCGAAGGACAAAAGGGCGACTTCTGGCTGTTCTTCGGTCTCATGCTGCTGCACTCGATCTTCTACGTGCCCACGGTGAGCATCACCAACTCGATTGCATTCGCAGCATTCACGAACCCGGAGAAGCAGTTCGGCCCTGTGCGGTTGTGGGGCACCATCGGCTGGATCGTAGCAAGCTGGCCGTTCATCTTCTTGCTGGTGGACTGGGCTGCTGCCGGGGCCAAGCCAACCAATGGGCCATTCGATTGGCTCGGCAACGCACTCGGTACCGGCCTCACCGGTCGGGCTGCGATGGACATGCAGCGATACATCTTTTTGGTTGCAGGGGTTGCTTCACTGGTCCTCGCCGCGTTTAGCCTCACCTTGCCACACACACCACCCAAACCTGCCGTGAAAGGCGAAGACAGCCTCGCCTGGTTGAAGGCCTTCAAACTGTTGAAGAATCCGCTCATCGCGATTCTCTTCGTGGTAACGTTCATTGACGCAGCGGTGCATCAGACGTTCTTCATTCTCACGCCAGGCTTCCTCGGGCCAAAGGAAGATGGCGGCGTGGTGGGCATCGCCAGTAACTGGGTGGCCCCGGTGATGAAGATCGGCCAGATCGCGGAAATCTTGACGATGCTGGCCCTCGGCTGGGTGCTCAAGACTTTCGGCTGGCGAACCACCATGATCATAGGTGTTTTGGGGCACGCGGCCCGTTTCGCAGTGTTCGCGTTCTTCCCAGAGCAGGTGCCAAGCATAGCGGTGAATGCCATCCACGGCATCTGCTACGCCTTCTTCTTCGCCACGGTGTACATCTTCGTGGACAAGAAGTTCCCCAAGGACATCCGCAGCAGTGCCCAGGGGTTGTTCAACGTGTTGATCCTCGGCGTCGGGCCATTCATCGGTGGGTTTGCAATTAGCAAGGTCATCGACATGAACACCGTTGAGAAAGTGGTGCAGTATCAAAAGGTGTTCCTGTACCCGATGGGGGCAGCGCTGGTGGGTGCCCTTCTGCTCGCAGTGTTCTTCCATCCGAAGGATAGCCCGACAGAAGCGGCGACATAACGTGTAAAGATTGCAACCTCGCTCATTTGGACTGTTGGTTTTACGAGGCTCGCTGATGCTGCAAGCTCCCCCAGAAGGGAATCCGCCACCACCTCCCACGCCACCCGTGGGCGAAGTTCCCACACCGCCACCCACCACCAGCACCAAAACGCAAACCGAGCGCGACAAGATCGAAAAAGCGGTGAACTCGAACGACTTCCTGATCTGGAGTCTGGTTCTTGTAGGCGTGTGCCTTCTGGCGGCAGTGGTGTTCTTTTTCCTCGAACGCTGGCGAAAACGTGGCACAACCGCGACGGACAGCCGCGAGGATTCCATGAGCCTGAGCAACTTCCGCGAGTTGTACGAGAACGGCGAAATCACCGAGGCTGAGTACAAGAAGGTGCGTGACAAACTGGCCACTCAGATGAAATCGAAGCTCGGTTTGCCAAAGGGGCCGAGCACGTCCAGCGGCCTGACCCCGGTATTGCCACCCGACGAAACCGGCGAAAGCGACCCACCCAAACTGCCAGAAACGAATTGACGGCAGAATTGGCGCGAGAGTTGCCTGTGGTAGATTCGCCAATCGCGGCGCAGAAAGCGCGCAGGCCGAACGATAATCTGGTAGCGTTCGAACTTTACCTCAAGCTATAGTGCAGCACGGCCGAAACGCACCCATCGTGCGGACACTCCTGCTGCATCGAGAACCACCGGTATGGCCTCGTCTGGCGATCAAGGCACCCGCAAGCCCACGGGTGCATCTGGCCGAAAATCCAACGCCTACTGCTCGTTCTGTCGGCGCAGTCACCGCGATGTTGGCCCACTGGTGGAAGGCCCCAGTGATGTCTACATCTGTGGCGAGTGCATCGACCTCTGCCAAAACATCATTGATCAGGAACGTAAACGTCGTGGCCCTAAGCCCGGCCAAAGCTCTAAGAGCAATACGCCGTCGCCCCGGCAGATCAAAGAGAAGCTCGATCAATACGTGATCGGCCAGCAACGTGCCAAGAAGGTGCTGAGCGTAGCGGTGCACAACCACTACAAGCGCCTGCAACAGTCCGAACACGGCCGCAACGATGTGGAGATCGAGAAGAGCAACATTCTGCTGATCGGCCCCACCGGCAGCGGCAAGACCTTGCTGGCTCGCACCCTGGCCAAGGTTCTGGACGTACCGTTTGCCATCGGCGATGCCACCACGCTCACCGAAGCCGGGTACGTTGGCGAAGACGTTGAGAACCTGTTGCTCAAGCTGCTGCACGCCGCCGACTTCGACATCGAAGCCGCCCAGAAGGGCATCATCTACATCGACGAGATCGACAAGATCGCCAAGACGGGCAACAACGTCAGCATCACGCGTGATGTGTCGGGTGAAGGTGTGCAGCAAAGCCTGCTCAAGATCCTCGAAGGCACCGTGAGCAACGTGCCCCCGCAGGGTGGTCGCAAGCACCCCGAACAGCAGTACATCCAACTCGACACCACGAACATCCTCTTCATCGTGGGTGGTACGTTCGTGGGGCTGGAAGACATCATCAAGAAGCGGATTGGTCGACGCACCATCGGCTTCGGTTCCCACGTGGCCGAGAGCCAACGCGAGAAAGAACACAGCGAGTTGCTGGCCGACGTTCAGGCCGATGACCTCTCGCAGTTCGGCCTCATCCCGGAATTCATTGGTCGCCTGCCGGTGCTGGCACCGCTGAATCCACTCGACGAAGATGCCCTGGTGCAGATTTTGTGCGAGCCGAAGAACGCCCTGGTTCGGCAGTACCAGAAGCTGTTCGAGATGGAAGGCGCGGAACTCGACTTCGAACCCGAAGCCCTGCGAGAAATCGCACGGCTTGCCAAGCAGCGCGAGACCGGTGCCCGTGGCCTGCGCAGCATCGTCGAGGAATTGATGCTTGACGTGATGTACGAGCTGCCGGAAATCGAAGGCAAGTCGAAGCACCTCATCACGGCGGACGTGGTGCGGAAGAAAGTTCCGCTGCTCATCCGCAAGCCGGAACAGCTCGAAAAGATCAGCGCTTAGCAGGTATGTTGTCGGTGGGTGACTGCCCACCGACGGCTTTCATTCAACTCAGACTCGGAGGGCTCACACCCTCCGCTCACCATCGGCGAACCCACCGACAAACCTCTGCAAACACCAGCACACTGCTGGTGCCAATGGCAATCCACAACCAGTCGAGCACGCCCAGTGGTTCCAAGGCGAAGGCCACGCCACCGAAGTTCACAATCAACACTTGGCCCAGCACCGTGAGCGACGCAATGCCAAGGAAGATCGGGTTCTTGTGCAACCCCGCCCAGCCCGGCACCTTGGGGTCGAGGCTTCGGCAGTTGATCTGATTCCATACCTGAAAGAACACATACACGGTGAAGAAGATCGTCACCTGCCGAGTGCTCAGTTCCGGGAACTCAACGGATATCGCGCCGTCGCCCCGGAACGCAAACGGTGCCCAGACCATCGACAGTAACAGGGCCAGCATGGCCAACACGAAGAACGCCCCGGTTAAGCCAATCGTCAGCAGCATGTCCTTGGTGACGATGCTTTCGTTTCGACGCTTCGGGCGTTGACTCATCAACCCGGCACGCGGTGGTTCGCTGCACAGGGCCATGGCTGCAAAGGTATCCATGATGACGTTGATCCACAGCAATTGCAGCACGGTGAACGGTGGTTTGATGCCGAGAAACGGGCCGAGGAAAGCGATCAACAAGGCACTGGCGTTGATGGTCAGTTGAAACGTGATGAACCGCTGGATGTTCTCGTACAGGCTGCGGCCCCAATGCACGGCCTTCACGATGGTACTGAACGAATCATCGAGCAACACGATCCGGCTGGCTTCTTTCGCCACTTCCGTACCGGCGATGCCCATGGCCAACCCCACGTCGGCCTTCTTCAAACTCGGGGCATCGTTCGTGCCGTCGCCCGTCATAGCCACCACATGCTCTTGTTCCTGAAGCAGCTTCACCAACCGGTATTTGTCCAGTGGCTTGGCCCGTGCCAGAACCCGCAAGTTCGGCAGTGCGGCTTTGACTTGGTCATCGGTCAGCGCGTTGAATTCTTCGCTGGTCATCCAGGTGGCGTCGTTGTCCAGCAGGCCGATGTCGCGGGCGATGGCCCGTGCGGTTTCCAGGTTGTCGCCGGTAATCATCTTCACTTCGATGCCTGCGTTGTGGCAGTTGGCGATCGCGTCGGGCACATCCTCACGGATCGGATCGCGAATCGCTACGAAGCCATCGAACACCAACGTCGATTCAAACTGACCACGCAGTTCAGTGAGTTCCTCCACCGTTCGCGGGGTCGTTGCAGGTAGTACGCGATGGGCGAAGGCCAACGTGCGCATCGCATCTGATGACACTGCGGCCAACTGCATCGACACTTGTTTACGGTCATTCTCGCTCAACGGCCGGGCGATGCCGTTGGCCGTGGTGATGTACGAGCAGGTTTGCAGCAAATACTCCGGTGCCCCTTTCACGAACACGACTGGCTGTCCGCTAACATCGGCAACCGTGGTCATCTTCTTGTGTTCGCTGCTGAACGTGGCACGGTAGAGCATGGGGTGATGCAAGCGTTCGGCGGTGTAGTTCACTTGGCCCTGATTCAACCAGAGCAGCAATGCACCTTCGGTGCGATTGCCCACCACGATTGGCACGCCGCTCATGGTGTCGAGCGTACCGGTGCTGTTCACTGCACTGTTGAGCGCCAACCAATCCGTTGGGCGCGAGGGCAATAGCCTTACCCCACGAGCCGGGGTTGGTGTGAAGTCGGGGTTTGATGTTTCCACCAACACCCCTGCCACCGCCAATCGCTGCACCTGCATCTTGTTCTGCGTGATCGTACCCGTCTTGTCAGCACAAATCACCGTGGCACTACCGATGGTTTCTGTGGCCACCAGTTGCCGGACGAGGGCTTTGGCCCGTGTCATCTTTCGCATCGCCAATGCAAGGCTCACCGTCACGCTCATGGGCAAGCCTTCAGGCACGGCCACCACAATCACGATGACCATGTACACGAAGTAGCTCAGCAGATTCTTCGACACCGCGAGCCAACCGGTGAGGTCACTCGCCCAGTACACCTCTCGTGGCATGCTGAAGAAAAGGCCACGCACCAGCAACGCCACAAAGATCGCGGCAGCGGCGATGTACCCGATCATCGAGATCAACCCGGCCAGCTTGGTGAGCTTCTGTTGCAGCGGGGTTTCTTCTTTGTTGATCGTCAACTTCCGTTGCACACGGGCTTCGGTCGTAGCGGTCTCCTCCGGCGTGTCGCCCAGGCGTCGGGCGATCTGCCCCAGCATGGTGTCATCGCCCACGTGGGTGGCCATCATCTGGCCGAGGCCATCAATCACTTGTGTGCCGCGATAGACGCACGGGGGCTGATCCGGCCCATCGGTTTCGTCGAGGTCATGCGATGGCTTTTTTTCAACCGGCTCGGATTCACCCGTGAGCAGCGATTGATCCAGCATCAAGGTGTTGGCCAACAGCAGTCGGCCATCCACGGGGATTTCGTCTCCGGTTTCCAGCACAATCACATCGCCCACGGCCACGTCTTCCAGTGGCACCGTGGTCACGTTGCCATCGCGCAGCACCTTCACCGGCACAGCGTCGCGATGGCTGTTGAGCTTCTCGAACTCCTGATCGCTGCGATACTCGCTGAGGAAGCCCACGCCCGTGGCCAAGGCCACGGCCAGCATCACCGCTAAACCTTCCACGGAAGGTTTGCCCACGCCCACGGTGACACCGAACAGCACCATGGCCAAGAGGAACAGGAGCGTCGGCAGCCACTGCCCGCGCTTCAGTAATTGCACCACACCGATCAGCACCGCCACGATTACCAGTGCGATGCCACCGACCAGTGGCCAGAACTCGAAGAGATCGACTACGATTTTGAGCAGCGATGCGCCAAGCAGAATCTTGATAATGGGCTCGTCGAACTTCTCGAGGAACTTCAGCCAGATGGGATCTTTGGAAAGTGGGGTGAGCTTGTTCGAGCCGAACTTGCCTCGACTGGTTTCCACGTCGGCTGCGGTCAATCCACGAGTACGCGCATCAGGGAACTCAGAAAGAATCGACGCCAGCGTGCGCATACCACGGCTACCAAGATGAGGGCAGAACGACTCATCTTAGTGCTGTGGCGCAAATGTCCCCAGGCTGTTGGCCGGACTACCCTGTTACGGGCCTTTGGCCCTGTGATCCTTGAGGCCCAAAGGGGTGAGACAGGATTGCGTAGGTTCGTTACTTCTTCGAGTGGAACCGCGTCCACACTTCGTTGAACACGCCCTTTTGCTCGGCCTTCGCCGCGAACGTCGTTGGGCGATCCTCCGTGCTGGGGCCGTAGCACAACTTCAATGTGTCGCCGGTGATCTCGAAGATACCGTGGACTTTCTCGCCTTTGCGTTGGCCGTCGTTCATGGCCAGTTCAAACGTCCCCTTCTTTTCGTCCACAGTCAGAACAGCAGTACTCAATCGCTGGCCGATCATCTTGGCTGGATCAGTGAGGAAGTACAGCTTGTGCTCGCCCTTTTCGATGGAGAGCCGCAGGGCTTCTTTGAGCTTGGGTTCGAGTTCATCCTTCCCCTGATACTCGCACTTTTCCGGTAGCCACACACCATCAAGCACCCCCGCAGGAGCTTTGGCCGTGGCTTCCGCTTTCGCCGGGGTCACGGTAGCGTCGACCGCTGGTGTCTTCGCCGGTGCCGGCAGGGCTTGGCCACATCCATAACCGGCCAGCGTGCAGAGGCTCAAAAGCAGCAACAACTTCTTCATCGGAGAATCTCGTCGGGTTTCCGTGGCGATATGACATCTGCTGGGATTCCCGACAAGGCCAACTCGCTGGCGTACTGGCGTGCATACCCGATGCATCCGTGGGTAATTGTCTGTTCCACCAAAGTGCCTGTTCTCGTATACTCCGCTGCACCTCTCGGCCTGTGCAACGGAGTTCGGATGAAAGCCCCATCGCTCACGATCGGCATTGAAGAAGAGTACCAAATCATCGACCCCGCAACGGGTGAGTTGAAGAGCTACATCACCCAGATTCTTGACGACGGAAAGCTCACCCTCAAAGAGCAGATCAAAGCCGAGATGCATCAGTCGATGGTGGAAGTGGGTACGGAGATCTGCAAGACTCCTGGCGAGGCTCGTGCCGAGTTAGTCAAGCTGCGCAAAGCCATTACTGAAATCAGTGGTAAACACGGCCTCGTGATTGCTGCCGCAGGCACACACCCTTACAGCAAGTGGGAAGCCCAGGAAATCACGCCGTTCGAGCGGTACCTGGGTGTCAGCCGAGACATGGGCGACCTCGCCCAGCAGTTGCTGATCTTCGGCACGCACGTCCACATTGGTATCGAAGACCGCGACTTCCTCATTGATGCCATGAACGTGGCGCGGTACTTCGTTCCGCACATTCTCTGCCTCAGCACATCTTCACCATTCTGGACAGGCCGAAACACCGGCTTGAAGAGCTACCGCAGCATCATCTTCCGGCACTTCCCGCGCTCGGGCATTCCCCCGCTGTTCAAGGACTGGGCTGAATACGAAGACATGGTCAACCTCATGATGCGCACGAAGTGCATCCCCGATGGCAGCTAAATCTGGTACGACGTACGGCCGAACTGGCGCTACCCGACGTTGGAATTCCGCGTGTGCGATGTCTGCACCCGTGTGGACGAGTGCATCTGTATTGCGGCCATCTTCCAGGCGATCATTGCGAAGTTGTGGAAGCTCCGCCGCGATAACCTCACCTTCCGCATTTACCCGACGGAACTGAT
>JBBRME010000021.1:0-33478 GCA_038230995.1 Gemmatales bacterium
TCCTGAACCCGGAGCTCGGCGCCGTCCTCGGCGTCGAACGCTTCTTGGCCGAGATCGAGGTGACGGCAAACCTCCAGCATCCCAACCTCCTTCCGCTGTTCGACTCCGGGGAGGTGAACGGATTGCTCTTCTATGTCATGCCGTTCGTGGACGGCGAGACGTTGCGCGCTCGGCTCGAATGTGAGAAGCAGCTCCCGGTTGCCGAAGCGATTCGCATTGCGTGCGCGATTGATCCCAAGGTTCCATTCGCGGTCGTCTTCCGGGTCGTCAGCGTCCGTGAAAAGAATGATATCCTGGGCCCCACTAAATATCGTTTCGTGCTGCTCAACGGCGAATGCTAATCCCGCTCCTATGCGTGTGCCCGAACGTATCTTGTCGTTCGATGGTCGAGTTCCACCAGGCGGCACGTTGGCATCGAGGTCGTAAAGTTTAGCTTGAACGAAACTCATATCGGCTGTCAGAGGAACCCAGAGAATCGGCCGTGATGCAAACACAACCACCGCTACTCGGTGCCCGCTTCTCGTTGGAGCGGATTCCAGCCAATCGATAGATCCCTGAATCGCTGACTCAAATCGTGAGTTGGTTGTTGTTAAATCACGTGCCCGCATGCTTCTACTGATGTCTATCACCAACACGATATCACGCCCACGCCCAACGGTCGTGGTGGGTTTGACTCCCCAACGAGCCCCAGCAAGACCAAAGACAAATACGAAAAAACCAAGCGAAAGCAGCACCTTTGTCCACCACTGCGATCTTCGAAATCGAACTTTCAACAGGCTCAGTTTCCCGAAGTCAAGAAGTTGACGAGCGTTTCGGCGTTCAACTGCGCGCAGAATAAGTAACAAAACCGAGGAGAGAACAAGCAACCAAAGTAAAGATGGTCGAGCAAACGAAACGCTGGCTAGAAATAACTTGAATTCATCCCAAGCGGAGGCGATTCCACTCGACCAATTCTTGATGTCCATGCCCAACACTCACGGGGTGGGAACTGATGGTTCGGCATTTACTTGAGCCGTGGTCGTTGCAAGAGCTTCGCGCTTCTTTCGTCGGCGTTCCATCAGATAATGAATCACCATCGGCATGACCGACAACACAATAATAACGAGCGCAAGCACATCGATTTTCTTGTTTAGCTCAAAGGTCGGCCCGAAGATCGCTTTCAATGGCGGTTCAAGGACATCGACGGCGAAGTATCCAAACGCCAACATGGAGCTGATCCAGAGGATCCCACCGGCCACGTTGTAGATCAAGAACCAGCGATAGTTCATCTTTGCTGCCCCAGCAACGATGGGCACAAACGTTCTGGCAAACGGCATGAACCGAGCGATGATAATCGTTTTGCCACCATGCTTGTCGAAGAACGACTTGGCTTCTAAAAGTCGTTCTCTCTTGAAGAATCGCGAGTTCGGTCGGTTGAAAAGTGCTGGGCCGGATTTAGCACCGAACCAATAACCCACAGTATCGCCAAGGATGGCAGCCGCGATCAGGATCAACAACATGGGCCAGATGCTAAGTTCGCTGGCACGGGCAACGATACCCAAGGTAACAAGCAATGAATCGCCCGGCAGAAAGAAGCCAACAAGCAAACCGGTTTCGGCGAAAATGATGAAAGCCAGTGTGGCAATGATTGGCCAATACACGGACGGACGGCCCAGCGTCTCCTGCCAGGCGTTTGGATCACGCAAGTTGAGGACAATCGTTTTGAGGACGTTCCAGGCTTCGGTAAAGAACTCATTCATCCGCGTCGGTTCTCTTAACTGAAAGAAGCGAACAGTGTAGCTTCAGGTCGTCGTCTGGCCAACATCAACGAACAAGCCCAACAGGTAAGACACCTGCTGGGCTTGTCCTAGGCTTCATGTTCGTTACTTGTCAATCGGCGGAGCTTCGACCTTGATCTCTTTCAAGAACACACCAGCGGCTTTGTTCACGGTGTCTTCTGAAATACTTTGGCTGTATTTGTATCCGATCTCGCTGAAGAACTTCGATGCTTTCACTTCTTGTGCGCCTTTGGTACGGGCCTCACTCACGGCACCACTGATGGCAATCGTCAAGTCTGATTTGGCTGCTTGCAAAGGATCTTGTGATCCTGAGGATTCGGGTAGCCAACCGCGGATCACGTAAGCCGTATTCAAGTTTGGACCGGGTTTGCTGATCTTTTGATTAGGGCTGACCCATTTCCGAGTCGCCAGATCATAGTAAGCATCAATCACAACACCACGCTTTGTGAGGTTCTTCACCACGAAAGAAATATCGTCCGTACCATCGCCATCCATGTCGAAGATACCAGCAAGGACGATGTGATCTGGTACACCCTTCTTGAAGATTGGGTTGTAGAGAAGATCACCTTTGAGGATGCTTTCACGGATCGAGTCTGGCTCATCGGTAATGCGGGCAATCGATAGATCTGGTCCGAGGATCGAGATCACTTCGATGGAGCCTTTACTTTTCTCTTCGTCGGAGATCACAAGGTTGTTGTTCAAGTCGTACTTTGTGACTTTACGGTTGGCCAACCCCTCGACCCGTGTGCTGGCTGGTTGAATGGTAAATGTTTGGCCTTCTTTTAAGTTGTGGATCGAGCCAAGGCTGATCTCGACTGTTTTGTCCTTCCGACTTAGGATTTCACCATGTGGGAGGTTCTGCATGGTGCCACGCTTGGCTTCGTTGATACCGTTGATTTGTTCTTCATACTGACGGATCTTTTCCTTCGTGTTGATGATTTCACGGTCAGCTTCGTTCAGCTTAGCCTGCGTGGCGTCGAGTAATTGTTGCTTGGCTGAAGTACCCTTAGCATGTTGAGCGGCTTCGAGATTGAACTTATCAATCGTTTCTTTCTTGTTGTCTTCAATACTTTTCGATGCAACTGCAAGCTTCGTGATTTCAGCTTCGAGGTCTGCCTTCAACTTTGTTGCTTGTTCTTGTGCACGCTTCTGCTCATCCTTCAGCTTGATAGCTTCGGCTACGGCGTTGGTGGTTTGAACATTCGTCTCGCGGAGTGCTTTTTCCTTGATCGACACCACGCTGCTGAATCGATCCAACAACGTGCTTGGCGACGGCTGTGCTGGAAGTGCACCGTTGGCTGGCCAGTTCCATGTGAACAAGTCTTCTGGCTTGAAGTTGTCGATCGCTTGAGTCGTGATCGATGCGCTGAGCTTCGCATTCGCTGTCGAGATCAGCTTGGCGTGTTCGTCTTTGAGGTCTTGCGAGTTTGCGGACTGCACACTGGCAATTTCTTCCTGTGTCGCGGTACCAACGAAGGCCTTGTAGAGCTTGAGTTTCAGAATTGCGGCATCCCTGTCTTTGTCGGCCACGCCTTTGTCTGCCTCCGCCTTTTTCGTTTTGTCAACTTCCTTCTGTGTTTCCGCGATGCCCATGTAGTACAGCACCCCGAGGGCGATACTTGTCAGGATGAAGAACACCAAAGAAATAATCAGAGCCAGATTGTTCTCGCCCTTTGACTTGTTGCGAGCCATGGTGCCTCCAGCAGGGTGTCGTTTAGCAATTGTACGCGCGCAAGGTGTCGCTAGATGAAGCGACTTGTCGAGCATAAACCTGCCAGCGGGCAAGTCAATTGAAAAGCGTCGTTGGGATGCTTCTTGTGGCGTGATGGTATCGGTCGTACCGACGGAGCACAAAAATCAGTGCCGAATAGACCTGACAAGCCGTAGAACACCAGCGTTCCACAACTCTGCCCCGTCGGAGCCATGAATGAACGGAACACCCGAAGAATCGATTTTGTCGTCTCGACTGGAAGCCATCGGCACTCGATGGAGCCTCGTGCAGCAAGCCCACACAGGCACTGCGAACCGAGAAGCCACCGCAGCACGTCAGGCACTGGTGCTGAGATACGCCACTGCTATTCGCCGGTACGTCGGCGGAATGATTCGTCAGACCGATGATGCCGACGAACTGGCGCAGGATGTCGTCATGCGATTGATGAAAGGCGACTTCGGCGGTGCAGACCCGAAGCGCGGGCGCTTTCGGGACTTACTGAAAACGGCCGTGCGGAATATGGTTCATAACCATTGGGACAAAAGCAACCGTCGCAAAACAACGGATGCCGAACTCGACACCATTGGGCAACCCAACGACGACAGCAATTGGGATCACGAATGGCAATCGCAGGTGCTTGCACTCGCTTGGGCGGGTATGAAAGAGTTTGAACGGAAGAACCCGACTAACCCAGCATTCACTCTGTTGCAACTTCGCACGAAGTTTCCAGACGATACCAGTGACGAACTCGCAAAACGGCTGAGCACAGCCACAAAAACCACAGTGCGTGCCGATACCTGTCGGCAGATGCTTCGCCGTGCACGTTTGAGGTTCGCGGAAATCTTGGTGACGGAACTCGGCATCGGCTTAGCCGATCCATCACCGGCGCGAGTCGCTGAGGAACTTGCAGCATTGGGACTGCTGGAATACGTGAAGGACTTTATGCCCGAGAACTGGGCAACGAGCGGAGCTTTGCAGGAATGAGCGCTGCACTCCGTGAAAAAGAGATAGCCGGATCGCTCCTGAGCCGATGGGATGCTCGTTGGAAACTTTGCAGCATTCTGTTGGCGATGGTGATAGTTTTAACTCTCCGAAGCAGCGTCGTGCTTGGTTGCGGAATGGCGTTTGTTGCAACACTGTTGGCCATCGGTCGCATTACAGTTACCACAGTGCTTCAGCGGTTGGGTTGGCTTTGTCTAAACTTGGCACCGTTCCTCTTGGTGATGTGTTTGTTTGTTGAACAAGGTTGGCAAGTGGCTCTGTTGATCCTGTTGCGGACGATATTGATCGCCGGACTGATCTTGGTGCTCGTCCTGACAAGTTCTGCCTCAAGCCTATCTGCTGCTGCTCAGCAGCTAGGTGTCCCGTCGATCCTGATCCAAATCTTTGTGTTGGCAGCACGATATGCACGGGTATTTATCTCAGAGTTGCAGCGTGTACGCATGGCCTTATTCTGCCGAGGTTTTCGCATGCAAACCACCGGACACACCTTCCGGACACTTGGCTATACAGCAGGCACAATGATGATCCGTGGTGCGGATCGTAGCGAACGAGTTGCAGATGCCATGCGTACTCGTGGCTTTCGTGGAGCGTACCAATCACTAAACGAACTCAAAACAACTTCAAGAGACGTGGTTGGCTTTGCGGTTGTCGTTGCCGTGATGTTCCTGCTCCTCGTGTGGGATCGAGTTGCATGATCCAAATCCGCAACCTGAGTCATCGCTATCCGACAGGTCGTGTTGCGCTAAGTGACTTATCGTTCGCTGTGCGACCGGGTGAGCGTATTGCGCTGCTCGGGTCGAACGGTGCCGGGAAATCTACGTTGTTTCTTCGCATTGCCGGTGTCTACGTCGGCCAACAAGGTGAAGTCCTTGTTCATCAACTCGACCCGGCAAAGCCAGCGGAACGTAAGCAATTCTCTAACCACGTTGGACTCGTCTTTCAAAATCCGGATGACCAACTGATCGCGCCAACGGTGCTGGAAGACGTTGCCTTCGGCTTGCTGAATCAAGGCCTGTCGAAGTCGGATGCGAAGGCCAAAGCCACTGCGATACTTTCCCAATTCGGCTTAAGTCACCTCGCAGAAATCAGCCCGCAACGGCTCTCCGGTGGTGAGAAGCGACGTGTCGCATTAGCGGGAGTTGTCGTGATGCAACCGAACGTGTTGTTGCTTGACGAACCGACTATGTTTCTGGATCACCGTGGTCGCCGTGAGTTAACGCAACGATTGCAGAACTGGGAAGGCAGCATGATCATTGCAACACATGATCTCGAGTGGGTGATCGATCTCTGTCCTCGTTCACTGATCCTCGATCGTGGCAAGCTCGTGGCCGATGGCAGTACCGCGCAGCTCCTCAGCGACTTGGCCTTGCTTGAACAACATGGGTTGGATCAGCCCCAACGGTTACGTAACGTCTAACTTTTTGTGGATCTCTGCCCACGCTTCCGCGATTACTTTCTTCGCCGTGGCATCGACCAAGCCTCTTGGTGCAAGCTTCAACAGTCCGGTCATGCTGGTCATGTCGCCAACCCACTTCACCAACGTGCCTGTGCCTTCCGGAGCAAAGTCGAGCTTGGCCTCCACGACGCTGGCGCTACCAATTCCTTTGGTCTCGACTCGAAACTTCACGTGTGTCAGCGGCTGTCGATCCGATGCCACACAAGTAGTGTGCAACTCGCCAGACAGAAAAGTGAGCTTGGGTTTTACTGTCCACACGGCGCGATCCGGTGAAGCCTCAATCACCACGGCATCGTTCAGGCAGTTGGCCAGAAAGCCAGCATCACACAGTTTGGCCGAGACGAGTTCAACAGGTTGAGGAAAAGTTTCCGTGCCTTCAAAATGGATCACGATGATTCTCCAGTTCGGGGCAAAACATCGCCCTCAGCCAATGGCTTGGGTTTACACAAAGAAAGACGATGACGCAGGTTTTTCAGGTCGACTTCCATGACACCTTCGCCACGCTGTTCGCGTCGATCAAGGACTTCGAGAAGTGTTTCGAGCATCGCGGCATCTGGCTCAGCGACAGGCATCCAGTTCTCACGCCGGGCGTAGCGCATCTTGAAGTACCACACTTTGGCAAAGCGTTCGACCGTCACGAAACGCTTCTTGCCAGTCTCGGGGCAGCTATCTGTCCATTGAATATCGACCGACATACCAACTCCCATGCATGCAAGCCAAACCTACAATGATGATACGCCACACGGAAGGAAGCGATGATTCAATGGGACGGGCCGTCGCCGATTCGGGCCATGGAATACTCACCGGACTCCGCTTGGCTCGCCGTGGTCTGTGCTAATGGAACGGTTCAAGTTCTGGACTCATTTTTCGGCACGATACAACAATCAGAGATTCCTCCGTTCACCAAAAGTTGTGGTCTTTGCTGGCGGCCAGACAGCTCTTCTCTAGAGGTGTTCCAGGATTCAACGATTCTTGATCTGTCGATGTCGGACGTCACGAGAAAGGGGACACGCCTTACAAAGATTGAATCAATGCAATTCGGAGCATCGACGTGGCTCAGCTCGCACCTACAGGCTGTGGTAGACGGGAACTATCTGCGACTGTTCGATACTAAACTTGCAAAATTCACAAATCTATCGCATGTCGAACAACATGGGATTCGTCACTTGACAGCCTATCCCACTACGAAAACACTTGCTTGGACGACGAACCAACGCACGATGCGGACTTGGCGCATCAGCACGCCGACCAAGTTTGAAGTCCACCTCGATAAACTTGTTGGGCCAGTGGCGTTTGCCCCGGATGGCGCTAGTCTTGCTGTGGGTGCCGATTGGCACATTCGACAGTATCCGTTGAATCAACGCCAAGCGAAGTGTGAACTCACAGGCCATCAAGGCCGGGTGACGGCCTTAGCGTTTCAAAGGAATGGCCAAATCTTGGTAAGCTGTTCGTGGGATCAAACCGTGCGATACTGGGACTTGTCGCAGGAGCGTGAGATAGCCAAGCTTGCCTTGAACATTGGTGTCCTAAATACGCTGACACTTGCTCCGGATGGCACTCGCGTTGCTGTAGGTGGTAGCGACGGCAGTCTTGTAGTAATCGACCTGGAGTAGCTTCGGCATGGCAAAGAAACGCACAAAAAGCCTGCCCAAGTCGCCGCCATCTGTTGGCCCGGTGCTACCCTCGTTACTGCCAAAAAACAAGGCTCACGTATCCATATTGTTGCGGGTGGTTTTGAGTCTTACTGTCGTCGGATGTTTGGTCGTACTGATCGCGTGGTTGGGTCAATTGGCTACAAGTCGGTTAGGCTCGCGAGACCGATATCGAGTTGCACTGAGCAGCGTCAGCTTTGATACTCCTGCAGTTGTGGATCGCAAATCATTCCTCGCGGAAGTGCGATATGTTTCGGCACTACCAGAATCCATCGACACTGCTGACAACCAATTACCCGCAGTTCTCAAGTTAGCGTTTGAAAAACATCCTTGGGTTGAAAGATTCGAAGATGTCGTCGTGCTTCCCACAGGTGAGGTGCAATTGAAAATACTTTACCGTGTACCGCAAATGACCATCCTCTGGCGACATGCCAACGATCTTGAAACACGTGCACTCGACAAACACGGCGTGCTGCTACCGATCAATGCAACGACCACGAATCTTCCTGTGTTATTGAACGAACGTGGAGTGCCTGACGCGGAGGCCGGGAAAATCTGGCCGGAGGACGAGGTACTCAGGGCGTTGGAATTCAGCATGTCGTACCCCTTGCGAACCATCAGCAGGACGAAATTTGGTTGGAGTCTCATTGAAACATCAGGCAGAACCATGTTGATCAACACCCCGTGAGCTGGCTCAATGATCCTGGCATACAACACAAATGGGTTTGCTCATCATCTGCTCGACGATGCCTTAGCTATCATCGCTGCTGCGGGCTATAGCGGAGTGTCGATCACGCCGGACGTGCATCATCTCAATCCGTTTGAAGTCGATCTGCCGGCTAGGATCGATCATCTCCGTGAAGAACTTGACCGACGGAAGTTGAAGTGTGTCATCGAAACCGGGGCGAGGTTTCTGCTGGACGCCAATCGCAAACATCAACCCACACTTGTTTCCCGCACGAAAGAAGAGCGAGACTATCGCTTCGAGTTCTTAGCCCTTGATGCCATCCCGCTGGCCGTGGAACTTGGTGCCGAGGTGATATCGTTCTGGTCTGGTACCCCGATTGACGACGCCGGACACGATGAATGCATGAAGCGACTCGTCGAGAGTTGCACCCGGCTTGCAGACATCGCCGCTGCAAAAAACGTTCGACTTGCCTTTGAGCCGGAACCGGGCATGTTCATCGACACCATGGACAAGTTCGCCGAACTGCACGACCGCGTGAATCATCCAGCCTTCGGCCTTACGCTCGACATAGGCCATTTGAAATGCTTGAAGGAGATGCCAAGTCGCTTACACATTCAACGCTGGCATCACAAGTTGTGGAACGTCCACATTGAGGACATGAAAACCGGTGTTCACGATCACCTCATGTTTGGCGAAGGAGAGATCGACTTCGCTGAGGTATTCGCAGCACTCTTCGAGATCAACTATACCGATTTCGTATCCGTGGAACTGAGCCGGCACTCGCACGATGCCGTAAATACAGCAAAGCGATGCGCTGCGTTTCTTAACTTGTTTACAGATCCGACAGAAAAATAATTGTTGCGTTTCATGTGAATCGAAGCTATTGTTCTAAAAGTTTCGGGAATTCTCGAAACTCCTACCGCTTGAAACAACTCTCATTCCTGAGGCACTTTGCCCACGGAGATTACCGCGATGCTCACTTTCCTCGGCAAGTCGCAATCCTTCTGTGATGGACTTCATCGTCGCAATTTCATGAAGATCGGTGCCTTCGGTTTGGGTGTCACGCTTGCAGATCAGCTTCGTGCGCAAGCGGCACGGCGCGAAACTCCAACGACTTCGACGACTCCAAAGTCGGCGATCATGATCTATCTGCCTGGTGGGCCAAGTCACATGGACATGTGGGACTTGAAGCCGGGGGCACCGAGCGAGTTCCGAGGCGAGTTCAATCCGATCAACACGAACGTGCCCGGTGTCGACATTTGCGAACACTTCCCCATGCAGGCGAAGATGTTCGACAAGCTCTCGGTGATTCGCTCGCTTACCTCCGTTGATGAGCACAGTGACAGTCTGGTCATGACTGGCTACAGCGAACAAACCAACCGTATCACGGGACATCCGTCGTTCGGATCAGTCATGTCCAAACTTCGCGGAACCTCGGATGATGTGCCTCCTTATGTCTCGTTGCGTGGTATGAGTGTCGGCACCGAGCCAGGATTCCTAGGTGTGTCTCATCGCCCGTTTACGCCGAACGGCCCTGGGGTCGAGAACCTCCGTCTTGCCAATGGCGTAACCACCACTCGGCTTGATGATCGCAAAGAACTCCTCAGCAGTTTCGACACCGTTCGACGTGACCTCGATACCACCGGTACTTTGCGTGGGATGGATACATTCACCGAGCGTGCCTTCGATATGATCGCCTCTGGTGCCGTCCGCAGAGCACTTGATCTCAAGAATGAAGACCCAAAGACCCGCGAGCGCTACAAAGGCGTAGAGGGTTTTCTCACCGCGCGGCGATTGGTAGAAGCTGGCGTCGGCTGCGTGACGCTTAGCTACGGCGGCTGGGATACACACGGTGCCAACTTCAAGACCCTTTCCAAGCAACTGCCGATGCTTGACCGTGGTGTAGCCAATCTCATTCAAGATCTGCACGACCGTGGTCTAGCCGATGATGTGGTCACCGTAGTATGGGGTGAGTTCGGTCGCACGCCGAAGATCAACATGAGCGAAGGTGGCGGCCGAGATCACTGGTCGCCGTGCATGTCGGCACTCGTCGCTGGCGGTGGGCTGAAGATGGGCCAAGCCGTAGGAACTAGTTCGGCACGAGGCGAGTATCCGAAGGATCGACCTTACAAGGTGCCTCACGTGCTCAGCACGCTATACAAGGCGATGGGTATCGACCCAAGCCAGACTTTCCCCAATGGTAGCGGCCGACCAATGTACGTGCTGGACGATCGTGAATTAGTGAAGGAACTGGTCTAGTTTGTTTCGTATTGGAGTAATGCCGAATTGCGAAATCCATAGGGGTACATCAGCTACACTTCCACTTGACCCAAAGACTCGTCTTTGGGTATCCGCCCACTTCAGGCAACCTGGAGTAAGTGGCTATGTGGTTTCGCTCATTGATGCTTGTGGTTCTTTTGTCTAGTACGGGAACGCTCCTTGCACAAAAGGTTATGCTTGGCGAAACGGTGAAACCGGGCGATTGCTTCCAGTATGAACTAGGTTTAACTCTTTCTGGGAAGATGAAGCTCGACCGCGAAGGCAAACAACAAGATCTGACCGTACGCGGTCAGGCTAAACACACGTTTACTGATCGAATTGAGAACACCAACTCCAGTGGGGCCGCTGGTAAGGTCTATCGGGTTTACGAAGTAGCCAAGTCGGCACACACCGTGGGTGGCGATGGCAGCAAGCGCGAACTGACGAAGGAACACCGACTCATCGGTGTAGTGCGGAACGACCGCTCTACGGTCCACTTCAGCCCAACCGGCCCGCTGACCCGCGAAGAACTCGAACTTGTGGCCCAGCATTTCGACAGTCTGGCCGTCACGAGTTTACTGCCGGGTAAAGAGTTGAGCGTGAACGATACCTGGACCGTTTCAAGCGAAGCCGTTCAACAGGCCTGCTTGTTCGATGGCCTCATCAAGCACGATGTCAAAGGCACACTAACTGGTGTTAAGGATGGCGTGGCCACGTGGACACTTGCAGGTTCAGCAGAGGGGTTAGACACTGGAGCCACCGCCCGCGTGACGATCACAGCCACTGGCACGTTTGATGTGACATCAGCACGCTTGACCAGCCTCGAATGGGAACAGGCCGACGACCGCGACCTCGGCCCAGCTTC
Organism: Gemmatales bacterium; assembly: GCA_038230995.1. Taxonomy (GTDB): domain Bacteria; phylum Planctomycetota; class Planctomycetia; order Gemmatales; family Gemmataceae; genus JALHQU01. The sequence goes on from JBBRME010000021.1 coordinate 11,412, forward strand.
ACCGGCCATGGAAGTGCAAGCGAAAATCACGCTGAAGCGCACCGCACTAGGCAAAGAGCCAGCCGAGTTAAACGCAGATGCAAGAACCAAACTCCCTGGCGACAAAATCCCAGAAGCACTATTGCGGCTTCAACTCGACGATGCCAACAACGATTATGTGCTGAACTACTCGCGCGATTGGACAGTCATCGGTCGGGCCTCGACCCACACGGTGTTACGGTTGCTGCAAACAGGGGATTTCGTCGGTCAGGCAACGGTCACCAATTGGAGTCGGGCCGGCAAAGGGGAACATAACAAGGCTGCGGATTTCGTTGCTGCGATCAACAAGACACCAGGCTGGGAAGCCCTTGAAGTGATTTCCGATGGCGAGCAGAAAGCCGCACCGGGGACGTGGAGACATTGTTACAGCGTGAAGGGGAAACGCGACGGGGCCACCGTGGTGCAGACGTTCTATTTCATCGCCGGGCCAAATGGACAACAACTCCTGGTAACGTTTCTCAGCGCCCCCGACAAAACAGCGGAACTCGCTAAAAGAGAACAGGAATTCATCGATGGGCTCACCTTCCGCACATCCAAGTAGCACAGGATTCGCCATGAGCGAATGGACTTCGGGTTTGATGGTGTTCCTCGGCGGCGGTGTGGGTGCTACTGCCCGCTGGGGCTTGGCGAGACTAGCCACACTGTGGCCCGCCCTGCATTACGCAGCATTTCCTTGGGTGACGTTTAGTATTAACTTCATCGGCTCGTTTGCACTCGGTTGCTTCTTGGTTATCTTTGCCGAGCGGCCGAATTGGCGATTACTGTTAGGCACCGGTTTGTGCGGTGGCTTTACGACCATGAGTACCTTCAGTGCCGAGACAATTGACTTGCTTGGCAAGGGCCATACCACTACGGCCACGCTCTACGTTTTTGGAACGTTGATCGCGTGCATCGCTGGTGCGTGGCTAGGTATGCGGTTACTGAAAGCCTAAGCCTACTACATTGATATAAGGCACACCACGCAGGATTGTGATCGATTCATGCCGATTGTGCTGATATTCTTGTTGCTTGCTTCCACGATGAATCTACCGTGGCCCGCTTCACGGGTTGGGCCATCGGACAGTGGCTCTGCTTTCGCTACACTTGGCCTTTTGTTGATTCCCGTGAGTATTTCGTTCTTACTTGCACTGCGAGTTGTCCGCTCAAATCGAGAGTCGGAGATTCAGAAGCGGCTTGCTGCTCGTTGGTATGCTGGCTGGCGTAGTTGGGTTTTTTACGTCAATGTGCTGGTGTGTTTGGTTTCAATCTTTGTCTTCGGATGGGGGCAAGTCGCCCGGCGTTGGGGAATGAACACGGATACCTTTCGACTGTATCCATTTGCTGAATTGCTTGTACCCCTGCCATACTTCCTCATCCTGTCAATGAACTGGGTAGCCTATTGGTTCGCAGAACGCGCGCTTGCGAAACAACGAAGCTCGATCGCAGCGTTTCCCAGTGTCGTTGCCTTTTGGATTCAGCAAGCCCGACAGTTTTTGTTCATGGTGATGCTGCCGATTTTCTTGAATGTCTCGCATCAAACGATCATTCGTCTCCTTCCACACACAGCATCGCAGGTCTGGTTTCAATGTACGCTCGCGATAGCTCCGATTGCGTTCTTTGTCTTTTTCCCGTTGCTGCTCCGCGTGCTGTTGAGATGGAAGCCGATGCCGATGAATGCGCGCCGACAGCGGTTCGAAGTAACGCTAAAGCGGATGAAAATTCACTACTCGAACATTCTTGTCATGCCAACACAAGGACTCATGGCGAATGCCTTTGTGATTGGATTTGTGCCATGGGCGAGGTACTTCGTTTTTACTGATGCCATTCTTGATGCGATGGACGACCGAGAAATTGATGCAGTCCTGGGCCATGAAATGGGCCACGTAAGGCATTTGCACTTGCCGATGTATCTTGTGATTCTGTCATTGAGTAGCGTTGCACTATCAAGCTGTTTGGCCATGCTTGCAGTGTTGCTACGGAGTCACGGCCCTGAACGGTTACTTCCTTGGTTAAATACCACGATGCTTTCACTTGCACTCCTGGTAGTCATGGGTCTGTATCTGTTTGTGGTTTTCGGATGGCTGTCACGTGCTTGCGAACGACAAGCAGATTTGTTCGGCGCTACGGCAGCATCTTGTCTCGATTCACACTGTGAATCGCATACATCAGCAACAAAGTTGAGTGAAGCCGTTCTCTGCCCGACTGGACTCAAGAATATGGCACTAGCCTTGGAACGTGTGGGATTGCTGAACGGAATGGAATCCGCAGGCCAAATGATGAGTCTGCGTAATCGATTATGGAGTTGGATACGAGCGTGGCAACACGGACCATTAAGTGCCCGAATCGATTATTTATACCGCGTGGTTCATCAACCTGATTTGGCAATAAAGCACCAACACAAGGTCGCAAAGATGGTGTTTGGCTTGATTGTCGGTATGGTTTTACTCAGTTCGATTGGGCTACTGGTGAGCGAAGAAGATTTTGAACTTCTCTTCAACGCCATCAGCGACTGACTCACACTTGCAACACGCCGGTTTTAAATGGCTTCCCCTGATCGAAACGTGTAGCCACGTGCAACATCCGCTCGAGTGCAGAATGGGTTTCGTCTGGTTGAATGATCGCATCAACCCAGAGACGAGCTGCCGCGTAGCGGATGTCCATCTTCTCATCGTAGCTTGCCTTCACTTGGTCACGCAGCTTAGCCAACTCTTCTGCATCGACTTCCTTGCCTTGGCGTTTCATGGCCTGCACTTGAATATCCAGCAACGTACTTGCGGCTTGATCGCCACCCATCACGGCATACTTCGCGCCCGGCCACGCCACGATGAAACGCGGATCGAACGCCTTGCCACACATCGCGTAGTTCCCGGCCCCATACGATCCACCTGTGATAAGCGTGAGCTTAGGTACGACACTGTTACTAATGACGTTCACCAGCTTGGCCCCTGCACGGATAATGCCCGATTGCTCAGAGTCGCGCCCGACCATAAATCCATTCACGTTCTGCACAAACAGGATCGGGATGCGAGTCTGGTTGCAGTCCATAATGAATCTTGCTGCTTTGTCTGAAGAGTCCACATACATCACTCCACCAAACTGCAAGATGCCATCAGCGGTTTTCACTCGCTTGCGTTGATTGGCGACGATCCCGAGAGCTTGTCCATTCAGCCGTCCCGTCCCGCAGACCACACTTTGCCCATATTCGGACTTGTACTCATCGAATTCGCTTCCATCGAGTAGTTGCTTCAGCAAATCGCGAACATCATATTCACTAGGTTGAGCAAAGACTTCGAGCAGCGAAGATGGGCCATTGACTGACAATGACTTGTCAGCAGGTCGCAATTCAATGAGCCGTTTTAAACGTTCCAAACAGGCTTCATCGTTTGGTTCGCGGTAGTCAATCGTGCCGGAGATACCAGCGTGCATGGCTGCGCCACCCAACGATTCATGATCTACAACCTGGCCAATTGCAGCACGTACTAAGGCAGGTCCTGCGAGATAGAGCCCGCTGCCCTCCGTCATCAAGAGTTTGTCGCAGAGTACGGGCAAGTATCCTCCACCGGCCACGCAGTTACCCATGATGGCTGCATACTGTGGAATGCCCTCAGCACTGATGACCGCGTTATTACGAAAGATGCGACCGAAGTCGTCTTCATCCGGGAATACTTCATCTTGAAGTGGCAGAAATACACCTGCGGAATCAACGAGGTAGACCAACGGAACTCGGCACTCCATCGCGATTCGTTGAGCGCGAAGAACTTTTTTTGCAGTCATCGGGAAGAACGCACCGGCCTTCACGGTGGCATCGTTGGCAATCACCATCACATCACGATTGCGCACTCGACCGATACCAGTCACCACGCCTGCACTCGGTGCCCCGCCCCATTCGGTGTACATCTCCCATGCGGCCCACAGGCCAAGTTCAAAAAAAGACCCGGGATCAAGGAGATTTGATATGCGTTCACGTGCTGTGAGACGGCTCTTTTCGTGCTGACGATCTATGGCCTTCAGCCCACCGCCCAGGCGGATCGCTGCTTCTTGTTCGATGAGGTTCATGCCGTCAGTTTAGTTACAAAAAGTGAACGGGCTGATGGTTCGATTGGCTCAGTCCGTTTTTCAACGCTCCAGAACTTCTACCCTTTGTGGCTCAACACTTGCGGATGACACCTACCAACACTCCAAGAACCGATACGTTTTCCTTTGCGGGATCCACAATAATCGCTTCCATATTGCTGTTACAGGGTTCCAAACGAATATGATCCTTGCGACGGAAGAACTTCTTGAGGGTCATGGCCCGGTCCACCATGGCCACAACTTTTTCGCCGTTGTCGGCCGTCTCTTGCCGCTTGATAATCACGAAGTCGCCATCTGCAATCTGGCTGTCAATCATCGATGTACCACGGACTTTCAGTACGTACAAGTTATCACCGTGGAAGAGTTCTTTCACTTCGAGTCGTTCGTTTTGCTCCGCAGCTTCGATCGTCTTCCCTGCTGAAATGATGCCCAACAACGGCAGACTAAAACCACCTGTCGTAACACCTGGAATGGTGATCGCGCGGGCACGTCCACTACGCTGTTCATTTTTCTCGTCACGCTCGATGTAACCTTTCTTCTTTAGTGCTCGAAGATGGCACATGACGCCGTTGGGTGACTTAATCTCGAACGCATCTCCGATGTCACGAATAGCAGGTGGATAGCCATTCTTTTCAATGTAGTCTCGAATGTAGTCAAAGATCTGGCGTTGAGTGTCCGTCAACGTGGGCTTGTTGGTTAGCTCCGCACTGCTTGCAGGGGTCATCTTTGGCTCCGCCAGACTGGTTCAAGAAAGTCCAGTACAAACGTACTCTACGTTACATGTGTACACTTAGCAATCGAAATTGCGGGCGAACGTACGTTATTGACCATCTTCTAACAAATCAGTTCGCGCAGTCAGATCAGGCAGAATGCTTATTCTGAGTATCATCATGACGGAAAGCAGTGTGATGGCCAATTGTTAGTGATTTGGAGTCACGGATGATGAGCTCGGGTACACTCACCAAGGAGGTAGCACCTTCGGTAAAGCTCTGGCAGTTCGCTTGTCTGTTCGTGCTGGTGGCCGCAGGCTTGCTCTTCACGATGGGCCTTGGCGATCGCTCTCTTATTTCAGAAGAAGTTCGCTGGGCACAGGTGGCTCGCGAAATGCGAGCCAGTGGCGACTATCTAAACCCCACCATCAACGGTCGGCCCTACTTCGATAAACCTGTCGGCTCGTACTGGTTGATCGTTGGCTGTTCTTACTTCACCGGTGGAGTCACCGAGTTTTCTGCACGCCTGCCTACTGCTATCGCCGGTGTGTTGGGTGTGTGGATTGTGATGCTTTTGGGTCGTCGGCTGTTCGATTGGCGCACAGCGTTCATCGCTGGTGCCGTGTTGGCTACGTCCTTTGGCTTCGCGTTCTATGCCCGACGAGCAACAGCGGATGTGGAAACAGTTACTGGAACGCTCATCACCATCTGGTGGTTCCTTCGCAATGAACATCGCCCGACCGGCCCGTGGGTGCTCGGCCTGTGGCTGTGGTGTGCTGTGGTCTCGCTCGCCAAGGGGCTGCTCGGTTTTGCGTTACCGATGGTCGTGTTTTTCTTCTACGGGCTGTCGTCGGCTTGGGCGATTCGGGCCAGCTTGGGATCAACAACCGCGAAACTCCGGTCAATCGTGGAACAGAACCGCTGGTTCTTTCAACGTTGGACATTGTTAGCGATACCGTTGGCCGTGTTGGTGTACTTTCTGCCGTTCCTGCTGGCAGCATCGCAAAATCACGACACGGTCGGCCTGAGTATGGTTTGGCGTGAGAACGTGCAGCGGTTCGTCGCCCCGCATAATCACGTTGGGCCGGTGTATCTGTACTGCGGGGTCATCTTTGTGTTGGCCGCCCCGTGGTCGATCTTTTTGCCGGCGGCCTTGTTACCTCGCAGCGTTGGCAATACGACTCGTGGGGATCGCTTTGCAGGTGCTTACTTCTGGGCAGTGTTTTTGTTCTTCACCGCAGCAGCATCGCGGCGAAGCTATTACTTGCTGCCAGTTCTACCCGCTTCAGCCTTGTTGTTGGCCCGTGTTTTCACAGCACAACTACATGAACTCACTCGGCTAGCAAAGGCGTTGCGTTCGCTGGCTTGGTGGCTGTATTGCATAGGAGTTGTCCTTGCGGGAATACTCCTTTTGCCGGCTTTCTTCTACTTGCCCAAGCCCTTTGACGTCCTGCCCCCACTGCCGCAGCGCGGCTGGTACGCCACGGGTTGGGGCATGAGCGTGGTTGCTGTGTTGGCCATGATCCTGAAGCCGAAACTGCCAAGATTTGAAATCGCCATCATCATTGTGTTTGCTGCCTTTTACTATGGCTTCGGCGTTGTCTATCCACTGGCTGATGATCTGGGTTCGCGGCAAGATTTTTTGAAGGATGTTCGATCTCTCTCCCAGGATGAACCGCGGAGACTTGCCCTTTATCACGCGACGGACACCATCTTTGAACTCGGCCAGCAACGCCCGGATTACATCACACCCCACGAGCTGACCGAAGGAATTACTAAGGAACGTATTCGCTGGGTGCTGATGCCCAAGCGCCTGCTTTCGGGGTTGAATCTTGATGGAAAAGTGCTGTACGAAGAGACCGTGTTGCCGTGGGAATCACCAGAGCGTGTGGGAAGCAAATTGATTTTGTTCAGCATCACTCCACGTTAGATCGGATGCCAGGAATGAAAGTTTGGAGATGGATTTTTGTGTGTTGGCTTGCCCTCGTTACGGTCAGCATCGGCTTGCTGACGTGGGTGAGCAACTATCACTTTCGCAACTTCCACGTTGTAGAACCAGGCACGCTATACCGAAGTGGTCAACTCACGCCGACCGGTTTGGATTTCGTGTTGCAGCGCTACAAAATCAAAACGGTGGTCACGCTGCGGGCTGTGAGTGATCCGGATCGCAGCACAACTGAGGATCTCGATCTGCTTGAACAACAAGCCTGCGAGAATCGCGGCATTAAGCACATCCGCATAGCACCAAAAGTGTGGGATGCCGACGAACGCGGCGACATCGCTGCCACGCAAGTTGTCAGTGAGTTTCAAGCGATCATGGATGATAAATCCAACTACCCGGTGCTGGTTCACTGCTTTGCTGGCAACCACCGCACGGGGGCCTTGTGTGGTTTCTTTCGCATGGAGTACCTGCATTGGCCATCCAGCCTGGCGATAGCTGAGATGGATGCTTTGGGCTTCCCGCCTGGTCAGCATCGTGACGCTATTGAGGATTACCTAAAAGCGTACAAGCCCCGTTGAGGTACATCATAAAATCGTCTTTATCTATCCAGCTTTCCTCTTTTAACATTTCCATGCAAAGTTCATATTGGGCCATGCCGATAATTGAAGCAACGCGTTGTGCTACGTAACAGGATCGCTGTGAATGAGCAGGACACAACTTCATCGCTCGCTACTGAACTTCGTCAGTGTGAATCTGTCGCTTCTGTTTGCCGGTTGCAACGCCACGCCAGTGGCCCCGGATTCAATCTCAGTCTCGGCGCAACTCACGCAGCGTGTCGGCCAAACCATTCCATCGAACTCCAACGTCTGCCAAGTGAAGATGCCACCAGGGGCCTCGCTTGCCGATGGCCTGACGGAAGACGAAGCCGTGGCCATCAGCCTGTGGAATAATGCAGCGTTTCAGGAATTGCTCGTCGATCTCGGCGTGGCCCGTAGTGACCTGATTCAGGCCGGACTGCTGCCCAACCCAGAGCTGATTTATTTCTTCGGGGTGACGCAAAAGACGTTCAAATACGCCTTCGAATTCCCAATCGAAGCGATCTGGTTGCGACCAATCCGGATTCAATCGGCTGCTAAGGAAGCAGATCGAGTCAGCCAACGGGTCACACAGGCTGGCCTCGATCTGATGAGGGATGTTCGCCAGGCTTATGCCGACGTAGTGCTGGCGAAAGAGCGTGTTCGCATCGCAGGTGAAGCGGTCAAGCTGCGCAAACAAATCTCCGACCTAGCCGAGAAGAGAGCAAAAGATGGTGATATTTCACCGCAGGAATCGGCCACGGCACGCATTGATACCCTCACTGCAGAGCAAGACGCAACCCGCATCGAATATGATGTTCCTGTGCTGGAAGAGCGACTACGAAACTTGATGGGGCTTGGCTTGCTGCGTGAACCGTTGAATCTTGATCCTTCACCGCCACCTGCGTGCCAGAAGTTTGACGTTGAAGCATTGACTCAGGAAGCCATGTCGAGCCGACCGGATGCCTTGGCTGCCGCTGAAGCCGTTGCTGCTGCCGAGGCTCGGGTTCGCTTTTCCAAGCTGGGCTGGGTGCGCTTTCTGGGTATCGGTGATGCAACAAGCGGAACTAACGGGCATGAGTTTGGCCCCGGCCTGAGGATGACCTTACCGCTTTTCAATAGGAATCAAGGGGCCATCACCAGGGCTCAAGCTGATCTCGAACGTGCACAACGGAACCAGAAAACCGTGGCCTATCAAATCATCCTCGACGTGCAGCGGGCCAACTTGCAGTTTCAGCAAACGTGTGCAGAACTCGAAGTGCTTAAGTCTAGGGTTCGACCAGAAGTCGAGTCAGCAATTCGATTGGCCCAGTTGGATTACAAAGACGGTAACGTCGCCATTTTCGTCGTGCTGCAAACCACCCGACAACTGCTCGACAATTACCTTCGCGAGGCTCAACTTCACGGGGACGCGCGCCGCTTCTGGGCCGAGCTCGAACGTAGCGTAGGTCATCGGCTTGCTGCACCACCAACTGTTGTTGTCGAAGACCGGAGGACGAAGTGAATATCGTCCAGCGGATTGCGGCCACCGTACTGATGCTGGCCGTCGCGGCGGCCATTGGTGCTGGGGCATGGTGGTTATTGATGAACAAATCCACTACGACCAGTTCAGACAAGCCCACACCGGCTGCTTCCGTTATCAAGGTTGTGAAGGAAGATGACCTGAACACGGTGACGTTGACCGAAGAAGCTGAAAAGCGCTTGGGTCTGACCATCGGCGTGATTGAGAAAAAATCCGTACGGCAAGTACGAGTGTATGGCGGCGAGGTGACGGTACCTGTTGGGCGAACAATACTTGTCGCCGCCCCGCTGGGTGGCACGCTTGAAGCCCCACAAGGTGGGATGCTCGAAGCCGGGCAAGCCGTCCGCAAAGGCGATGTGATCCTGCGATTGATGCCGTTGCTCAGCCCGGAAGGGCGAATAACGATGACGGCAACTTTGGCAACGGCTGAAGGCCAAGTCAAGGCGACCGAGAGCCGATTGGAAGCGAACCGAACCTTGCTGACTCGCGCGAAAAACGCTTTCACACAATCAACTGGTAGCAAAGCGGCCGTGGAAGTTGCCCAGGGAAATTACGATGAAGCCATGGAGAACCACGAGGGGGCCAAGCACAACCGTGATGTTCTGCTGAGTGCCGTGGGCGAACTGGAAAAGGGCAAGGCATCGCCCATCCCTATTGTGACGCCCAGAGCCGGTATCTTGCGGGTGATTTCTGCCCTGCCCGATCAACAAGTTCCTAGCGGAGCGGCCCTGTTCGAGATCATGGATCTTTCCACCGCTTGGGTTCGTGTACCATTACCAGTGAACGATCTCGACACGATCGATCGGACACAACCGGCCCATGTTGGCCGGCTGTCAGCTCCGCCGGGCACCAAGCTTGTCTCGGCCAATGTTGTTGCGGCCCCGCCATCGGCGAACCCGCTCGCCGCCACAGTCGATTTCTTTTACGCGTTACCAAACTCGGACGGAAAGTTGATCCCCGGCCAACGCCTTGGCGTCACCATACCTCTGACCGGTGCTGCTGAGAGCAGCACCATCTCCTGGTCGGCCGTGGTGTTCGACATTCACGGTGGGACCTGGGTCTACGAACAATTGGCCCCGCACAAGTATGCCCGCCGTCGCGTGGTAGTGGCCTACACCATCGGTAGCGATGCTGTGCTGGCGAGCGGCCCTGCTGTCGGTTTAAAAGTGGTTACAGCGGGTACGATGGAACTGTTCGGCGCCGAAACCGGCTTCGTGAAGTGAGAACCCCATGCTCAGTCGGTTGATCTCGTCGTCGGTTCGGGGTCGGGTCGTGGTCTTGGCACTGTGCGGCTTGCTCGTTGCCTATGGTGTACGCACGGTTCAAACCGCACCACTCGATGTGTTTCCTGAGTTCGCGCCACCCAAAGTTGAAATCCAAACCGAAGCCCCAGGCTTGGCTACGGAAGAAGTTGAAAGCCTCATCAGCGTGCCGTTAGAGAACTCCCTCAACGGCACCCCTGGCTTGAAGACGATTCGTTCCAAATCCGTTCTTGGCCTCTCGTCGGTCGTGCTGCTGTTCAGCGAAGGGACGGACATTCACAAGGCCCGGCAATACGTGCAAGAGCGTGTTTCCGCTGAAGCCGTGCGGCTTCCCACAGTGGCCCGTCCTCCCGTGATTCTACAACCGTTATCGTCGCTCAGCCGGGTGATGAAGATTGGCATTTCGTCTAAGACGATGAGCCAACAAGACATGACAGTGTTGGCCTTGTGGACGATCCGCCCAAAGCTCATGTCCGTACCCGGAGTGGCCAACGTGGCCATCTGGGGCCAGCGCGACAAACAGTACCAAGTGCTGGTGAATCCGGATCAATTACGAGCCGCCGGGGTCACGCTCGATCAAGTAACAAAGTCTACTCAAGAGGCCACTGCCCTCGAATCCGGTGGCTACGTCGATAGCTTTTTGCAACGGCTTGCGGTCCGACACCGGGCGATGATTCAACAGCCGGACGATCTGGCCCGCACCGTGGTGGCCTTCCAAGGAAACGTGCCTGTTCGCCTTGGCGACGTGGCCACCGTGAAGTTCGGATCACCGCCGCCAATTGGCGATGCCATTATCAACGATGTGCCTGGCTTGTTGCTCATCGTCGAAAAGCAACCCGAAGGGAACACGTTGGATGTGACTCGTCGGGTGGAAGCTGCACTTAAGGAACTCGAACCCGGACTAGAAGGACTGGAAGTCGACCCATCGATCTTCCGCCCGGCGACGTTTGTTGAACGGGCCATTGCAAACCTTGGTCACGCCTTGTTGCTGGGCTGTGGCTTGGTTGTGATCATCCTCGTTCTGTTCCTGTTCGACTGGCGCACGGCTGTCATCAGCTTGATGGCGATTCCGCTTTCGTTGGTCTCGGCAGTAGTTGTGCTCACGGCATTCGGCGTGACATTGAACACGATGGTGATCGCCGGGTTAGTCATAGCACTTGGTGAAGTGGTGGATGATGCCATCATCGACGTCGAGAACATCGTCCGCCGTTTACGCTTGAACCGTACCGCTGAACAACCTGTCTCTGCGTTCCAGGTTGTGGTCAGCGCTTCGCTCGAAGTGCGAAGTGCCGTGGTTTATGCCACGCTCATCGTGATCATCGTTTTCCTTCCGATCTTCTTCCTCGATGGCATTGCCGGGGCGTTCTTTCGCCCACTGGCCCTGGCCTACATCCTTGCCATTCTAGCCTCGTTGTTCGTGGCATTAACTGTGACACCTGCAGTGTCGTACATGCTGCTGACCGGCCGCAGTGGGCCACGTGGTGAGGCACCGATTGCCCGCTGGTTGCGTCAAGCCTATGGTGCTGTCCTGCCATACCTGATCGGGCATCCGTATATGGCGCTCGGTGCGATTCTCGGCACCTTTGTTTTGAGTGGAGCTGCGGCCACACGCTTCGGTTCCGAGTTTTTGCCGGAGTTTCAAGAGACGGACTTCTTGATGCACTTCATCGCCAAGCCGGGTGCATCTGTTGAAGAGATGAGCCGCATGACCACGTTGGCAAGTAAAGAGTTGAGGAGCATCCCCGGAGTGCGAAACTTTGGATCGCACATTGGCCGAGCCGAAGTGGCCGACGAAGTGTACGGGCCAAACTTCACGGAACTCTGGATCAGCATCGACCCCGATGTGGACTATGCGACGACACTAAAACGCATTCAAGTGGCGATGGAAGGCTACCCAGGCATGTTCTGCGATGTGCAGACATACCTAAAAGAACGAAGCAAGGAAGTGCTAACAGGTACCAGTTACAGCATCGTGGTTCGGCTGTTCGGCCCGGATCTGCCAACACTGCGTGCCAAGGCTAAAGAAGCCGAGAAAGTAATGGGTGCTGTCGAAGGGGTCACGAACTTGAAGGTGGAATCTCAGGTGCTACTGCCGCAGATCGAAGTGCGGCTTCGACCTGAAATGGCCGAGCGATATGGCGTGACACCGGGACAAGTTCGCCGCGCGATGACCACGCTGTTGCGTGGCACCAAAGTCGGCGAGGTGTACGAAGGGCAGAAGCGATTCGACGTACTGGTGTGGGGCGACGCCAAGTGCCGGGAAGACGTACCAGCAATTCAAAATCTCGCGTTGGATACACCTACCGGCCAGCAGATACGTGTGAAAGACGTGGCGGATGTGCTTGTCGTACCAATGGCCAACGAGGTGAAACGCGAAGCGGCGTCACGCCGGTTGGACATCACTTGTAATGTGCAAGGGCGCGACTTGGGTGCCGTGGCCGCTGAAGTGGAAGCGAAAGTGCGTGGACTGAAATTCGATGCTGGATATCACCCGGAGTTCCTTGGCGAAGAAGCAGCCCGGCGTGCCTCCAGCCAGCGGTTGTATGTGCTGGCTGGTCTCGCACTCATCGGTGTGATACTGGTCATCTATTCCGACTTCGCATCTTGGCGGCTCACGGCAATCGTGGTCTTCAGCTTGCCGTTTGCTCTCGTCGGTGGCGGGGTGGGAGTCATGCTCACAGGTGGAATCGTGTCTCTCGGCTCGATGGTTGGATTTGTCACCGTGTTGGGCATCGCAGCACGTAACGGCATCATGTTGGTCAGCCACTATCGTCATTTAGAAGATCATGAAGGTGAAACCTTTGGGCCTGAGCTTGTTCGTCGCGGCTCGGAAGAACGCCTTGCACCCATCCTCATGACGGCACTCGCCACTGGCTTGGCCTTGTTGCCGTTGGTGATGAGTGGATTGAAACCCGGCCATGAGGTGGAATTTCCCTTGGCCGTGGTCATCCTCGGTGGCCTTGTCACATCAACGTTGTTGAACTTGTTCTTGCTCCCATCGCTGTATCTTCGATTCGGTCGACGATCAGCAAGCCAAGATTGATCGTGCTGTCCGAGCTATTTTTTCTGTGTCGTTGGCAGCATCAATTGTCGAATCAGCGGAAGCGGAATGCCGCCTTGCTTCACGAAATCATTGTGGAAGGTTTGCAACGAGAAATCTTTGCCCTTCGCCTTCTTATAGTCCTCTCTCAACTTCAAGATTTCCAGTTTGCCCAGCGTGTAGTAGAGGTACGTCGGGTTGTAAGAACCACGGCGTGACTCCTGAAATGCGGTTTCCTCTTCGCAATACCCCTGCTCCATGAAAAATTGCTTTCCTTGCTCCACAGTCCACCCTTCCGTGTGCAGTTTGATGCCCACGATGTACCTGCAATCGCGGAGTAAAGCTTCGTGCAGTTGTGCCAAGCGAACCTTCGGATCGAAATTGCCGTAGCCTTCTTCCACGATCATCTGCTCGGCATAATGTGCCCAGCCTTCGACGTTGGAACCACAGGTGTATAACTTGCGAACCTTCGTCGGATACTGCTTCGAGAAGAGAAACTGCAGATAGTGTCCGGGGTAGGCTTCGTGAATTGTAATCACATCCATGCCAGCACTATTGAACTGCCGCATGTGCTCGCCCCGGCGTTTCGATGTCCAATCTTTTTCAGGTGGTGTGACGTAGTAGAACGCCTCATACGCTTTGGTTTCGTAGGCACCAGGTGTATCCATGGAAGCGAAGCCACCCGTCCGCATGAAGGCCGGCGTTTCAGCAATCGTAGGTCGTACTTCCGAGGGAACCGTCACAATCTTTTTGTCGATCAGGAACTTGCGGGTACGCTCGATGGTTCCACGAGTAAACACGACGAGGTCATCAGGCTTTGGATAATCTTCGGTGAGTCTCGCCAGTACTTCGAGTGGCTTTTTCGTTGGGTCGATCTTTTTTGCAGTCGCCGCAAACGCTTCCTGATCCTTCTTCAAATTCGCTTCGCCAACGGCAAGTATCTCTACCAGCGGAGTTTCGATCATCTCTTCTGCTGCAAGTTTCTTCGAGTAAGCTGCTGCTCCAATGGCATACTTGCCTTTGGCCTTCGGCAAGAGTTCGGTTTCGATCCACTTGGCCGCGTCTTCAAAGGCAGCAATCACAGGCTTGTTGGCTGCTTCAAACTCAGCAAACAGCTTCGGATCAGCTTTGCAAACCGTCTTGGCCCACGTTGTCAGATCGTCCTTGAAGAAACCAACGGTCCCTCTCGCCACGATCAACCCCAAGTCCGCGAATTCTTTCGGCGGGTTCTCGATGTTTTCCTTCATAGCTACAAGTAACGCTGGTGCGGATTTCAATCGACCAATGATAAGTTTCAACCGTTCCTGCTCGGTGGTGAAGGATCGCTTCATCAGCAAGTCAATACTCTCTGCTGGCTTCCCCAAGTACACCACGGGGTTCCGCTTCCAGTCGCGGATGACTTCAAGTTCCAGTAACTCAGCTCGAATGGCGTTGTTGAGGATCGTTGAATCAATGGTCTCCGTGCCGACGAGCTTTCCAGCAATCAATGCCTTGAGTAAGGCCTGTTGTTTCTTGAGCGTAGCGATTCGACGTGCGATGCTGCCTTTGCTGAGATCAGCCAGTTTGTCGTCGTACTCGTGTATCCCCGCATACGTCGCCTGAACTGGTTCCCATGCAAATGCTGCTGTGTAGTACTCATCGACGAATCGCTCAAACGGTGTTGGCTCAACAGCGCTGACTGGCATGGCCAACAAGGAAAGAATCGCGACAACCATTGCACATTGAATACGAACCACGTGTACTCCCACTTAGCCCATCCGTTCAAGCACCAAACCCAATCGTAATCATGTTGGCAACTGCCAAGGAGCTTCCATCATGTTAACGATGAGTGTTGCCATTTTACGCACTGCGGTGTCCGCACCAACGGCCATACTCTCGCCGTTTTGAATCAGGAATCGGCCCGATGCTGTTACACGCACCGCTGCAGCGGCGACATCTTTTTCCAGGACTTCCGATTTCACTGCACTTGGATCGAACGCACCGACCCCAGACGGCGGCTTCTTCGCTCGCGGATTGCTCAGCACCTCACCCGTGCGTTGATCTCGCCACACGAGATCAACTGTTAACACCAATTCGTTCTCCAGTGGCAACGCCTGCTGGTTATAACTTTGCAACGCCTTGGCTACACCTGCGATGGTACCGATCAGGATGGTATCGGCTTGGGTCTGATTCGACACGACACGAATAGGCGTCTTGCGAGCGTTCAGTTCTTTCACCACGGCGTCGGTCAGTTCTACATCGAGATTGCGTAACGGCGAGGAGACGACTGGCGCGAGCTTAAACGTGGGAATGCAAACGCTACGGATGTTTGGATCGAATGGTGGAACGGTCGTGTAGCCAGCAATGTTGAAATGCCCACCCTGTTGGCAACCAATGATGCCGCAGGCCAAGCTTCCAAAGGCAATCTCTAACAATCTTCGACGGTTCATTGCTCGCCAACCTCCGTTATCGAATGTCGTTGCCATTCGCGGGAATAACCGGGGCCGTTGGTCGACTGGCAGGGCTCACGCCACCGCCTTCACCGATCTTTGGTGCCTTGCCAATGATCTTGTCGACGTTCTCTTGCAATGTTTCGAGTGGTGCCGTTTTACCCGCAGCTTTGTCGGCCTGCATTTGGGCCTGAACTTGCTTCATTTCTTCAATGCGGCTCGTTGCCAAGTCCGAATGCCTGGTGCCGGGGTAGCTGCGTTTGACCAGTTCGTAATAGAAGTAGGCCGAACCGAATCGTTTCGTGCGGCGATAGTATTCAGCAGTTTCAAAATCCTTCTCCGCTTGACCCTCACGGATGCCGAGCTTTTGCTTGGTGATCCATTCCGACTTCTCACCGTTGGCACGGAACTGTGGTTCGGTGGCTTCAAGGTTGTTGACCAATTGCAGGGCTTCACTGGATTTTTGTCCGTCATACGGTGCGCCACCCGTGCTGCGGTTCTTGCTGTCGATCGCCAATCGGGCAGCTTCCTGTCTCAACGGGCTGTCCTTGTACATCTCGACGAGTGTGCTGAAGTGGTGATCTGCATCTTCGTATCGACCACGGGCATAGTGCAAATACCCGGCCCAGAACATAGCCTTCTCGGCGCAGTCTGCGTTAGGGGCACCAATCGCGATGTTCTCCATTGTCTTCACAAGAACGCCTTCCCCATCAAGTGAGGGTCGTGTGATATCGAATGGGTTCGGTAGCTTGGGCATCTTTACCCATGTTTTGTTCTTCTGGTCAGCATCCATTTCTTCGAGGGTGTCTTTTAACCACAACTCAGCGATGGCGAACATGCGCTCTGCACTTGTCTTGCTGTAAACACCGCCAGGGTAGTCTTGCAGGTATTTGTTGTATGTATCAACAGCACGCGGCAGGATCTTCTGCATTCGGCAGCATTCTGCCTCACGAAAGCGTGCCTTCTCGCATAACTGCGAGGCGTTGTAAGAGTTGTCGGCAAGATTGCTGTATCTCAATTGTGCCTCAGCGTAGTTCTCTTGAGCGAAGAGTTCTTCTGCTTCGGCCAGCTTGGCGTCTGAATGCTCGTCGTGATAACTGTGGTTGAAGGTGCTCTTAAAGCTATCAGCGAATTTGTCAGAGAAACTGCGTTCGCCCTTTTTCTTGCCAAGGGTGGTCGTGCAGCCACACACAGTCAAAGTCAATGCGGCCAGACAGAGCCAGGCGGCTTGTTTCAATCGTTGGCCAATCCCTGGCATGGCAACTTTCCCCCAATGTTTCCGAAGCTTTTCCCTTAGCCTCGATCGACGTCGGCTAACAAGCGTGGACGTCGCCCCAGTACCGTTGAAACTGTGTGCCCGAGAACCGCCCGAACCTCTGCCCGTACTTGCGGCGAGAATTCGGGAAACGGTTCGCGAGTACCCGCAACACAGGCTTGCAGGGCAATGAACGCCCCGCGACCCGGCTCGGACAACGGTCTTTTATCACGTACGCTTGGTTGACAAGCCGGGCACACGACTCCGCCTGCTTCAGGGCTAAACGAGACCCGAACGGCAGCCAGTTGTGGCACGGGAAGAACCAGCCCGCACGCAACACACTCTTCCAATCGCGGGCAATAACCAAGTTCCTCAAGCCAGACAAGCTCAAATGCCGATACTGGGCTTCGTACTAAAACTCCTGCAGGCAAAATGGATGGCTCCGCGTGTTCTGGTAATGCCCGAAGAGTGTGTATTGCAGCGTCAAATAATTTGGGGTGCGGGTCGTAATCTTGAGTTCCATCAGAGAGAAGCTCAGCAATGTAGTACCCACTGCTGAGTGCGGTCAGGTTTGTTCGCAAGGCTGGAAATCGCTCCTGAACCTGTGCTTCAATCAGCAGATCCAAGCCACCGTGAGCCTTACGCAGGTAAACGACCCGGCAAACGGTGAGCAAGTCAAAGGCAATCTCGAAGTTCGACTTCAAGCGTCGACCGCCCTTGGCAAGTGCGCGGATCTTTCCAAACTGCTGCGTGAACAGAGTGCTGATGCGACTGGTCTCGCTCCAGTCGGTTCCGCGCACGACTAATGCCAGGGCTTGTTCGGGCATGGATTAGCTCGGTTGCCTTCGCCAGTAACTGGCTTCGAGGATATGCAAAAGTAGTAACAGCACGAATGCTATAGCAGCCAGCCAGACGTGAGTGTCGTGATACCGCCGGAACAAGAGGCTCGCTGTCGATTGACGTTCAAGTTCATCAAGCCTTCCGAGTGCTTGAGCTAACTCTGCTGGACTATTTGCAGCAAAGCTAAGGCCGTTGCTCTCCTCCGCTACCTTTACGAGTGCAGCCCTGCCCTCTTGCCGCAGTGCTGCTTCGACTTCGTTCGCCCCTTCACCACCGCAATCAATCGTGTAGATCGGTACGTTCATCCGCTTGGCTAGTTGCATCGCCTGAGATGGTTTCAACACGTCGTCGCCTTCTTTGTTGTGTTCGCCGTCGCTCAACAGCACGATCACTTTGCGGCGTTGATCACCTGCGTTGTTCATGTCCTGAAACTTTGCCAAGGCTAGGCCCAAAGCATCGCCAATGTTGGTTCCCGCATCAATCCCGCCCTTGGCTTCCAGCAGTCGAAGTGTGTTGGTGAAGGCTTGATGATTCAACGTCAAAGGGCAGGCCACTTCAGGCACAGCAGCGAAAGTCATCAGGCCGAGTTGGTCGTTGGCACGACCCTTAAAAGTGTAACCTTCCCATTCGCCACCGATGGTGAACAACTCAAACACCCGCTTCGCGGCATCCAGGCGACTGAGCGAAGGTTCTGTCGTCGGGGAGAAATCAGAAGAATTCATGCTACCACTGACATCGATCAAAAGGTGTATTGCAATCCCATCAACGGGCACTCGGGTCGATTGATCTGGCCAGCGTGGATTAACCACCGCAAGGATCAAGAGGGTAAGTATCAACACCCGCAACATCCATGGGCCTACCGCTGCACTCACCGTGCGCATTGATCTCCTTCGCACCCAACGCCCAGCCTCTGGCAACTGTAACGCCAACGGCGCCCGCCGACGCAACCACCAACCCAGCACACCCGCCAGAATCAAAGCCAACAACCACCACGGACGCTCGAATGACATGCTGAAATCTTAGCAAGAGCGAGCACAGCGTTTTGCTTCTGTCTGTGCTGGAGAGTGAAGCGCTGCTATCATTGTGTAGTTGGTTTTCTTACGATTCGAGAAGTTGTACACATGCCGACGCCGACGAAGAACATCCGCAATTTTTGTATTATTGCCCACATTGACCACGGCAAAAGTACCCTTGCAGATCAGTTCTTACTGAAGACCGGGGCTGTTTCGGAACGCGACATCAAGAACCAAACGCTTGACAGCATGGATCTTGAGCGGTCGCGTGGTATTACGATCCGCATGCACCCGGTTACGCTTTATCACAAGCACAATGGCGAAACGTACGAACTGAACTTGATCGACACACCCGGCCACGTTGACTTCAATTATGAAGTGAGCCGGAGCCTAGCGGCGTGTGAAGGTGCCATCCTTTTGGCAGATGCCTTCCAGGGCGTGCAGGCACAAACTGTGGCCAACGCCTTCTTGGCGATTGAAGCCAATCTCAAGATCATTCCCACGCTGAACAAGATCGACCTCCCCCACGCCCGGCCGGACTTTGTGATCGCCGAGATGGAAACGGCCATCATGATTGACGGATTGGACGTGCTTGCCGTGAGCGGAAAGACCGGTCAGGGTGTTGACGAACTGATGACAGCGGTGATTGATCGCATCCCCGCACCGAGCGGTGATCCTAAAGCCCCACTCAAAGCACTGATCTACAACAGCCACTTTGATGTGTATAAGGGTGTGGTCACATACATCCGGATGATCGACGGGGAACTGAAACCCGGACAGCGAGTCAAGATGATGCGGAATGGCCGCGAGTATACGGTCATTGAAATGGGGCAGTTTCGCCCGGTTGCCACGAAGTGCGACGCACTCGGTGCAGGGCAGGTCGGTTACTTCACCGCCAACATCAAGGGTCTGGAAGACGTCAAGATTGGCGACACGGTCACGGATGCATTCAACTCCACGGCCGAAGCGATGGCCGGATACAAGGAACCGAAGCCGATGGTGTACTCCGGGCTGTACCCGGTGAACAACAACGAGTTTGAAGATCTTCGCGAAGCCCTTGGCAAACTCAAGCTCAACGACAGTTCGTTCAGCTTTGCTCCGGAAGTTTCCGATGGTTTGGGCTTCGGTTTCCGTTGTGGCTTCCTGGGAATGCTCCACAGGGAGATCATTCAACAGCGTCTGGAACAAGACAGTGAATTGAACTTGGTGCAGACGGCACCCAACGTGACCTACGAAATCGAGAAGTTGGACGGCACCGTCATCCAGGTACTCGGCCCAGCCGACGTACCCGACGGTGGGGGCATCAAGGAGTTCCGCGAGCCGATTGTCCGCATCAGTTTCCTGGTGCCTGCCACCAACGTTGGCGACTTAATGGGCATGTGCATGGAGCGTCGGGGTACGTTCCTTCGCACCGATTATCTCAGTCAGTCACGAGTGATGTTGGTGTTCGAGATGCCGCTTGCAGAAGTGATCTACGACCTTTACGACAAACTCAAGAGCGTGACCCACGGCTACGGCACGATGGATTACGAAATCACCGGTTTCCGTCAGGCCGACCTAGTGCGGATGGATATCCTCGTCCATGGCACACGAGTTGATGCCCTCAGCATCGTCGTCCACCGAAGTACGGCCGAGCGACGGGGCCGCAAGGTGCTGGCAAAACTGCGAGAAGAGATTGACCGGCATTTGTTCGAGGTGAGCTTGCAAGCAGCCATCGGTGCGAGGGTCATAGCCCGCGAAAACATCGCGGCTATGCGGAAGAACGTCACAGCCAAGTGTTACGGCGGCGACATCAGCCGAAAAAAGAAGCTGTGGAGCAAGCAGGCCGAGGGCAAGAAACGGATGAAGTCCATCGGCCAAGTCGAAGTGCCTCAAGAGGCGTTCCTTGCCGTACTGGAAGATGATTAAGCGGGCGATGAACTACGTCTTGATAAAAAGCTGTGCATGCCATCGAATATTTACTGCCGACAGAGATTCTGTTTATGATGTACATTTGTAGCCTTTACTTCCGAGCAACAACTGTATACACCGTTCACGCTGCCGCAAATTCATTGGATATTCACAAATGTCGTCGGACATCCTTTCCCACCTCGCGCCATTACTGACGCGCTGCCAGAATGCGTTGAAACAAAAGCCTGAATTACAGTCTGAATTGTTGCAGTTGGCTCGTGGATTAACGACTTGGTTGGAAGCGTTGCCAACTGCTGTAGTGCCAGCTGCTCCAGAACATTCAGAGCAACCACCGCCTTTACCCTTCATGACCCCTGGGAAGGATTTCGTTCACGAGTTCCTGGCACCAGTCCCGTCGTATGCACCACGCACAACTACTGCGCCTTTAAGCTTCGACTCTGCACGTGAATTCATCCCACTGCCGTTAGCTACTGTCGTTTCGCGTTGCCGTGTGAAAGCAGCAGCAGCTAAGCTTGTTGCTAGGCGGGTTGCTGGTGCAACACTCGCTGAAACTGAAATGGACGAAGACAAGATCCGCAAGCAAGCCGAAGCCATCCCGGATTGCGGGTTGTGGATGTTCGATGGTTCGGGAATTCGCCAACCGAAGTTGCTTTGGGATGATCTCGCGGGTGGCTATATGGTGTGTGCCTCTGCTGCGGAACTCATCAAGAACTGGATGGCCCAAGGCCCGGATTTATCAACCGGACAGGAAGTGCTGCTGCTTTGTGCGGAAGCACAATCCATGTTGCTTTATGCTGTGAGCGACTTGGCTTGGGTCAACCGCGATCATGAGCAGGTTCAGCTCTTCGTCCATATCCGTGAGTTGGGGAAGATTCACCAGATCTACGTTCCACGCTTCCTACGCCGTGAAGATCCTGCTGACCCAGCCAAGTGGGCTGATTTGGCAGCACGACTCGCCAAGGCGATCGTCAAGTTCAGCGGGCATTCCGTTTCGACGATTGCAGCGACAACCACAATTGACACGCTGACCCCATTGCAAACACCCGCATTACCAGCCGACCCGGCGAAGGTGCGGGCCAAAGCCCTTGGCAACTTGCGTTTCAAACTTCGCAAGTTGAGCGAGCAGCACGACGCTCCAGTTGAAGAATGGCCACGAATGGTGGAACTGCTGGAACTCGCGGTACAAGCCGGAGTGCCACCAGCGAGCTTGGATCTCCGCGAGATGCTTGTTCCGGTTTATGATCGCCTGCCTACGACTTTGGAAGCACCGGCCCCCGTGGAGCGGGTGTTTCGATCCGTTGAACTTCATTTGGAATCGCTGAAGACGGACGACGATCCAACTTCGAATTTGAACATGGACGATCCAAACATTGAACGGGTTGCTGAACTACTACACGGGCGGGAGATGGTGTTTATCGGCGGTATGCGTCGGTCGCAACACATCACGGCATTGCAGCACGCCTTTGGATTAAAAGA